>DATCNP010000022.1:0-43359 GCA_036565205.1 Solirubrobacteraceae bacterium | reverse complement strand
CCGCCTTGGCAGCCGCGGTCGGCTTCTTCACCGCCGGCGCCGGGCCGGCGCCGTTACCGAGAACCCGTCTGACAGTCTCCTCATCGACCGAGGACGACGCGGCTTTGACGTCGATTCCGGCCGCTTGCAGCTGGCTCAGGACGTCCTTGGTGGCAAGACCGCGCTCTTTGGCGATCTCATGAACTCGTTTTCTCATCGACCTCCAGTGTAGATCGCTCAGGAGGCCGCTTCGCGCTCGCCGCCGGCGTGGGTCCCGGCCTCGCTCACCGGCGCGGCGCGTGAATCATCCAGCGCGGCGGACTGTGCTTCGTCGGCCGTTTCCGCGCCATCCTCGTCGGCGAGCGGCGGCTCGTCACCGTCGGGGGCGCCGTCGACGCGGTTGGTCGGCTGACCAGCCAGCGCTTGGTGGGCCTCGATCCCGCAGTACTGCGACCCCGGCAGCGCCGCGTTCGGACAACGCCGACCATTGGTCAGGATCGCGGCGCAGCGACCCTGCGCCTCCTCCTGCTCGTAGCCGTTGGCTGCCTCTTCGGCGGCGAACTCGGTTTCGGAGCGGATGTCGATCCGCCATCCTGTGAGACGGGCCGCGAGGCGGGCGTTCTGGCCCTCGCGTCCGATCGCCAGCGAGAGCTGGTCGTCGGGCACGATCACCGTCGCCTGCTTGCCGGCGTCGTCGACCAGCACCTCGCGCACACGAGCCGGCGAGAGCGCCTTGGCCACGAATCGAGCCGGTTCGTCGTTGTAGGGAATGATGTCGATCTTCTCCCCGCGCAGCTCGGAAACGACCATCCGCACCCGGGAACCTCGCGGGCCCACACATGCGCCGACCGGATCGACGCCGTCGACGTGCGAGACGACGGCGATCTTCGAGCGGTAGCCGGGCTCGCGCGCCACGCCGGTGATCTCGACCAGGCCGTCGGCGATCTCCGGGACCTCGAGTTCGAACAGCGACTTGATCAGCTCCGGATCCCGCCGGGAGACGATGATGCTCGGGCCCTTGGTCGAGTTCGAGACGTCTTTGATCACGGCCTTGATCCGCTGAGAGTGGTCGTAGCGCTCGCCGTCAACCTGCTCTGACTTGGGCAGCAGCGCCTCAACGCGCTCGCGCAGCTGCACGAGCGTGTAGCGCGAATCGGACTGCTGGACGATGCCTGTGATCAGCTCGCCGACGCGGTCGCGGTACTCCTCGAACATCATGTCGCGCTCGGCCTCGCGGATTCGCTGCAGGATCACCTGCTTGGCCGTCTGCGCGGCGATCCGCCCGAAGTCGTGCGGAGTCACGTCCTCGGTCTCGATCTGGTCCTCGTATTCCTTGAGCTTCTCGAGGTCGATCTCGGGCTCCGGAGGCTCGCGCATCTCGCCCGTCTCAGGGTCGACGGCCGGCTGCTGATCCTCGGTCGCCTCGACCAGCAGCTTCTCCTCGAGCTCGGGCGGGATCTTCAGCTCCCAGACCACGAAGTCGCCGCTCTCGCGGTCCATCTCGACCTTCGCGTAGGGCGCCGAGCCCGGCGTCTTCTTGTAGGCCGACAGCAGCGCGTCCTCGAGCGCCTCCATCAGCTTCTCATGGGAGATGTTCTTCTCCGCCGCGAGGCCTCTGATTGCCTCGACGATCTCCTTTGACATAGGTCAGTCTCCAGGTACTAGGTTGGAGCGGACGATCTGCTCGTAGGGGATCGTTACGATCCCCTCCGGGGCCGCGATCGTGACATCGCGCTCTGATGCGCCCACGAGCTCGCCGGTCAGTTGCTTATGACCCAACGGCGCGTCGCGCAGGCGAACACGGGCGCGCCGGCCGAGGAATCTCGTGTAGTGCTGCGGCTTGGTCAGGGGCCGGTCCTGCCCTGGCGATGAGACCTCCAGCGAATACCGCTCGCGGTACTCGGCCAGGTGCCCCGTGACCTGCTCGCACATGCCGAGCGTCACGCCCTCAGGGTGATCGATGAACAGTCGCAGGGTCGAGCCGGAGACGACTTCCACAAGCAGCACCTCGACGTCAGGCGCGACGTGCGCAAGCCTGCCCTCGATCTCGTTCTGGAGTGCACTCACGATCTCCTCCGTCATCAAACTCATAAAAAAAGCGGGCGAGCGCCCACTTCCTTACCGCATCGCCGGGGACCCCCCGGCGCGAAAGCTGTTGCCTCAGCGTAGCACCGCGACGGCGCCCCTGTGACCTGTGGCTAGCGCCCGGGCGCGTCGGCCGCGCGGGCGCGAGCGCGGTCGCGATAGACGCGGTAGTCGCGGCGTCCCGGTTGCAGACACGCAGCCAGCGCAAGTGGCTTTCGGGCCTCCGCGTGGCGGCCGAGGAGCTGCAGGCAGCGACCGAGGCAGAACAGTGCGAAGTCGTCCGTCGGCGCGCGCTCGATCACGGCTTCGAACTCCCGGGCAGCCTGCTCGTAGCGCTGCGCGTGGAACAGCGAGCGGCCGAGAGCCTCACGAATCGACGTCTTGTCCGGGGCCAGGTCGCGAGCACGCGAGAGCGGGATCGCCGCCTGGTGGTGGTGACCCGCCTCGAGCAGCTCGGTGCCGCGCCGGTAGAGCTCGTAGATGTCGTCCATCGCCGCCGAAGTTTAGGCGCTCGGTCAGGTCGTCAGGAGCGTTTGATCCGCGGCGGCAGGGCCCACAGCGCGCGCAGCCGCCCGACCGGTCCGAGCCCGTTGCCGAGCGTTGCCCGCAGGGCGCGGCGGCCGCTCTCGCTCGGTGGCTCCTGGCGGCCGGCGAACCGCGACAGGCGAACCTCGCGGATGTACGCGGCGGCACCCGGTGAGGAGCGAAAGCGCCGCTCGAGCACGGCCAGGGTGACGCCGCCCGCCAGGGGCCGTCCGCAGCGCGCCAGCGCGCGCTCGAGCTCGAGCACCAGCTCGTCGCCCGAGGGCTCGGACGCCGCCAGGAGGGCTCGGGCCAGGAGCGACAGCAGCGCGATCGCGGCGATCGCGGCGATCGCCGGCAGCAGCGGGAAGCCTCCGCCGCCGCGACGGCTGCCGCTCGAGTGCTTGGCGCTCGAGACGACCCGGGACGTCGCGGCCGTGTGCTGGTTGACGGTGCCCAGAGAACTGCCGCCGGGTACGTCACCGCTGAGCTGCGGAGCGGTGACAGTGCCGCTGCGCGCCGGCGCGACGGCCGGCGTGGGGTCGAACCGCACCCAGCCGAAGCGGGGGAACCACACCTCAACCCAGGCGTGCGCGTCGCGGTCGCTGACGACCCACTCTCGGGTCGCGCTGTTGTAGGTCCCGCTGGTGAACCCTGCTGCCACGCGGGCGGGCAGACCGCCCATGCGCAGGAGCAGCGCCATCGCGCCCGAGAACTGCTGGCAGTAGCCGCGCCGGTCCTGGAACAGGAAGCTCTCCAGCGGGTAGCGGCGGACCGGAGGGCGCTCGTTGTAGGTGAAGCCGTGGGCCAGGTGGCTCTGGACGCTCGAGACGAACTGGAAAGGCGTACGTGCGTGCTGGGAGAGCCGGCGGGCCAGTGCGTAGGCCCCCGCGTAGGCCGAGGACTCGACGGCGCGCGTCACGTAGTTGGCGTAGGCGAAGGGGGGCCTGGAGTGGAAGAACGGGAAGCTGACCTCAGTCGCCGGTCCAAGCGCGAACTGCTTGCCGGGCAGTCCGATCGTGAGATAGCTCCCCAGCGCGCCGACCGGGTAGGCGCTGCCTGCGCTCTGCAGCTGGGTGGTCGAAGGATGCGGGGAGTAGGCGGTGACTCGATAGCTGGCGCCCGGACCGAGCACCTGACCGGCGATCCACGTCCCGGGGCTTGCCCCCTGCTGCGCAGTCCCGGGAACGTCGACCGGATTTGTGGTGGTGCCGGCGCCGATCACGTCGACGGTCTTCATGCCGCGCACCGTCACCGTCATCTGCTGCGTCCAGCGCTCGAGCGAGGCGAGGCTCGGCGAAGGAAGGATCGGCTCCTCCGGCTGACCGGCTGCCGTGCCGGTCCAGGCGATGCCGTCGAACGTCTCCAGGTTCTCGGCTTTCCAGTAATCCCCGGTCTTGGCACGCACCTGCAGCACCGCTCGGTCGTGGCGCGGCCAGCGCAGCGGCCCGTAGGTCTGGGTCCAGTTGAAGCTGTCGACTCGGCCGGAGGCGAACGAGCCCGCCCAGGCGCGGTAGTTGAACCAGGCCTGGTGCGTGTCGAGCGCAGGCGCGATCACCATCGCCACCGCCGCCGCGGCCGCGGCGACTCCGAGCGAACTGGCCGCCGCAGGGCGGCGAAGCCGCTCGCCCCACATGAACGCCGCCAGCAGCGCGAACAGGAGCAGCCCCTGGAGATAGGGCGACTTCGGACGAACCAGCGTCGCCGGCACGATCGCCAGCGCGACCAGCGGCAGCGCGGCGGATGCGCGCCGCAGCTCGCCGAGCTCCGCCGGAGCGAAGGTCAGGACCAGAGCCGAGTCGAGCAGCAGAACCGCCGCCCCGAGCAGGACAACGACCCTGACCCACTCGTTGAGCCCGGCGTAGGGAAGCAGCACCCCGGGAAGCGCCGAGAGCCCCTGCCCGATGCCATCGGCGGTCACCGCGATCCGTACGTGACGTACCCAGCTGAGCGGGATCCCGGCGATCGGAAACGCCGCGAGCACCACGGCCAGCCCGAACACCAGCGCGGCCGGTCCGCTCAGCCTCCGCAGCCAGGGCCCGATGCCGGCGGCCGCGACGCTCAGTGCCAGCAGTCCCGCCAGGCGCCACCCAGGCGTTGGGGTGACCAGCTCCGCCCACCGCACGACTGCGTACGCGGCCAGGGCCGTGAACGTCGCCAGCCGCAGCAGCGGACGCTCGCGGGTGCCGGCCACGGCACGCTCGTGCCGTGCCACGCCCCGCCGTCCATCGACGAAGACGCTCTGTGCAGTCGCGCTCATGCCGCCCACGTCCGTTGCGCGCGCCGCGCGTGCCGTCCACGCGAGCGCAGCTGGAAGCCGATGCAGCCCGAGACTTCAAAGCTCGGAGTCATCTTTACGCTCGAGCCCGGCAGGCGATTCACGTCGAGGCCCGCAATCGGCAGCACTATCAGCGCAGCCCCGTGCGTCAGGCTGCCGACGCGCGAGGGCAGACGGTCGTTGGACTGCGCTGTCACGTAGAAGACAGGGCCGAGACGGCTGCCGCCGGCGCGCAGCGCGGGCGCGCGGGCGGCGGGACCGCCGCCGATGATCGCCAGCCGCGCGTGCGCAGCCGGCCATGTCGCGAGATCCGGGCCGATCGTCGTCGCCCGCCGCTCGCCGGAGAGCAGCAGGCCGCAGCCGCCGAGGCGGGCCAGCTCGAGCACCAGCGAAGCCGCAGCCCGAACGGCGGCGTCCAGCTGGTCCGCCTCACCCGAGCCACGGGTGTCGAGCACCAGCAGCGGGCGCATGTCGCCGTCGGGCTGAAGGCGACGCTCGAGCAACCCGGCGCCGCGCGCGAGCGCCGACCAGTGGATGCGAGAGGCCGACGTCCCGGGGCGATACGGGCGCAGGCCGTCGAGGTCGACCGCGGCCAAGGCGTCCGAGCGCGCGTTGCCATCTGGGTTGTCCGAGCTCCAGCTGCCCTCCGAGACCAGCCAGCGCACGCGCTCGGTACGCGGAAGCACGAGCAGCTGCTGAGCCGAGCCGGCGGCGACCCTGACCGTACGGGCCAGCTCCAGCGGGTCACTGACGACAAGTGAGGGGGGCTCGAGCATCTGGATGCCTCGGCGCGAGAAGCTGGTCACGACACGGACCCGCGCCACTCGCCCCCCCGCGATCAGCGACAGCGGCTCGCTGAGCGACACGCGAGCCCCCGTAACCGGATCGAGGACCTCGGCGCCGGGCAGCCCGAAGTATCCGCGGCGCACCTCGATCGTCGCCTCGAGCGGATCGCCCTCGATGATCCGCTCGCCGGACAGCGTTCGCGTGGCCCGAGCGCCATGCGCACTGCACCAGATCCAAGCCGGCGCGGCCAGGCCGATGACGAGGAACGCGAGCCCGGGAACGAACAGCGGCGAGGCATCGAACATCAATGCGACCAGCGTCAACAGCGCGCCGCCCAGGAACACCCCGACGGCGCGCGAGACTGTCGAGCCGGGCGCCATCACAAAGCGCGGGTCGCGGCCACGGCTTCCCGGATGACCTCGGACGCGGCGGCGCGCGGGGCCTCGGGTGCGACCACCAGGCGATGTGCGAGGACCGGGAGCGCCAGCGCCTGCACGTCGTCGGGGAGGGCGTGGTCCCGGCCCTGCATCATCGCCCGGGCTTTGGCGGCGCGGAGGAGCATCAGGCCCGCACGGGGGCTCGCGCCGAGATCGATGCGCGGGTCATCGCGCGTGCGCCACAGCAAGCGGACGACGTAATCCCGCAGCGCGGACGATGCGATCACTCTGGCCGCGGCGTCCTGCGCGGCGAGCAGCTCGGCTGCGGTCGCGACCGGCGTCAGCGCCAGCACCTGGTCCCCGGACTCGTGCGCTGCGAGCATCCCGGCCTCCGCCGATCGCTCCGGATAGCCCAGCGAGACGCGGATCATGAAACGGTCGACCTGGGCCTCCGGGAGCGGGTAGGTGCCCTCGTACTCGATTGGGTTCTGCGTCGCCAGCACGATGAACGGCCTCGCCAGCTCATGTGTGTGGACGTCGACCGTGACGCATCGCTCCTGCATGCACTCGAGCAGCCCCGATTGGGTCTTCGGTGAAGCGCGGTTGATCTCGTCCACGAGCACGACGTTGGCGAACACCGGCCCCGGGCGGAACTCGAATCGCTGCTCGCGCTGGTCGTAGACATTCGTCCCGACGACATCGGCGGGGAGCAGGTCCGAGGTGCACTGGACCCGAGCGAACTGGCAATCGATCGAGCGGGCCAGCGCACGTGCGAGCGCGGTTTTGCCTACCCCGGGGTTGTCCTCGACGAGAACGTGGCCCTCGGCCAGCAGGGCGACGAGGACATGATCGAGGGTATCCGGCCGGACCTCGACCGCTCTCGCCACGTTTGCGGCGAGCCGGCGGGCGACGTCGGCGTGAGCGTCAGACGCCTGCGGCGCTAGGGGCGTCTGTTCTGAGGGTTCGATCGGTTCTTTCCTTCCTCGAGCGCAGCTCCCCCACCTCATCTAGGACCGCCTCGGCGACGAGGTCCTTCCTGAGCCGCGGCACGTGCCGCTCGGACCCGTCTGCCGTCAGGATCGTGACCTCGTTCTCCTGGGAGTCAAAGCCGATCTCTGCCCGCGAGACGTCGTTGACGACGATCGCGTCGAGCCCCTTGCTCTTGAGCTTTCCCGCCGCGTATTCGCGAGCGCGTTCACCGTGCTCGGCGGCAAACCCGACTACCAGTTGGCCGGGGCGCCGGACTGCGGCCAGCGGGGCGAGGATGTCCTCGGTCGGCTCGAGCTCGAGCTGCGGTACGCCGTCGGCCTTCTTGAGCTTTGCCCCCGCGGGTTGCGCGGGCTTGAAGTCGGCGACCGCGGCGGCCATCAGCAGGACATCGGAGTGTGCGAACTCCTGCTCGCACGCCCGCAGCAGCTCGGCGGCACTCCCGACCCTGACGACGCGAGCACCGGGGGGAGGCGCGAGCGACACGTTGGCGGCGAGCAGTGTCACCTCGGCGCCGCGACGCACCGCCGCGCCGGCCAGCGCAAAGCCCATCCGACCCGACGAGCGGTTGCCGATGTAGCGGACGCTGTCGATCGGCTCCCGGGTTCCACCGGCGCTGACCAGCACACGGACGCCGGACCAGCTGCCGTCTCCGCGGTGCGCGGCCAGCAGGGCCTCGCAGCCGGCGAGCAGCTCTTCGGGCTCGGCCATCCTGCCGATGCCGTGCTCACCGTGCGAGGCGAGCTCGCCCTCGCCCGGGGGGATCACGGTGATCCCGCGGACGGCGAGTAGTTCCAGATTCGCGCTCGTCGCCGAGTTCAGGTACATCCGGTTGTTCATCGCCGGTGCGACCGCCACGGGACACGCCGCCGCGAGCGCTGCCGTGGTCAGGAGGTTGTCGGCCAGGCCGTGCGCGAGCTTGGCCAGGGTGTTGGCGCTCGCCGGCGCGATCAGATACGCCTCGGCGCGCTCGACCAGCCCGAGGTGGCTGATCGGGGCACGGTCGGGGAGCGGTTCACCGGGATAGGCCCCCCGCATCGGATCGGGATCGAATTCCCGGCTCAGGACCGGCGCGCCTGTGATCCCTTCGAATGTCGCCGGACCCACGAACCGCCGGCTGGTCGGGGTCTGGATCACCCGGACCGCGTGGCCGGCCCTGATCGCCAACCGCGCGGTCTCGACGGCCTTGTAGGCCGCGATCCCGCCGCTCACGCCGAGCAGCAAACGAGACACGATGCTCCTAACCCCTGCTCACGTCCACGAGCAACGGATCACCGGAGCCCGGGCCCTACCGGTAGTGATACTTCAGCTTGCCCTGAGCGACCTCTTCGAGCGCAATCGTCAGGTAGTTCTTCGAGCGCGTGTCGACCATCGGCGGCGGAAACTCGTCGAACGTGCCCTCACCGAGGTTGTGGTAGTACGAGTTAATCTGGCGGGCACGCTTGGCGGCCACCAGCACGCTCGCGTAGTCGGAGTCGACATGTTCGAGCAGCTTGTCGATGCGGGGAGAGATCAAAGAGAGCGTCCTTGTTCGTCGGGGCGACCAAGGTTAGCGTCACGTTGATCCCCGTCCGCCAGCGCCGTCCGGACAATGTCCGTGAGCTCCTCGGTGGCGTCCTCGAGCCGGTCGTTGACGACCACGTAGGAGAACTCCGCTCTTGCCTCCAGCTCGCGCTCAGCGGTTCGCATCCGCTCGGCGATCTGCTCGGGCTCATCGGTGCCGCGCCCGATCAGTCGCGTCCGCAGCGCATCGGCCGATGGCGGGGCGATGAACACCGCAACCGCATCCGGCATCGCGCTTCGAACCTGGCGCGCGCCCTGGACCTCGATCTCGAGCACGACCGGGACGCCGCGCGCCAGGCCGCGTTCGAGCTCCGAGCGCAGCGTGCCGTAGCTGCTACCTGAGTAGTTCGCGTGCTCGACGAAGTTGCCGGCCTGCTCGTGGCGAGCGAACTCCTCGGGGGTCATGAAGTGGTAGTCGACGCCGTCTTGCTCGCCGGCTCGCGGCGCGCGCGTCGTCGCCGAGACCGACAGCTCGAGCTCCGGCACGCGTGAGAGCAGCCCGCGGATCAGCGTGCCCTTGCCGACCCCGGACGGTCCGGTGATCACGAACACCCTCGCCACGGTCGGGGGCGAGCCAGCTGGGTCAGCGGCGGCGCATCAGCGCGACGAGCTCGCCGCGCTGGCGCTCGGAGAGCCCGCCGAGCGTCTTGCTCGGGGAGATCCTGCACTGAGACAGGATCTTGTTGACCTTGACGCGCCCGTACTTGGGCACGGCGAGCAGCAGATCGAACACCTTCGCCGTCTGAAGGTAGTCCGGCGGGTGGAGCAGCAGCTCGTGGATCGGCTGGCGCCCGGCCTTCAGATCGCGCTTGAGCTGCGCGCGACGGGTACGAATGTCGTTGGCGCGCTGGAGCGCTTCCATCCTCTGGACAAGCGACCGCTCCGGCGCCGCCAAGGGCTTGGAGAGCGATTCACTCACCGGCGGCATCGGCGGCGACTATACATCCTGCGGCTGGGTGATCAAGGCCAACCCCCCATATTCGACTACACCTCAACCTGAGGTTCAGCGATGTCGAGCCTGGTTGCGGGAATAGGCGGCGTTTGCAGGGCCTTTTATCAGCTGTGGGCAACTTTCGTCAGCTGCCGCCAGACGCTGGTCCGAGAACCCCTCCGCGAAGCGCCGGATTACCGCCATTTGCGCCAAGCTGACTCAACTCTGAGGCGACGCGCAGGCCCGCGGCCGGGTCCCTGAAGCTCTCAGTTCCGACGGCGATGATCCGAGCCCCGGCCAGCAGCAGATCGGCCGCGTCCGCCCCGCTCTGCACCCCGCCCATCCCGACCACCGGGATCTCGACCGCGTCGCAGACGGCGTGGACCTGCGCAAGCGCGATGGCTCTGACCGCCGGACCCGAGACGCCGCCGGTCACGCCGCCGAGCCACGGTTCACCGGAGCGGGGATCGAAGGCCATCCCTCGGATCGTGTTGATCAGCGACAGCGCACTCGCGCCGGCCGCCTCGGCGGCCCGCGCCACCGCGGGAACGTCGCTGGCGTTGGGAGTCAGCTTGACGACCAGTGGCTTGTCGGTCAGGGGCCTCACGCGGCGGAGCAGGCGGTCGATCTCGCGCTCGTCGGCGCCCATCACCAGGCCCGTTTCGACGTTCGGGCATGACACGTTCAGCTCGACCGCAGCCACCTCCTCGCGCTCGGCGAACGCGCTCACGAGCTCGGCCACCTCGTCGCGGCCGAAGCCCATCACGTTGACGATCAGCGGCACGGGGAGCTCGGCCAGCCGCGGCAGGTCCTCGGCCAGATATCCCCGCAGGCCCTTGTTCGGAAGCCCGATTGAGTTCAGCATCCCGCCGGCCAGCTCCCAGAGCCGCGGCGGCGGATTGCCCTGCCGTGGGGCCAGCGTGACGGTCTTCGAGACGAACGCCGCGAACGGGAACTGCTCGAGCAGTTCGTCCCCGAAGGCCCGGTGTGCGGCGATCGCGTCGAAAGTGCCCGACGCGTTGATCACCGGATGCTCGAGCTCGATCCCGCAGAACTCGACGCTCATTGCACGCGCTCGAGCTGCGCGGCGTCCAGCACCGGACCGTCGACGCACAGCCTCAGGTAGCCGCCGCGGGTGGGTACCACGCAGCCAAAGCACGCTCCGAAGCCGCACGCCATCCCCGATTCGAGTGCCAGCTGGGCCGGGACGGCGCGCGCGCTGCAGAGCGCACGGACGGCCTCGAGCATCCCCGGCGGACCGCAGGCGTAGACCTCGACGCGCGGATCTCGGTCCAGCTCGGCCGACAGCAGGTCGGTGACCAGCCCCTGATGGCCGACGCTTCCGTCGTCGGTCGCGACGAGTGCCCCGGCCAGCAGCTGCGCACCGGCGGCGTGCGCGGCGTCGCGGAAGCCGAGCAGCGGTTGCTTGGCGTAGGCGATCTTCTCCCCCTGCTCCTGCCAGATGGCAAGCGGCGCGATCCCGACCCCGCCTCCGACCAGCAGTGCTCGGCGACCGTCCCGAGGCTGTGCGAAGCCGTTGCCGAGCGGGCCGACCAGGTGCAACGCGTCGCCGAGCTCCAGCTCACGGAGCCGGTGGGTGCCAGGGCCGACATCCTCGAGCAGGAAGTGCAGCTCGTCGGTGTCCGACGGCGCGAGCATCACGCTGAACGCCCGCGGCAGAAAAGGCCGCTCGTCCTGCCCTCCCCCCCATCGCTCGGCCGCGCTGAGCATGTAGAACTGTCCCGGCTCCGGCCGCGGGCCCTCCGGGTCCGCGCAGCGCAGCACGACGTAGGCGCCGTGGACCTCACGCGCAGTGATCGGCGCCGCCCGTCGGCCGAACGGAGCCCGGACCCGCTCGACTCGGGAGGCCGTCACGCGCGCAGCGCTCACCCGCTCCCCGCCGAGGCCACTTCTCGGGCGTGAGCGTGGATCTCCTGCAGCGAGCGGACCTCGGGCTCGCCTCGGCGGGCGGAGGCGATCGCCCGCGCCGCCGCCATCCCGCCGGCCATCGTCGTGACGCAGGGGATCCCCCGCCGGACGGCGGCCGAGCGGATCTCGTAGCCGTCGGTTCGCGCACCCGTGCCCACCGGCGTGTTGATCACCAGATCTACGTCGCCGCGCTCGATCCAGTCGACCACGTGCGGCGAGCCCTCGCCGATCTTGTTGATCTCCTTGGCCGGGATCCCCATCCGCCGCAGCGCCTGCGCGGTTCCACGCGTCGCGATGATCTGAAAGCCGAGGTCGTGCAGGCTGGTCGCGATTCCGGTCGCCGCCGGCTTGTCCCCGTCGGCCACCGTGATGAACACGGTGCCGCCGGCCGGCAGCTTCGCGCCGGCGGCGGCCTGCGCCTTGGCGAACGCGGTCGGGAAGTCGGTGGCGATCCCCATCACCTCACCGGTCGAGCGCATCTCGGGACCGAGCAGCGAGTCCGCCCCGGCGAAGCGGTCGAACGGCAGCACCACCTCCTTGACGCAGACGTGGCCGTTGGTCGGGTCTGCCGGCAGCTCGAGCTCCGCGATCCGCTCGCCGAGCATGATCCGGCAGGCCAGCTTGGCGAGCGGAAGCCCGATCGCCTTCGAGACGAACGGGACCGTTCTCGAAGCCCGGGGGTTGGCCTCGATCACGTGCAGGCCGTCGTCGCCGTGAATCGCGAACTGGACGTTCAGCAGGCCGACCACGCCGAGCGCTCTGGCGATCCCGATCGTCTGCTCGCGGATCTGAGTCAGCATCTCGTCGCCGAGCGCGTGCGGCGGCAGCACGCAGGCCGAGTCACCGGAGTGGATCCCGGCCTCCTCGACGTGCTGCATGATCCCAGCGATCCAGACCTCGTCCCCGTCGCACAGGGCGTCGACGTCGACCTCGATCGAATCCTCGAGGAAGCGATCGAGGTAGATCGCCGTCCCGGGCTCGGCCCCCACGCGGTCGAGGTAGCCCGTCAGCCCGGCGACGCTGTAGACGATCTCCATCGCGCGGCCACCGAGCACGTAGCTCGGACGCACCAGCAGCGGGAAGCCGACTCCGGGAGCTCGCTCGAGCGCCTCCTCGGCACAGCTCGCGGTGGCGTAGGGCGGCGCGGTGTAGCCATGCCGGTGCAGCAGCGCCCCGAACCGCGAGCGGTCCTCGGCCAGGTCGATCGCGTCGATGCTCGTACCGAAGATGTGGACTCCGGCCGCGTCGAGCCCGGCCGCGAGCTTCAGCGGCGTCTGGCCGCCGAACTGGACCACCACGCCCTCGGGCTGCTCGAGCTCGCAGACAGCGAGCACGTCCTCGAGTGTCAGCGGCTCGAAGTACAGCCGGTCCGAGGTGTCGTAGTCGGTCGAGACCGTCTCCGGGTTGCAGTTGATCATCACCGCGTCGCGCCCCAGCTCGCGGACGGTCTGCGCCCCGTGGACGCAGCAGTAGTCGAACTCGATTCCCTGGCCGATCCGGTTCGGACCCGAACCGAGGATCACCACGCTCGGGCGCTCGCCGCGCTGCACCTCGTGCGCCGGCCCTCCCGCGGTGGGGCGCTCCCAGCTCGAGTAGTAGTAAGGCGTCTCGGCGGCGAACTCAGCCGCGCAGGTGTCGACCGCCTTGAACGTCCGCTCGCCCGCGAACGCCGCCTCCGGATCGGCCACCAGTTCCGCGAGCTCGTTCAGGAACCAGGGGTCGATGCTGGTTCGCCGCTCGAGCTCGGGGATCGACGCGCCGCGCCGGAGCGCCTCGAGCAGCAGGTCGTAGCGCTCGGCGCCGGGCACCTCGAGCAGCTCGAGCAGGCGCTCGTCGTCGGACGGCGCGACGGCTCGGGTGTCGAGCTCGCGCGAGCGCAGCGCCTTGGCGAACGCCTGCTTGAACGTCCGGCCGATCGCCATCGCCTCGCCGACCGACTTCATGTGCGTGGTCAGGTCGGGCTCGGCCCCGGGGAACTTCTCGAACGCAAACCGGGGCCATTTGACCACGCAGTAGTCGATCGCGGGCTCGAAGCTCGCCGGCGTGGCGCGGGTGATGTCGTTGGGGATCTCCTGCAGCGTGTAGCCGACTGCGAGTCGCGCCGCGATCTTGGCGATCGGAAATCCGGTCGCCTTGCTGGCCAGCGCGCTCGAGCGCGAGACCCGCGGGTTCATCTCGATCACCACGATCTCGTCGGTCGCCGGGTTGACGGCGAACTGGACGTTGGAACCGCCGGTCTCGACGCCGACCGCGCGGATCACCGCGATCGCCTGGTCGCGCAGCGCCTGGAACTGCTTGTCGGTCAGCGTCTGCTGTGGCGCCACACAGACGCTGTCGCCGGTGTGCACGCCCATCGGATCGATGTTCTCGATCGAGCACACGATCACCACGTTGTCCGAGGCGTCGCGCATCACCTCGAGCTCGAACTCGCCCCATCCGAGCACCGACTCCTCGAGCAGCACCTGACCAATCGGCGAGGCCGCGAGGCCGGCGCCGACCATCGGCTCGATGTCCGCCTCGGTGCGAACGACCCCGCCGCCGGTGCCGCCGAGCGTGAACGCCGGGCGCACGATGAATGGCAACCCCAGCTCGGCTCGTGCCGAGCGAGCTTCCTCGACGCTGTGGGCGATCGTGCTCCGCGGCACCCGCAGCCCGGCCGCGGTCATCGTCTCGCGGAAGCGCTCTCGGTCCTCGGCGCGGTCGATCGCCTCGTAGTCGGCGCCGATCAGCTCGACGCCGTAGCGCTCGAGCGTGCCGTTCTCGTGCAGGGCCTTGGCCAGGTTGAGCGCCGTCTGGCCGCCCAGCGTGGGCAGCAGCGCATCGGGGCGCTCGCGCTCGATCACCTGGGCGACGGGGCCCGGGAGCAGCGGCTCGACGTAGGTGCTCGTCGCGACCTCCGGGTCGGTCATGATCGTCGCCGGGTTGGAGTTGACCAGCACGACCT
This sequence comes from Solirubrobacteraceae bacterium, assembly GCA_036565205.1. Lineage (GTDB taxonomy): Bacteria > Actinomycetota > Thermoleophilia > Solirubrobacterales > Solirubrobacteraceae > Palsa-465. The sequence continues at coordinate 28,978 of DATCNP010000022.1, read as the reverse complement.
CGTAGCCCTCCTCCACCAGCACGCGGCAAGCCTGGGTCCCCGAGTAGTCGAACTCGGCCGCCTGGCCGATCACGATCGGCCCCGAGCCGAGCAGCAGGATCTTGTGGATGTCGTCGCGGCGCGGCATCAGGCGGCCCGGCGGATCTCGTCGACGAAGCGGTCGAACAGGTGCAGAGCGTCATGCGGACCCGGACCCGCCTCGGGGTGGTACTGGACCGTCGCGGCGGGCACGTCGCGCAGCATCAGTCCTTCGACCGTGCGGTCGTAGAGGTTGATGTGCGTCAGCTCGGCGGCGCCGAAGTCGGTCTCCCAGCGCACTGCCTGGTCGCGATCGATCGTGCGCTCGCCGTTCGGGCCGAGGACCGCGAAGCCGTGGTTCTGGCTCGTGATCTCGGTCCTCCCCGTGGTCAGGTCCTTGACCGGATGGTTGGCCCCGTGGTGCCCGAACGGAAGCTTGTAGGTCTCAAGGCCGACCGCACGGCAGAGCAGTTGGTGGCCGAGGCAGATGCCGTAGACCGGAAGCCGTCCGATCAGCGCCCTGACCGTGTCGACGACATAGTCGAGCGCGGCCGGGTCCCCCGGGCCGTTGGCCAGGAAGACCGCGTCCGATCCGTTCTGAAGCAGGTGGGCCGCCGGCACGGTGCACGGATGCAGCTCGACCGTGGCGCCGCGCGCCCGCAGGTTGCGGATGATCGAGAGCTTGACCCCGGTGTCGATCATCGCGATTCGCGGGCCCGGGCCGAAGCCTTCGAGCACGATCGCCTTATGGGGCGTGACTTCGCGGGCCAGGTCGCGCCCGATCATGGGCGGCTCGGCCGCGATCAGCTGCTGGGCCTCGGCCTCCGAGATGGCCGCCGGGAACACCCCGCCGCGCATCGCGCCCTGGTCGCGGATGTGGCGCACGAGCGCGCGCGTGTCGAGCTCGGTGATCGCCGGGACCCCGCAGTCGGTGAGCCAGGACAGCCAGCCCTGCTCGGCGCTGGGCGCGTCCTCGCGGTCGACCGCCGCGCGCATGATCGCTGCCCGTGCGTGCACGCGATCTGACTCCATCGCGTCGGCGCTGACGCCGTAGTTGCCGACCTGCGGGTAGGTGAAGGCGATCAGCTGCCCGGCGTAGCTGGGGTCGCTGACAGCCTCCTGGTAACCCGACATCGAGGTCGTGAAAACGATCTCCCCGACCGCGTGCGCGTCGGCGCCGCACGCCAGCCCGTCGAACCTCATGCCGTCCTCGAGCAGGACGTATGCGCTCGGCGTGCTCACCCCTGGGGTCCCCTGGCCTGTCCCTCGGCGAGGCCTTGGACGCTCGGCTGCGCAGTCGCGCGCGAGCTCGTGGCCGGCACGAGCATCGGCCGCCGGAATGCAACCGCGCCTGCGGCGAGGGTCAGCAGCACGCGTCCGTGCAGGACGCGGCCGTGGAAGCAGCAGTTGTCCGAGCGGCTGGCGTAGCCGTCGGCGCCGACCTCGAACCGCGCCTCGAGGTCGATCAGGCAGAGGTTGGCCGGCTCTCCCCTGGCGATGCGCGGCGTGGGAAGGTCGTACAGCTCGGCGCCCGAAGTCATCCGCTCGATCACCACTTCGAGCTCGAGCTCGCCGGGCATCACGAGCTAGGTGAACAGCGCGGCGAACGCCGTCTCCAGTCCGGTCGTCCCCATCGCCGCCTGCTCGAAGGGGACCTCCTTCTCGTGGCGCGCGTGCGGGGCGTGATCGCTGGCGACACAGTCGATCAGCCCGCTCTCCAGCGCCTGGACGATCGCCTTGCGGTCGCGATCGCTGCGCAGCGGCGGGTTCATCTTGAAGCGGCTGTCGAGTGTCCGCACGACGTCGTCGGTGAGCGTCAGGTGGTGGGGCGAGGCCTCGCCGCTGACCTGGATCCCGGCCTCCTTGGCCGCCCTGAGCGCAGCCACCGACTCGACGCCGGAGAGGTGCTGGAAGTGCACCCGAGCGTTCTCGTAACCGGCGAGGGCTGCGTCGCGCGCCACCATCGTCGACTCCGAGATCGAGGGGATCCCGGCCAGGCCGAGGCGGGCGGAGACCGCTCCCTCGTGCATCACGCCGTCTCCCGAGAGCGCCGGGTCCTCCTCGTGGAGCGCGACGACGCCGCCGCACAGGCGCTGGTACTGAAGCGCCCGGCGGAGCATCCCGGCCGACGTGACGGGCTTGCCGTCGTCGGTGAAGCCGAGCGCGCCGGCGTCGCGCAGCGCCGCCATCTCGGTCATCTCCTGGCCGCGAAGCCCGCGCGTGATCGCGGCCAGGAAGCCGACCGGCACCCGAGCCTGGGCCCTGGCCAAGCCGACCAGCGAGCGCAGCACCGAGGGCTCGTCCACGACCGGCGCGGTGTTGGGCATCGCGATCACCGCGCAGAACCCGCCGGCCGCGGCGGCGGCGGTCCCGGTCTCGAGATCCTCCTTGTACTCCTGGCCGGGCGTGCGCAGATGAACGTGCGGGTCGACGAAGCCCGGGAAAAGATGCCTGCCGCCGGCGTCGATCGTCTCGCCGTCGTCGGGCTCGGCCAGCGACCCGGCGAGGCCGAGCTCGGCGATCCTGCCGTTGCGGATCAGCACATCCTGGGGCTCGTCGATGTCCGAGCGCGGGTCGAGCACGTGGGCGCCGCGGATCAGCAGCTCGGCCGCCGGCCGCTCCTGCGAGAACAGCCGCTCGTGGCCCATCAGGCCACCGCCGCCAGCATCGGCGAGCCGACGAGCAGCTCGTAAAGGACCGCCATCCGCACGGCCACGCCGGCCTTGACCTGCTGGCCGATCAGCGCCTGTGGCGAGTCGATCGCATCGGCGGACAGCTCGACGCCGCGGTTGACCGGGCCGGGATGCATCAGCAGCTGGCCCGGGCCCAGCCGCCCCGCGTTGACCTGATAGCGCTCGGCGTACTCGCGCAGCGAGGGCACGAACGACTCGTGCATGCGCTCGTTCTGCATCCGCAACACGTAGACGACCTTCGCCTCGTGCAGCCGCTCGAGTGATGCCGTCGCCTCGCACCCGAGCGCCTCGATCTCGCGCGGAATCAGCGTCGGCGGCCCGCAGACCGTGACCGTGGCGCCCATCCGCGTGAAGGCGAGGATGTTCGAGCGCGCCACGCGCGAGTGCAGGACGTCGCCGACGATCCAGATCCGGATCCCGTCGAGTGCGCCTCCGAGCTCGCGCCGGAGCGTGAACACGTCGAGCAGCGCCTGGGTCGGGTGCTCGTGCTTGCCGTCGCCGGCGTTGATCACCGCCGCCGGCGTCCAGCCGGCGACGAGCTGAGCGGCACCGGCGTGGGGCGAGCGGATCACGATCGCCGCCGGGTCATAGGCCGAGAGCGTGTGGATCGTGTCCTTGAGCGACTCGCCCTTGTCGACGCTCGAGCCGGCCGAGCGGATGCTGACCACGTCGGCGCTGAGCCGCTTGGCCGCCAGCTCGAACGACGAGCTGGTTCGCGTGCTGGCCTCGTAGAACAGGTTGACGACGGTGCGCCCACGCAGGGCGGGCACCTTCTTGATCTCCCGCCCGGAGACCTCGGCGAACGACTCGGCGCGGTCGAGGATCCGCTCGATCCCGGGACGGTCAAGGTCGTCGATCGAGATCAGGTGGCGGGGCATGCGATCGCTCATGCCGCCTGCCTGCGGTTCTCGGGCGCAGGTCCGATCGTCACCTCGTCGTGACCGTCGACCTCGTGCACGCGAACGTTGACCCGCTGCTCCTGCGAGGTGGGGATGTTCTTGCCGACGTAGTCCGGACGGATCGGCAGCTCCCGGTGGCCGCGGTCGACCAGGACGGCGAGCTGCACGCGCGCCGGGCGGCCGAAGTCGAACACCTCGTCGATCGCGGCGCGCACCGTCCGCCCGGTGTAGAGCACGTCGTCGACGATCACGATCGTCCGGCCGTCGACCGAGAACTCGAGCTCGGTCGCATGCACCACCGGGGATGCGGACCCACCCGCCCGGAGCGCGAAATCGTCGCGGTAGAAGGAGATGTCCACCGTCCCGAGCGGAACCGCCGGCTCGAGCAGCTCGCTGGTCAGCGCGTGAAGCCGCTTGGCAAGGTGCGCCCCGCGGCGCTGGATCCCGACCAGCGCAATCGCCCCATCCGCATTCTTCTCGACGATCTCGTGAGCGATCCGCACCAGGGTGCGGCGCATGTCATCGTGGTCGAGAACGACCGTGGCGGCTGGCAACGTGCTCCTTCCCGTCTCTCAGGACAGGGTTAAAGGGGCTGACAATCGGAACATAGCAACGGGGACGGCGGGCTTTGGGGAGCTCGGCAGAGCTGGTTGATGAAACGCATGGACGTTGGCTGAGAAACGTCCGCTACGGACGCGTTTCTCGGCCAACCCCCCGTCACGACTCGCGCAGCCGGCGGTAGAGCACGACGCGGCCACAGCCCCTTATGACCGCGGGATCGAGGAGCAGCGCCGTCAGTTCGGCTGCATGATCGGAGCGCATGCGCTCGCCAGTGAGGCGAGGCGTGTGCAGCGACTCTGCGCCGGCGCGCTCAGCCCGCGGTCTCGGACGCGGTGCGCTCCTGCGTCAACGCCGCTTCGCGGGCATCCCAGCGTACGAGCTCGGGCTCCCCGCGCTCGGGGAAGGGGATCTCGATCGTGTCGTAGTCACGCGGCAGCACGGTCGGCTCGAACACCGCGCGCGCCTCGTCGCGGAGCGTTCGCGCGGGGTGGCGCATCGATAGGTGGTCGAGCGCCAGCATCCGCACCTCGGCATCGCGGGCCACTGCCGCGGCCTGCCCGGCGGTCGAGTGCCCGGTCTCGCGCGCCCGGTCGGCCTCGTCGTTCGCGAAGGTCGCCTCGTGGACGAGTAGGTCGGCGCCGTGTGCGGCGATCCGCAGCGCGTCGCAGGGAGCTGTATCGCCTGAGATCACGAGCTTGCGACCTGCGCGGGGCGGGCCGAGGAGCTGCTCCGGGGTGACTCCTCGCACGGTCTCGCCACGCTGGACACGGCCGAACTCGGGTCCGGGCTTCAGACCCAAACTGGTCGCCGCCTCGACATCGAACACGCCTGGGCGCGCGTCTTCGAACAGCACGTATCCGAACGCCGGCACGCGGTGCGCTACCTCGACTGCGGCGATCTTGTAGCCGTCACGCTCGAGCACCTCGCCGCCCGCCAGCTCGACCAGCTGCAGCTCGAACTTCACCCGTCCGGCGGTCCTCATCGCCAGCGTCAACAGCTCGCGGAGGCCGGGGGGCCCGTGGATCGCCAGTGGCCGTTCCCGGCCGCGCAGATCGAATGTCTTCAGCATCCCTGGTAGACCGAGCCAGTGGTCGGCGTGGTAATGCGTGAGGAAGATCTCGCTCATCTCGACCAGCCCGACCGAGGCGACGAGTTGGCGCTGGGTCCCCTCCCCGCAGTCGAAGAGGATCCGATCACCGCCCCGGCGAACGAGCAGCGAGGGAAGCCCACGCCGGGCGGTCGGGGCGGATCCGGCGGTGCCGGCGAAGAAGATCGAGAGGTCCATCCGGCGGTCAGTCTGTCAGTCGAGCGGGATCAGCTCGAACGCGACCGCGCCCTGCACAACCCGTGCGATCCCCATCGTGTGGCGAGGCGCACGTCGTCGCTCCGTCGGGCTGCCGGGGTTGAAGATTTGAAAGCCGTCGGCCGCTCGTTCGTGCAGCGGGATGTGTGAGTGGCCGAAGACAGCCGCGTCGGCATCCGGAAATCGGCGGCGCATTCGCTCCAGCCGTCCGGCCGCGGCTCCGGCGTCATGCAGCACGGCGATCCGCGCGCCGCCGGCCTGCACCGTCCTGGCATCCGGCAGCACCGTCGTGAGCGCCTGGTCGTCGACATTGCCGTGCACGGCGACGACCTCACCGAGGTGCCGCAGCTCGCTCAGCACGCTCAGCTGCGCGAGGTCTCCGGCGTGGACGATCAGGTCCGCTCGCCGGAGGGCAGCCACGCACCCGTCAGGCAGCCTCCGGTCCCCCTTCGGCAGGTGGGTGTCCGAGATGATCGCGATCTCCACGGTAAGCTCGTTTGCGATCTACCCGATCAGAGCGCCCGTAGCTCAGGGGATAGAGCGTCCGCCTCCGGAGCGGAAGGTCGCAGGTTCAAATCCTGCCGGGCGCGCTACCGGTGGGCTTCTTGCCTCGGTCGGGCGACTCGACCGCCTTTTCGAGTATCCGACGCCGGATGTTGCTCGGCCCGAGCTGTTCGCCGTTGGGGTCGGAACACGAGCTCGCCTGCCGGCGCACGTCTTCCCGGGGAATGGACCGTTAGGACTCGTGTCCTCCGGAGTGGACGGTCGCAGGTTCAAATCCTGCCGGGTGCGCTCCTCGAAGGGGTACGGAAAGGAAAGCTGCCAAGCGCCCCTCCAGGTCTAGGTGCCCGGCGCCAGACTCGCCGCTACCAGAGTCTCTGACCGCCGCACGAATAGCCTCGCTGACCCATGCGACGGTTGCCGATGCAGCCTGGGCAGTCGAACGCAGCTGCTCGAAGCGCCGGCTTATGGCCGCATCGTCCGTTCTCTGCACCTGAGCCACGGCAATTTTCGCGGCGCGGGTGACGATCGCAGGAGAAAGAGCGGCCTTTTTCAGCACCAGGTCGGCAAGTCGCTCGTCGGAACGCGAATCGGCGGCGACGCGGCGGACCGATTCGCTCGCCGATACGGCGATTGCCGACGCGGTACGGCCGAGCGTCCGCAACCGCTCGACCTGCGGCGCAACAATCGGAGCGACCTCCAACGCTGTTGACGCCAGCGCACCGACACGGCCGATAAGGCCGCCGCGCCGCCGTCGGACCATCTGTGGCTGGCCGGCGGCCGGGGAGCTGATCGTAAATGGAGCGGCGGGGCCCGGTTCGAGCGTTGCCCCGTGCTCGACCTCTATCCCGAGCTTCTCCTCCGCGACCACCTCACCCTTGCGCTGCTCCGGCTCCCCGGCGGCTGCGTCGCTCGTGCGCGGCGTTGGGGTTGGCTCCTCCGCCGGCCGCCTGGCTGCCCACTCATACTCTGGTCGTTCAGCGCTCGCCGGACCTGCCCCGGGGGATCCTGGAGCAGAGTAAATGTGCGCGTCGATGGAAGGTTGGTGAAATCTGGGGCCGCCAAGCGCGGGCGACGAGCTCAATTGAGGCCGATGGGCCGGCGCTCGCGCCCCCTCCCACTCACCTCGACGCGATCGCAGGCGTAGCGCGAACAGGCGTGCGCGGCTCCCGGGTCGCAAGAGCCGCCTGACGAGCAGGCCCAGGAACACCACGGCAACGCCCCCGAACACGACCCCAGCCAGGCTCGTCTGCGAAGGAGACGCCAGCCACGCTCCCAGGGCGGCGCCCCATGCGCCTGTTACCACAAGCCCAATGAGCCGAAGGACGAGCTCGAAGGCGGACCGGGAGAACCCCCTTACGGTCCACGAAGCTCTCCTGTGACGCATAACCTGATTCTTACCGCATCAGCCGCCTCCGGACATTGTTCGTTGGTTATCGCACATGTCGGCGATGCGTCGATCTCGGCCAGCTCACCGGTGCCCGCGGGCTGATTTCTACTCGTCGACCTCGTCGATCACCTCGTATACGCCCGAGACGTGGTCGTTGGCCACGAACGCTGAGAGATGGTCCACGCGCTGATTCTCCAGTGCGTCGGACTCTTCGCGCCATTGGTGGTACTGGGCTTCGGTCATATCGAACAGCCCGAAGGAGATGATTTCGTCCTCGTCACGGATGTTGCGCGCGTGGTAGGCGCGCTGAAAGCCCGGAGGCATGGCTTCGCCGGGCTCCCATGCGCGGCGAAACTGCTCCCACGCGCCCGGCTTCAGGCGACGGGCAGAGAACATCACGATCATCGTGCGACCTCCCGGTCTCGTGTCTTTCAGTATTTGCCGCGGACGGTCGTCGGCGGGGATGAGCCCCCGCGACCCTACCCCCCGGTCGCGCCCGAGACAACCAGCGCGGCTCAGCCGTGCTCGACTCTGTGCCGGAGCTTGCGGTGGTGGCCGGCGACCACCAGGTCCAGCCCTTCCTTGTGGCCCACCTAGGCCCGGTTCGCCGACTTCAGGCCACCGACAACAGTGGTTCGCGGTCGCTCGGGGGCTGCTCGTCGGTGTCCGGCTCGGTCGGTTCCTCGAGGGTTCGGCAGAGCGCCGCTACGACCCGCGGGTCGAACTGGGTGCCCGAACAGCGATGTAACTCGCCGATCGCGAACTCCTGGCCGGGTGCTTTGCGGTACGGACGGTCCGAGGTCATGGCCTCGAACGAGTCCGCGACGAAGATGATCCGCGACTCGAGCGGGACCTCGTCCCCGCGGAGGTGGTCGGGGTAGCCCAGCCCGTCGAGGCGGGAGTGGTGGTGGCGTATCCACTCGGCTTCGACCGGCATGCCGGCGGCGAAAACGATGTCGTAACCCAGCCGCGAGTGGGTCTTCATGACTTCGTATTCCTCGTCGGTGAGCTTCGCCGGCTTGTTGAGGATGGCGTCGGGAATGCCGATCTTGCCGACGTCGTGCAACAGGCCCGCGAGTCGCATCCTCGCGACATGAGCACCGTCGAGGCCGAGTTCGGTGGCGATCAGCCCACTGAGCTGCGACACGGTCTGGCTGTGGCTGCGGGTGTATGAGTCCTTGGCGTCGACGGCGAGCGCCAGCGCGTTGGCGAGCGTGCGAGTGTGGCGTTCGTCCGGGCTCTCGAAGCCCGCTGCGTGAGGTTCCACCTCAGGGGTGTAGATCACGGCGTCCTGGCCGGAACGCTTGGCGGCGACGAGCGCGAGGCTCGCCTCACGGATCAGCGGGTCCTTGTCGGAGATTCTGAGCCGCTCGGCGATTCCCGCTGACACGCTGATCTGGAAGCCATGCGTCCCGGCGACCAAGGAGGCCTTCAGCCGCTGCGTGAACTCCAGCGCGCTCCACGCCCGGGTCCCATCCAGGATCGCAGCGAACTCGTCGCCCCCGATCCGGTAGACGGAGTCGCTTCCGCGCCCGGTACTGCGGATCGCGTCCGCCAGGGCCTTCAGCCGATCGTCCCCGGCTTGATGGCCCAAGCTGTCATTGACTGCTTTTAGCTCGTCGTAGTCGAGAATCACGAGCGAGACCGGCACCCCGAGGCGCTTAGCTCGATGGAGGCTGATCTCAAGATCCTCCTGAAAGGCGCGATGGTTCCGTAGCCCGGTCAGCGGGTCGGTGATTGCGACCTTACTCAGGCGGCTGACCTCGGCGAGCAGGTCCGAGTTGATACGCCGCCGGAAATAAGCGATCAGCAATCCAAGGCCGAGCAGGAGCGCCAGACCCACAGCGAATGCCGTCGCGACCGCGCGCGTGTTGGAGGCGCTGGCTCGCCGAAGCGCGGCGGTTTGGGCCAGCGAGCGTCGCGATGCGGCGGCGGCGTTGCGGGAGATGACGCCCTGCATCGCCCCGAACAGCGGGGTTACGGTCGTATGGTCGAGGTGCTCTACCAGGGCCAGCTTGTGGGCATCGACCGCCCGGAACATTCCGTCGCTGGCTCGCGCATAGCGGGCGTTGAGGTTCAGGAGGCGTACGACCGCGGCCCGGTTCGCCGGCGAGGCGTCGTTGCGCAGCACGTCCTTCAAGTCAGCCACCAGATGGCGCTCCGCCCCGTCCTGCCCTCGCAAGGCCAGAGCTCCCGGCTCGAGCCGGTAAGCGTCGGCGAGCGTCTCCTCCTGGCTCACCCAGAAGCGCGCGGCCTGATACCCGGTTCCCAGCGCATTGGCCGTATCAACCTGTCGCGACCGTGCTGCGTCGCGGCTCTGGGTCACGACCGAGAACCCGGCGAGGAAGCACAACACCACGAGCAAGCCGACCACGCTCGAGCGGACGACCCACCTCCCGGTGGTCTGACCTCGTGCCACGGGCACCACCCCCCGAGCAGCTGACCGCTCATATGAAGCCACGGCTGCGGCTTCGCTTGGTCTATCGACGGTGCCGGCCAGTACTTGAGCTCGGCTGCGTCAGCTCGGGCGTACCCCTTCCCCGCGGTAGGATCGCGCTGTGTCGAGCCAAGTTCGACGCCCGCTCCTGCTCGTGGCCGCGATGGTCCTGATCGCCGTCCCGGTGTCCGCTGTGGCGCGCACCACGACAACGGCGACGATCTTTCATGCGTTCAAGCCCGACGGGGGCCCCACGCTCCACACGCACACGAAATCAGGGAGCTGCTTCAGCGGTTCCTCGACGATCGATCGCCGGGACGCCTGGCGCTGCGGCGTCGGCAACTTCCTGTTCGACCCCTGCTTCAGTTCCACACAGGCGCCGGGAAAGGTCGTCTGCCCCAACGCGCAGCTGAATGGTGGGGTGGAGATCACGCTCACCAAGGGCCTGCCACACGGGGCCGGAAATACGCACGCGCCGTCGCTGAAGGATCAGCCATGGGACATCCAGCTCACCAGCGGGCGCCACTGCGTGTTCGGCAGCGGTGCGAGCAATGTCGCCCAGGGCCTGCGTCTGAACTACTTCTGCGGCGCGGGCGTCAAGTTCGGGTTGTGGGGGTTCCCGCGCCGGAAGTCTGAGCCGTGGACGATCTTCAGCGCTCCGTTCTCGGCGAACCACCTGCACACGCGCGCAGCGATCCGCCGAGTCTGGATGTAGCCGCAGCACGGCGAGCCCTAGCCCTGCGTCCGGACCGCGACCCGCCGCATCGCGGACCCGTCTCCGCTGCCGGGCGGTCGGAGGCCCCACAGCTCCGCCGCGGTGTGGTGGCTCAGGACGGCACCATCCCGGCAGGCGAGGAGGGCGGCCGTTTCGCGGCCGAGCGGGACCTCACCCAGGTGCCCCACCGCGTAGACGCCGCAGTGAAGGCGGATGAGGTAACCGGCTGGGAGGCGTCGCAGGATCGCATCACGGTGGATGCCGGCGGCAATGAGCTGGGTTCTGGACACTCGACCCCGCTGGGCGCCGGCGATCATCGCGATCCGCTCGCCGCGGAGCCAAAAGCGCGTATTTCGGAGCGCGCGCCGAGGAGCTTGACTCGGTGCGGCTCAGAAGACGCGGAATCCGCGGAATCTGGAGCAACCCCACTGGCGGAGTCGCTCGCGTGCTCTGGAATACGCGTTTCGGCCCACAACCTCAAGCCTGCACCAAAAACGAGCTCTGACTCCTTCAAAGCGCCGTTTTTTCGCAGAGCTGCAACCTGCGCGGCACGGAGTTCTCACAAACCGAACGCTGAGGGGCCGCCCCGGCCGCGCGGCGGGACCGCCCCGGGGACCGCCCCCGGGCCCGCGCCGCCGCTACCGACCCGGCAGGATCCGCAACCCCTCGGTCGGGGCGAATCCCACCTTGGCACCCGTCTCGCCCGCGCCGCTGGCGCCGCATCGCCGACCCCGTATTACATCCCGGCGGAGTAGGGGGAGGCGACTCCCGCCGGGACGCCATCAACGTCGCCCCCACTTCGGTCCGTTGTTACCGCGCCGGTGCCTAGGCCAAACATCCGGTGCATAACCGCGATTTCTCGCGGCTGCTCGACCGCCTCTTCCTAGGCTCTCGCCTGCTCGAGCACCGACTCGTAGTCTGCCCAGGTGTCGACGTCGGGCGGCACAGGACCGGCGATGGGGACGTCGATCAGCTCGTCCGTATGCCGGTCGAGCAGCTTCCAGATTCCCTTGTCGCCGTGAAGCGAGGCGAGCTCGGCGAATGTGCTCCGGGCGAACGCCAGCGGGTGGCCGCGTCCGTCTTCGTAGGCGCACGCCGCCAGCGGCGCGTCGCCGCAGCCATCGAGCAGTGAGCGCACGGTCGCCGGGCTGACGCCGGGCTGATCGCCGAGCATCAACACGAGCAGGTCAGAGCGCCGATCCACCGCCCCCAGCGCGACGGCGATCGAGGATGAGCACCCGTGGCCGAAGTCTCGGTTCTCGATCACCTCCACTCCATCCAGCGCGATCTGTTCACGCACCGCGTCGGATCCGCCTCCGAGCACGCACAGCAGCTGGTCGAATACGCACTCTCTTGCGGTGTCGAGCACGTGGCCCAGCAGCGGCACCGGCCCGTAGGGCAGCAGCTGCTTCGGCCGGCCGAGTCGTTTCGAGCCACCTGCCGCCAACACCAGACCGGTGACGTGCCGCTCAGCGTGGTTGGGCATCCGAAGCGTGCTGCTCGGCGTACGTCCGGCGGCAGTGCTCGCCGCAGAAGAAGACTCGCTCGCCCCCCATGTCGAGATGCCAGCTCGAGTCGGCAACCGCCACCTGCATTCCGCAGATCGGGTCGACCGCGACTGTCGTGACCGTGGGGAGCGCGGGCCGGTTCGGAGCCGGGTCTGCGTGATCCTCGGCGACCAGCTCGGCCAGGATCGAGATCGCGATCTCGGCCGGAGTCCGCGCCCCGATATCGAGCCCCGCTGGGCTGTGAAGCTGGGCGACGAGCTCCTCAGGCAGGTCCAGGGCAGCACGGACCGCGCTGCCGCGCCGGGGGCTGGCCACCAGCGCCACGTAGGGGACGCCGGCGCCCAGTGCACGCTCCAGCACCTGCTCCTCGCCATTGCCATGAGCCGCCACGATCACGGCCGCTGCGCCGTCCACATCCTCGAGGTCGACCTCGCCGGCGCTGCTTCGAACGGCGTCGTACCCCGCCGCGGCGCCGACCTGCTCGAGCGCCTCGGCGATCGGAGACCCGCCGATGATGATCATCCGCGCTGCCGGCACCTGGGGCTCGAGGAAGATCTCGAGCGTCCCGCCGCTCAAGCACGGGTTGTGCTCGATGACGGCGCCCTCGAGCTCGTCGGAGGGAGCGCCCTCGCCTTCACCCGGGACGAGTCGTAGCAGCAGAGGTTCGCCGGTCTCGAGCACCCGGAGCGAGTAGAGGCGCACGGAGGACTCGGCGCAAACGCCGCCGACGAACCCTTCGATCGTTCCGTCGGCGAGCACCACGGCCGTGTCGCCGGGCCGAACGCTCGTCGGGCGCCGTGCACGGACGACGGTGGCCAGTACGAACGGAGCCCGCTCAGCCCTGAGCCGGTCGACCTGCTCTGCGAGCTTGCCCGTGATCATGTCAGCGCTCCAAAGACTGCGCTCTCAGTGTGCTCGGTCCGGCCCGGGACGTCAACCGGCATACGATCACCCTCTGAGAGGGCGCCTTGCCTTGGCGGGCGGAACCTCCGCCGCGATATTGATCGTACGGCAGCGCCCACACCGGACCCGCACCCTGCGCGTCATGTACTGCGGATCCCACCCGGCGGCGAGGAGGTTCCCGCATTTGACGCACACGTAGTCGTCGGGCCCGTTGCCCCTGAACACCGGCCTGTCGGGATCCTCCTGGACCGCCGTTCCGCCGTCGAAGGGCATCTCGTCCTCCTGGAGCGCTCTCATTGTCCGCACCGCCATCGCTGGTCCCCGGCTCAGAGCTCGCCGAGCTTCTGCGTGAAGTCCTTGATCAGGCCGTCGAGCACGCTGGAGACGACACCCTCCCCCATCGACGCCGCCTTGCCGCTGATCTGTGCCGCCGTGTGGACCGTTCCACCGCCGTCGGACAACGTGAACACGACGTCGGCGTTGGCGTACCCCTGGCCACCGGCCTCGCGCGACTTGACCTTCATCACCGCGCGGTGAGTGGCGTCATCCTGCTCGGCGACTTCGACCGTGCCGGTGAACTTCATCGACATCGCGCCCATCTTGACCTTGATCTCGGCCCGGACGCTCTCAGGCCCCGTCTTCTCGAGCACGCTGCCGCCCTGCACGCAGGGAACGAGCCGTTCGAGATCGAGGATCGCCTGCCAGCTCTCATCGATCGGCTTCGAGGTCGTGAAGGGATGGTCTAGCTCAACCACGTTCTCTCCTTGCGTCGGTATGTTCTGGCAAACAAGAACCGGGATGGAATGAGGGCATGTCGATCGCGCCGGGCACGCACAGGTTGGGGCCGGATGACGGGACGCTTTCGGTGCGCACCGGAAAGACGGGCGCCGCTGCCAAGGCGGGCCACAATCTGCTGATCGAAGTCGGCGTCTGGAGCGCCACGATCGAGGCCGGGACCGACCCCGAAGAGGCCCGGATGCAGTTGAGCGCCGACGCGCGGTCGCTACGCGTGATCGAGGGTAACGGGGGCATGCAGCGGCTCGGCGATGACGACAAGGACGGAATCGCGCAGACGATCGACGAAGAGGTGCTGAAGGGGACTGAGATCGCGTTCCGCTCGAGCGCGGTCGGCGCGAGCTCCGACGGCACACGCCTGAAAGTCGAGGGCGAGCTGGAGCTCGCCGGCCGGACCAAGCCGATCTCGTTCGAGCTCGCGGTCGCCGAGGGCCGGCTGACCGGTAGCGCGACCTTCCGGCAGAGCGAGTGGGGCATGAAGCCGTACGCGGCGCTGTTCGGCACGCTCAAGGTCACCGACGAGGTGACGGTGGAGATCGACGCTGGCCTGCCATCGAATTTTTGACTCGGGGCACTAGTCCCGGTAGACGGTCTGAGCGTCGAGCCCGCCCTCGACGCCGGGTGGGAGGGCGCCCGTCCCGTGCGCGTAGAGGGCGACGTCGGCGATCGTCCTGACCTGCGCGGGGTCGCTCGGATTCGAGAACGCTCCGTTGTCCCAGTGCAAGCTCTCGGGGGGCGCGTCGAGGGCCATGCCGGCCAGCAGCTGGGCCTTCTCGAGGATCTTGCCGGTGGCGCTCGTGATCGCCGCGCTCGCCCCGGCGGAAGGACTGGTGTTGTACCCGTGCCCGATCCCGAATCGGTCTGAGTCGGCCGGCACAACCTTGACGTCGAGCTCGGGGACGCCGAGCTCGACGGCAACCAGTCGCGCGTGCTCGGCCTCCTTGCCGTCTGACTCGGTGGTCAGGCTGAGCACCATCTTGCCCGTCGGGTGCACGCGTAGGAACACCGCCCGGTAGGCCTCGTCAGTCATCTGTCTCCTCACATGATGTTGGTGCGATTTGAACGATCCGCCGACCCCGGAGACTCGCCGCTCTCGCGGGCCAGCCGCTGGCGCTCCTGGTGGGCGGTCAGAGCGTTGTGTTCCTCGAGCTCGCAGAAGCTCGGCTGAGGTCCCCCGAGGACATGCGGCGGCACCGCGGGTCGCTGGCAGCCGGGATAGATGCAGACCTTGGGCTCCGTCGTACTCAACTCGAGCCCCCCCATCCCGGCGTCGTCCTTCCTCGGCTAGGCCCGTAGCCGCTGGGCATCGCCACCGAGCTGCCCTGGAGCGGCGTGGCACTGGCCCACGGCTCCTCCTCATCCTGCTCCGGGTCCGGTTGCTCGGGGGGCCGCCAGCTCACGCCTGCGGTCGAGTCGATCGACCGATCTGCGGCGATCGCGTCGATGACTTCATTCAGCGCCCCGAGGCTATGGCCGCTGACCAGCGCGTCGCAATGCGCAAGCGCCGCGGCCATGCCGCCGGCCCGGGGCGAGAAGCCACTCGCGGCGGCGCGCGGGTTGACCCAGACGACGCGGTAGGCCAGGCGGCGCAGGCGCTCCATCTCCTGACCGACGAGGCGCGGGTCCCCGCGCTCCCAGCCATCGGAGAGGATCACGACCACCGCGCCCCGGGCCATCCCCCGTCGTCCGTGGCGGTCGTTGAACTCTTTCAGCGCATCGCCGATCCGGGTCCCGCTCGACCAGTCGGGTGCCGCGGCCGCAGCCTGCTGGATCGCGCGCTCGGGGTTGCGCGAGGACAGGGCGCGGGTGAGCCGCGTCAGCCGCGTCGCGAAGACGAATGCCTCCGCGCGGCGCCCGCGCCCGGTCGCGCAGGTCAAGAACTGGAGATAGACGCGGGTGTAAGGCTCCATCGAGCCGGAGATGTCACACAGCAGCACGATCGGACGGCGTACGACCCGGCGCCGGCGCCGCGAGAGCCGGATCGGGTCGCCGCCGGTCCTCATGCTGCGCCGCAGCGTGCGCCGCATGTCGACGCTCCGGCCGTGGCGGTATCGCTCGGCGCGGCGGGTTCGCCGCTGCGGCGTGGCCAGCTCGAGTCGGGCCATCAGGCGGTACAGCTCCGCCAGCTCGCCCGGTTCGAGCGCGTCGAAGCGCCTCTCCCGCAGACGCTCTTCGTCGCTGGCCGCGGTCGGTACGGGAACCTCGCGGGGCTCGGACCGCTCCTGGTCGCCGGGCGCCGCCGCGGGGCCGACGCTCTGCAGCAGACCGTCGTCGTGCTCGAGCTCGCGCGTCGGTGAGGGCTCGTGCTCGGAGTCGGCGGCGGGATCGGTCTCGGGCTCGTCGGGCAGCTCCTGAGGAGTCTGCCGCGGTGCTCCGAACACGGATCTGAAGACGGCGTCAAATGCCTTGACGTGCGCCTGGTCGGAGACGAAAACCGCTCGTGCCGTCCAGTACAGACGGCGCCGGGAGACCGGCCTGACCAGCGCCAGCGCATTGGCGAAGCGAACCTCGCGCTCGACGCTGATCGGCAGCCCGGCGTCGCGCAACCGCCGTCCGAACGTGCCGGCGAGTCCCGGTAGGTCGAGCTCGACCGTCTCGACCCGAAAGACCCCGTCGTGGTTCACCGGCTCAGTCGACTCCGCTCAGCAGTTGCGCAAGCCCCATCGCCCGGACCACTTCCTGGTCCTCCCGGTACTTGAGCACCGACCCGAGCGTGCGATCGATCGCGCTCGGGTCGAGCTGATCGATCCCGAGCGCGCTGAGCGCGGCCAGCCAGTCGATCGCCTCGGCGATCCCCGGCGGCTTCTGCACATCGCTGTCGCGCATCCGGGCAACAGCGTCGGCCACTTGCACGGCCAGCGTGGCCGACGCGCCCTTGACCCGCCGGCGAACTATCTCCACTTCCCTCGAAGGGCTCGGGTAGTCGATCCACTGATAGAGACAACGGCGCTTGACCGCATCGTGCAGGTCGCGGGTGCGGTTCGAGGTCAGGACGATGATCGGAGGGTGCGTGGCCGTGACAGTGCCGATCTCCGGGATCGTGACCGTCGCCTCAGCGAGCAGCTCGAGCAGAAAGGCCTCGAAGTCATCGTCCGCCCGGTCGATCTCGTCGATCAACAGCACGGCCGGTCGCGGCCCTGGATGCTCGAGCGCGCGCAGCAGCGGTCGGCGGGTCAGGTAGTCAGGCCCGAACAGGTCCTCTTCGCTCAGATCCGCCCCCCGCGCGTCGGCCAGCCGGATCGCCAGCAGCTGCCGCGGGTAGTTCCACTCGTACAGCGCCTCTGCGGCATCGATGCCCTCGTAGCACTGCAGGCGGATCAGCGGCGTGTCGAGTACCGCGGCGAGCGACTTGGCCGCCTCGGTCTTGCCCACTCCGGCCTCACCCTCGAGCAGCAGTGGCTGGGGCAATGTGAGACTCAGGAACATCGACGTCGCCAAACCCTCGTCAACCAGGTAGTCGACGGCGCCGAGCCGGCGGGCGAGCGTCTCAACGTCGGGGACGAGGCGGCGGATCTCGCCCGCTGCCTCACCCGTCACCGGGATCATTGCGGCGGCTCAGGACGACCTTGCATCGCCGCCCACACACGCGCCGGGCTGCATGGCATGTCGATGTGATCGACGCCGTGGGTCTGGTGCAGCGCGTCGATGACCGCGTTGACGATCGCCGGCGGCGAGCCTACGTTCGGGGATTCGCCGACTCCCTTGGCGCCGAGGGGGTGGTGCGGGCACGGCGTGACCGTCTCGCCAAGCTCGAAGTCCGGGCACTCGAGCGCGGTCGGGATCAGATAGTCCATGAACGAGCCGTTCAGGCAGTTGCCCTCCTCGTCGAAGCTGATCAGCTCCATCAGCGCGATGCCGATGCCCTCGGCGAGCCCACCGTGGATCTGGCCGTCGACGATCATCGGGTTGATCCGGACGCCGCAGTCATCGACCGCGATGAAGCGCCTCACAGTCACGTGCGCGGTCTCGGGATCGATGTCGACGACCGCGATGTAGGCGCCGTAGGGATAGGTCAGATTGGGCGGGTCGTAGATGACCTGCGCGTCCAGACCTCCCTCGATGCCCTCCGGCATCGGTTCGCCGCTGTAGGCATATCGCGCGACGTCCTCGATCAGCGCTCCCTGCTCGGGGTCGCCCTTGACATACCAGCGACCTTTCTCCCAGGCGAGGTCCTCGGGCCTAGTCTCGAGCATCGTCGCCGCGATCAGCCGGGCTCGGTCGCGGACCTTGCGCGAGACGACCGCGACCGCGGCGCCGGATACCGGCGTCGAGCGGCTTCCGTAGGTCCCCAGGCCGTACGGAGTCCGGTCGGTGTCGCCATGGCGGACCTGGATGTCCTCCGGAGGGAGACCGAGCTCTTCGGCGACGATCTGGGCGAAGGTCGTCTCGTGGCCCTGCCCCTGCGTCTGGGCGCTGATCGACACGACTGCCTTGCCAGAGGGATGAACCCGCAGGTCGGCGCCATCGTTCATCGACATCCCGAGGATGTCCATGTGCTTGCGCGGCCCCGCACCGACGCCCTCGGTGAAGAACGCGACGCCGATCCCCATCAGCTCACCGCGCGCTCGCTTCTCCGCCTGCTCGCGCAGCAGATCGTCGTAGCCGGCGATCTCCTTCGCCACCCGCATCGTCTCGGCGTAATCGCCCGAGTCGTAGGTCCAGCCGGTCGTGGTCTCGTAAGGGAACTGCTCGGGCTTGATGAAGTTGTTCATCCGCAGCTCGATCTGGTCGACGCCCATCTCGAGGGCGAGCGCGCCGACCATCCGCTCGACGAGGTAAACCGCCTCGGTGATCCGGAACGAGCACCGATACGCGACGCCGCCGGGGGCCTTGTTCGTGTACACCGCCTTGACCTTCACGTGAGCGGCCTGCAGGTCGTAGGAGCCGCAGACGATGTGGAAGAAGCCGGCCGGGAACTTGGTCGGCTGAGCGGTCGAGTCGAACGCGCCGTGATCGGCGATCACGTCGACGCGCAGGCCGGTGATCTTGCCGTCCTTCGCGCACATCTCGGCGTGCATCACGTAGTCCCGGGCGAAGCCTGTCGACATCAGGTTCTCGGATCGGTCCTCGATCCACTTGACCGGGACGCCGGCGACGATCGACCCGGCGATCGCGCACACGTAACCCGGATACACCGGCACCTTGTTGCCAAACCCGCCGCCGATGTCGTTACAGCGGATCCGGATCATGTGCTCGGCCAGCCCGGCGACATGGGCATAGACCGTCCGGTGGACATTCGGAGCCTGGTTGCCGTTGTAGATGTCGAGCTGACCGGTCTTCGGGTTGAAGTCCGCGATCATGCCGCAGGTCTCCAGCGGCGCCGGATGACAACGCGGATAGATGATGTCGCGCGTCACTACCGTGTCGGCCTCGGCGAAGGCCCGGCTGGTGGCCTCTTCGTCGCCGGCCTCCCAGGTCGGGCTGGCCAGGTTGTCGGTCTGGTTCTCCTTGTCGTCCCGGATCAACGGCGCGTCGGGGTCAAGCGCCTTGCGCGCGTTGACGATCGCAGGCAGCGGGTCGTACTCGACGTCGATCAGCGACAGCGCGTCGCGCGCCGAGTACTCGTCGGTGGCGATCACGAACGCCACCTCCTGACCCTGAAAACGGACCTTGTCGCCCGCGAGCACGGCCTGGGTGTCGTAGGAGATCGTCGGCATCCACGCCAGCCCGAGGGTCTCGAGATCCTTGGCGGTGATGACGGCGGCGACGTTGGGGTGCTCGAGCGCCGCCGATGTGTCGATCGACACGATTCGCGCATGCGCGTAGGGGCTCCGCAGGATCGCGCCGTGCACCATCCCGGGTAGGCGGATGTCGTCCAGGTAGGTGCCCTTGCCGCGGATGAAGCGGGCGTCCTCCTTGCGCTTCAGCCGGCCGAAGCCGATCGGACGCTCGGTGGTCGGGCTCGGGAGGTTCTCGACGGTGGCCATGGTTCACACTTCCTGTCGGTTGGCGGCTTCATGCTCGGCCGCCCAGCGCACGGCGGCGACGATGTTCTTGTAGCCGGTGCAGCGGCAGATCGCGCCGGAGATCGCCGTTCGGATCTCGTGCTCGCTGGGGTCGGGGTTCTCGTCCAGCAGCGCCCTGCTGGTCATCAGCATCCCGGGCGTGCAGAAGCCACAGTGCAGCGCGTGTGTCTCATGGAACCCCTGCTGAACCGGATCCAGACGGCCGTCGACCTCGAGCGACTCGACCGTACGGATCTCATGCCCTTCGCACATCGCCGCCAGCGCGGTGCATGACTTCAAAGGTTGACCGTCCATCAGTACGACGCAGGCACCACAGTTGGACGTATCGCAGCCCCAGTGAGTGCCGGTCAGGCCCGGGGTGTCGCGGATGAAGTGCACCAGCAGCAACTGCGGCGGGACGTCGCGGCTGACCGTCTTGCCGTTGATCGTGATCGTGACCTGCATCGCTTCAGACCCCCTGGTGCAGCGCGCGCGCGGTGGCTCGGCGCAGAGCACGTTTGGTCAGCACACCCGCCAAGTGGCGCTTGTAGTCGACGGGACCGCGGCCGTCGGCCACGGGCGAGCAGTCCTCGGCGGCGATCTGGCCCGCCTGCTCGAAGACCTCCTCCGACGGCCTCGAGCCCCGGAGCAACTCCTCCGCGCGCGAAACAGCGACGGTTGTCGGCCCGACCGCGCTCAGAGCGATCCCGGCCTCGCCGATCGTCCCGCCGTCGATCCAGACCGCGGTCGATGCGGCGGCGATGGCAAAGTCACCCGCCCGGCGCTCGACCTTCTCGTGCGCGCTCCCGCCCCCGGGGCGCAGAGGAATCCGGATTTCGGTCAACATCTCGCCGTCGCCGACCGCGGTCATGAACGGACCGATGTGGAACTCGTTCATCTCGACCACGCGCTCGCCCTCGGAGCCCCGGATCACGACCTTCGCCTTGAGCGCCGAGCAGACCGCGCTGAGGTCCTCGGCGGCATCGGCCTGGCACAACGATCCCCCGATCGTGCCTCGATTGCGGACCACCGGGTCGGCGATCACCTGCTCGGCGTCGGCGAACACCCGAAAGTGGCGCCCGAGCTCGGCCGACCTCAGCAACTCGACGTGCCGCGTCAGCGCCCCGATCCGGATCTCGTCGGTGAACTCGCGGATATAGGACAGCTCACGTAGATCGTTGATGTCGATCAGATACTCGGGGTTGGCCAGGCGGAGCTTCATCATCGGCAGCAGGCTGTGGCCGCCGGCAATGATCCGCGCCTCGGAGCCATGCTCCTTCAGCGATCTGATCGCACCCTCCACGCTGGTCGCCCGCTCGTACTCGAAAGGTGCGGGTGTCTGCACCGTCAGCCCCTCTCTTGCCGGGCGGGCATCCGCTTGCGGGGTCCGCCAACCTCTTCGTTCGGGTCGTACTGAACGGGCGCCCCGGCGCCGATCACCGGGGAGCGGGGCAGCGTCTCAGGTCGCACCGGACGTCCACCGGGATACAGCGAGCCGGCGGCGCTGCTGCCGTAGGCCGGGTTGCGCAGCGCGGGCCCATTCGGTGATGCGACAGCGATCGGCGCTTCGCGCCCGAGCCGCGCCAGGGTCAAGGTCCCCCTGGTATAGACCTCGGAGATCCTGGGAGCAATGATCTCCTTGCTCTCGGGGAAGTTCCGCAGACCCGCGGAGGCCGCTCCGGGATAGAGGCCGTCGATCAGCCCGACAGCGTCGCGCATGCCCGCTTTCTTGACCAGCAGCCCCTCGAGCAGGTCGACGCCGGCATCGAGGTTGGCGTTGATCGTGCCCACGACATCTCCGACGGGAGCGCTCTTCTCGATGATCCCGACGACCCCGGTGATCGCCTCGTCGAGCCCCGCAGTGATCCTCCGCAGCGCGAGGATCGTGAGGACGAGGTAGACGACGATCGCCACGACGATCAGCACGACGGCGATGATCATGACTACACCGGCAGCTGGCATCTCGGCCTCCTCATGCGTCGTCGAGGATCACGTCGAGCGAGCCGCCATAGTTGGCGGCCGATTCGATCGTCTTGATGGTGTGGTCCTGCGTGGCCAGGAGCATCGCCGTGGCATCCAGGTCCGTCGAGCCGGCCTTGGCCGCGGTGGCGATCTGCTCGACGCTGGGGACGATGCTGTTGGCGGCGTTGAGAACTCCTCGGAGCAGGTAGACCACGACCGGCAACAGGACCACCAGAAGGACCACGTCCCCGACCCACTCGAGCGTCATCGCGGCCTCCTCTCGGCGACCACAGCCGCCTTGCGGGCGATGCCCGGGAACGCCCCGACGATGACCTCGAACTGCTCGTTGATCGCCTTCACGGCCGGCTCGAGCGGACGCAGGTGCTCGGACTCGACACCCGCCAGCGCCGACGCCAGCGTGGCGAGGTTCCCGGAGATCGACTCGAGCCCGCGCCGGATCAGGATCAAGGCGGCCGCGAGCACGACCACGATCACGACTGCAAGGACCACGCTCAGGATGATCAGCGTGGTCATGCCTCACCGTACCCGTCGGTCAGGGCGTTCATGTACCCGTCCTGGACTATGGCTTCGTCGACGATCAGCCCCAGCACCGGCGCGGTCGCCTCGAGCTGGGGGATGTTCGCCGTGTTGCCGGCGACGTTGGTGGCGATCTGGAGCAGCGAAGCGGCCGAGCGGTCGATGTCCTGTACCGCGCGGATCAGCACGAGCAGCAGCGCCGCGACCACCAGCGCCGCGACCAGGCCGATAGCCAGCGCGATCCACCATGCCCCGTGATTGGAAAGTGCCGCGATCGCGGTCATTTCCCCACCGCCACCTTCCGCAGCGCTCTGGCCGAGTGCAGAATCCGGACCCCGGAGTCGTTGATCTGGGCGATCCCCTCGAGCTCGGTCGTCTGCCGGCGAACCTGCTCGACACCGGCGACGGCGGTTCGAGCCTGGGCCGCGATCCTCCGTGCCAGCACCACGATCGTGATCACGATCGCTGCGGCCACGGCCACGACGATCACACCGAGAACGAGCCCGATATACCAGCCTGTGGAAGCACCGATCACCGTAGGCAAGTCACACCTCCCTCGAAAATTTCGAGATGCCGCGGCCGGTCCGCTGTCCGACGAGGCTCTCCTCGACAGACATTCTGAACGATCGGTAGTTTCGAGCGCAACTATGGTCTCTCCCACGTGAGAGAGTTTGGTGCTCTTACACCGGGTAGGAGGAGAGAGATGAGCGACATGACATCAGAGCCGAGAGTCATCGCCGCGACCGTCGCCGCGCTCCCGGCCTCGGCCGCCGAGCGCTTCGAAGACGCCGTCGCCGCGCGCTACAAGAACGGCGAGGACTGGCGCGAGCTCACCTATGCCGAATTCGGCGTCGCGGTCGCGGAAGTTGCGGCCGGCATCGTCGAGCTCGGGATCGAGCCCGGCGATCGGGTTTGCATCCTTTCCGATACGCGCCTGGAGTGGACCCTGGCCAGCTACGGCATCTCGGCGGCGGGCGGGGTCGTCGTGCCGATCTACCCGACCAACTCCCCACGGGAGTGCGAGTGGGTGGCAGGCAATTCCGGCGCCAGGGCGATGATCTGCGAGGACGCCACGCAGCGGGAGAAGATCGATGAGGTACGCGACTCGCTCGCAGATCTCGAGCATGTGATCGGAATCGAGGCCGACGGTGGCGATCTGAGCTTCGCCGAGCTCAGGGAAAGCGGGCGCCGGCGAGGCGACGCTGGACTTCTCGAGCGCCGCGAGGCTGTGGCCCCCGAGGACGCCTACACGATCATCTACACCTCGGGCACGACCGGACCTCCGAAAGGCGTCGTCCTCACGCACGCCAACGCGATGGCCGTCTGCCAGATGGTCGAGGAGATCGAGATCGTGCAGCCCGGCGACACGAGCTACCTGTACCTGCCCCTCGCCCACGCGTTCGCGCTGACCACCCAGCTCGCATCCGTCGACCAGGGCACGACGATCGTCTTCTACGGAGGGGACACGAAGCAGATCCTGGCCGAGATCGTTGAGACTAAGCCGACGTATCTGCCTTCCGTCCCGCGCGTGTTCGAGAAGCTTTACGCCGCGGCGATGAAGATGCAGGAGCAGGCGAGCGAGGAGGACCGGGAG
The DNA here is from genome assembly GCA_036565205.1 of Solirubrobacteraceae bacterium. Taxonomy (GTDB): domain Bacteria; phylum Actinomycetota; class Thermoleophilia; order Solirubrobacterales; family Solirubrobacteraceae; genus Palsa-465. The sequence continues at coordinate 5,217 of DATCNP010000022.1, read as the reverse complement.
CGCTTCAAGCAAGCGATCCAGCTCGGGGTGAAGGTGCGCAGGATGCAGCAGCAGGGAGAGCAGGTGCGCGAGGAGTTGAGAGCCGCCTTCGAGCAGGCCGACGAGCAGATCTTCGGCCGTGTGCGCCAGCTGTTCGGCGACCACGTGCGTCTGTGCATCACCGGAGCGGCGCCGATCTCGCCCGAGATCCTCGAGTTCTTCTACGCCGCCGGAGTCCCCGTACTCGAGGGCTGGGGCATGACCGAGACGACCGCGGTCGGGACCGTCGCGACGCTTGAGCACTTCAAGTTCGGCACCGTCGGGCGGGCGATGCCCGGGATCGACATCAAGATCGCCGAAGAGGACTCCGAGATCCTGCTCCGGGGCCCGAACGTGTTCCGCGAGTACTGGCGCAATCCCGAGGCAACCGCCGAGACGCTGATCGACGGCTGGCTCCACACCGGCGATGTGGGCGAGCTCGACGACGAGGGCTACCTCAAGATCACCGGCCGAAAGAAGGACATCATCATCACGGCCGGGGGGAAGAACCTCACGCCATCCAACCTCGAGAACGACCTCAAGCAGTCGCGCTTCATCTCCCAGGCCGTGATGTACGGCGACCGGCGCCCGTATCCGGTCGCGCTGGTCACGCTCGACCCGGAGGAGATCCTGCCGTGGGCCAAGGAGAAGGGCCTGCCCGCGGAGATGGCCGAGCTGGCCAAGTCAGACGAGGTCCGAGAGATGGTGCAGGTCGAGCTCGACCGGGCGAACTCGAACTACGCCAAGGTCGAGCAGGTCAAGCGCTTCACGATCCTCGACCACGACCTCTCGATCGAGAGCGGTGAGCTGACGCCGACGCTGAAGGTCAAGCGCAACGTGATCAATGACCGCTACGCCGAGCTGTTCGACGAGCTCTATTAGTGAAGCTGTTGGTGCTCACAAGCGAGCCGATCTCGGCGCAGCAGCTCCGGGACGCTCTGCCGCGCGACATCGACCCGCAGGACGCCGAGGTGATGCTCGTCGCCCCGGCGTTTCACGAGAGCGCGCTGCGCTTCTGGGTCTCGGACGCCGACGATGCGATCGCCCGTGCCGACGCGATCCGCCGCGAGAGTGTCGAGCGGCTCGGAGCCGAAGGGGTGCCGGCGAGCGGCGACACCGGCGAGGCCGACCCGCTCGACGCGATCGAGGATGCGCTCGAGACCTTCGACGCCGAACGCATCGTTCTGTTCACGCATCCTCAGAGCGACCAGCGCTACCGCGAGGATGTTGACGAGGCAGCGATTGCCCAGCGCTTCGGACGGCCGGTAGACCGCGCCGAGGTCGCCGACGAGTCTTAGTGCCCGCGCGCCTGCGGCTGGGGGTCACGCCGCGCCGGAGCGTTTACAATCGCCAGGCTAACCACGACTTGTTGGTCAGGGGCACACTTGGTCGAGAACCTTGAATCTGGGGCGCTCAGCCCTGAAGCCGTTGAGCCGGCCTCCTCGCCGTCGCTGGAGATCTCCAACGCGCTCTCCCGGCTGCATAAGCAGTACATCGGCCGCGGACCGACACACGCGCGCACGACGATCGATGGCGACCTCGTGGTGTGCCTGCTGGAAGGCGGATATACGCGTGCCGAGCAGACGCTGCACGGGGACGGGAAAGGCGATCTCGTGGCCGCGGGCCGCCTGGGCCTCCAGGACGCGATGCGCGACGCGATGATCGCCGCCGTCGAGCAGACCCTCGGGCGCCCGGTGTTCTCGTTCATGAGCGCCAACGACCTCCACCGCAATCTCCAGATCGAGGTGTTCGTTCTGCATCCGAACGGACGCTGAGGCGGCCTCCCCCCGCTCCGGCGATCCCCGAGCAGGGGTATCATCACAGGCGGCCCTGGACCAGGCGAATAATCCGGGACTTTGCTCATAGACCGATGGGAGGCGCCCACGTAATGCCGTCCGGTGCAGACCGTCGTACATAAACGTGTACGGAGGAATGCAGTGGCGGACAAGGATCGCCGGGCCCTGCAGTCGGGGTCCGCCGGGAAATCCTCAGCACCGCGCGATAGGGTGCGGCAGGTAACAAGCGATGAGCTGTTCGAGCTTCACAATCGCACCGGCGACGCGCTGGCTCGCGAGGAGCTCGTGCGCCGCTACGAGCCCTTGGCGCGCAACCTGGCGCGTCGCTACCACTCCAAGGGCGAGTCGCTTGACGACCTGCGGCAGGTCGCGAACGTCGGGCTGCTGAAGGCGATCGCCAAGTTCGACCCCCAGCGCGGATTCGCGTTCACGAGTTACGCCACGCCCACGATCCTCGGCGAGCTCAAGCGCCATTTCCGAGACAGCGGCTGGGCGCTCCACGTCCCCCGCGGCGTCAAGGAGCGGGCACTCGAACTGGCGAGCGTGACCGAGGAGCTCTCCTCACGGCTCGGCCGCTCTCCTTCGATCAGCGAGCTGGCCCAGGAGCTAGATCTGAGCGAGGAGCAGACGCTCGACGCGCTCGAGGCCTACCACGCCCGCCGCGTGAGCCCGCTCGAGGAGCGAACCGACGACGAGGGTCAACCGCGCCGCGCGCGAGCCGACAGCCTTGGAGTCGAGGACGCCGGGCTCGAGCGAACGGAGTACATGACGATGATCACCAAGGGGATCGAGGGGCTGCCCGAGTCCGAGCGCATGATCCTGTTCCTCCGCTTCGCTCAGGATCTGACTCAGTCGGAGATCGCCAACCGGGTCGGCGTCTCGCAGATGCAAGTCTCGCGCCTGCTTCGCGCGGCGATCGAGAAGATCCGCGCCGCGTCGGGCGAGGACGACGACGAGGCGCCGGCTGCTAGGCCCGGATGATCGTCGGCGTGCCGAGAGGAACGTGGTCCAACAGCCATCGGCCCTCAGCCAGCGTCAGCCGCATACAGCCGTGGCTGACCGGATGGCCGATGCTCGAGGTCTCCGGCGTCGAGTGGATCGCGATCCGGTTCCCACCCGCCCAGCCTTGAATCGCGTGGGGTGAGCGCGCGCTGAGCGCGACGATGCAGCAGCCGTACGGGCCACTCGGATTGCCGGTCAGTAGACGGTCGGTGACCGCGAAGCGGCCGGTCGGTGTCGGGGATCCGGGCGCGCCGACCGCGATCGTGTAGCGCCTGACCACCTTGCCCGAGTCGAGCACGGCCAGGCGACGGGACGACAGCGAGACCTGGATCTCCCAAGTCACCCGGTTCAGCGTGGCGGCCGAACGCGCAATCCAGCCAACGCGGCCGTTGCCCGCCAGCGGGCTCACGACTCCCAGCCACGGACCCGATTGGCGGACCACCCAGAGCGCCTCAGGGGAGCCGAACTCCGTGTGGTTCGGAAGCAGCGCGAGCCTGTGCCCTGCCGGTGCCACGCGCAGCGGCGTGGCGTGAGTGACTAGCGCCACCAGCGCGCCGTGACCGGCCGGTCCCGATCGACGGCTCTGGGCGTGGGTCACCGGCACGGCTTTGAAAGTCGAGCTCGCGGTCGCCTGCGGCGTCGATGAGCCGCCACTGATCAAGACGCCGGCGGCGATCGGGATCGCCACGACAAGGGCCGCAACGCCGGCGAGGGCGATGCGCACGCGACTGGATCGAGCCGATCCGGGTGAGCTCGGGTGCTCCACGCAGTGGATTGTGACGTACGCCGCGGGTGGCGGCGGCGGCCTGGTCGCCGCGAAGGCCGCGCCCACGATGCGATCCCGGGGGGCCGCTTGTGACCGACTAAGCTGTTCTCATGTTCGGATTGGGAAGCAAGACAAAGCTGATCGATTCCGCCGACGCGCTGCCCGGGCGCGAGACGAGGATGCCGGTCGCGGCGCGCCACGCGGTGCTCGGCAACCCGATGACGCCGCCATTTCCTGAGGGGTTCGAGCAGATCGTCGTCGGGATGGGCTGCTTCTGGGGCGCCGAGCGCGTCTTCTGGTCAGCACCCGGCGTGTACACGACGGCGGTCGGCTACGCCGGCGGTTCCACGCCGAACCCGACCTACGAAGAGGTCTGCAGCGCCCGCACGGGCCACACCGAGGCGGTGCTGGCGGTCTTCGACCCCGCCAAGACGTCCTACGCGGAGATGCTGAAGCTGTTCTGGGAGAACCACGACCCGACCCAGGGGATGCGCCAGGGCAACGACGTCGGCACCCAGTACCGCTCGGCGATCTACTACTCCACCGACGCCCAGCGCGCCGCCGCCGAGGCCTCGCGCGACATGTACGCCGAGCGTCTGCGTGAGGCCGGACACGGACAGATCACGACCGAGATCGCGCCGCTCAGCGCGTTCTACCACGCCGAGGACTACCACCAGCAGTACCTCGAGAAGAACCCGTGGGGCTACTGCGGCCTCGGGGGCACCGGCGTCAGCTGCCCGATCGGGCTCGCCGCCGCCACCGGCCAGTAGAGCCCCGGGTCAGCCTCCCGCGACGGCCGGGTCATCCTCCCGCGACGGCCGGATCAGCCTCCCGCGACGGCCGGGAGGATCGTGATCTCGTCGCCGTCCTCGACCGCCGTGTCGAGTCCCTCGAGGAAGCGAATGTCCTCGCCGTCGACGTATACGTTCACGAACCGGCGTAGGCCGCCGTCCTCGGCGATCCGGCTGCGGAGCTCGCTGTAGCGCTCGTAGAGTGCGTCGAGAACCTCGCCGACGGTCGAGCCGTCAACCTGGGCCTCGGACTCACCGTCGGTTGCCTGCCGCAGCTGGGTGGGGATCTTGACGCTGACTGCCATCGCGGGAATCATCTCAGGCCAGGGCCGCCAGGCGCTTGCTGGCCTGCTCGAACGATGCCACCGACGGCTCGATCTCCCAGGTTTCGAACGTGCCGCGCACGGCGTCGAGCGTCTTCAGGCCCTCGCCTGTGATGTAGACCACGACTCGCTCCTCGGGATCGATCTCGCCCTGCTCGGCGAGCTTGGCCAACACCGCGGTCGTCACGCCGCCGGCCGTCTCGGTGAAGACGCCCGTCGTCTGGGCGAGCAATTTGATCCCAGCGCGGATCTCCTCGTCGGAGACCGAGTCGACCGACCCTCCGCTGGTCCGGGCCAGGTCGAGCGCGTAGGGCCCGTCCGCGGGATTGCCGATCGCGAGCGATTTGGCGATCGTGTCGGGCTTGACCGGCCGGCAGACGTCCTTCCCCGCATCGAAGGCCTGCGCGACGGGCGAGCAGCCCTGCGCCTGGGCGCCGTTGAAGATCGGCACCACGCCGTCCAGCAGCCCCAGCTCGATCCACTCCTCGAAGCCGCGCGCGATCTTCGTGAACAGCGAACCC
>DATCNP010000021.1:0-19301 GCA_036565205.1 Solirubrobacteraceae bacterium | reverse complement strand
GGGGTGGCGTCGGGCTCGGGGGCAGCCTCGGGGGCCGAGTCCTCTGGCTGAGCGGGCGCGTCGGCTTCGGGCGTCGCCTCACCCGCGACGTCGTGCTCCTGCTCCTTGCCGCGCTGCTCGTCCTCGGGATGCTCGGCTTCGCTCACTGCGTCTCCATCGGTATCGGCTGTTGGGCTTCGTGCGGATGCTCGGGTCCAGCGTAGACCTTGAGCTTGGTCAACTGCTTGCGCGCGAGCCGGTTTCGCGGCAGCATGCCCTTGACCGCGAGGCGGATTACCTCTTCGGGGCGGCGATCGAGCATCTCGGCCAGCGAGCGGGACTTCAGTCCGCCTGGGTAGCCCGAGTGACGGTAGTACCGCTTGTCAGCCAGCTTGTTGCCGGTCACCGCGATCTTCTCGGCGTTGACGACGATCACGAAGTCGCCGGTGTCGATGTGGGGCGTGTAGGTCGGCTTGCGCTTGCCGCGCAGCACGTCGGCGATCTGCGTCGCGAGCCGCCCGAGCGTTTGCCCGGAGGCGTCGACGAGCAACCAGTTCCGCTCTCGGTCCGAAGGTTTGGCTACGTAGGTCTTCATGGCGTGCGCAAGCCGCGCGAAGTCCGCGCGGCTCACGGCCATGATAGGGAATCCAAGTGCGCAACGGCCTACGCTGACCTGATGCAGGTCCCACTCCCGATACGACGGCTCGCATACCGCACGGCATTCCGTGTCCTCCAGGTGTTCTGGCTGTTCAGACGGCCGGCGACGAACGGCGTCAAGTGCGTGGTCTCCGACGGAGATCGCATCCTGCTGGTAAGGCACACCTACGGCAATCGCGACTGGGACCTCCCGGGTGGCGGGATCAAGCGTGACGAGCAGCCGCTTGTCGCGGTCCAGCGCGAGATGCTCGAGGAGCTCGGGATCGAGCGCGCCGAGTGGTCGAAGCTCGGCGAGGTGAAAAAGAACGTGAACCACCGCCGCGACACCGTCCACTGCTTTCGCGCCGAGCTCTCCTCCACCGCGGTCGAGCTCAACCTGGCCGAGCTGTCCGCCGCCGAGTGGTTTCATCTCGATCGGCTTCCGCGCCGGCTCGCGCCATACGTGGCTCCCGTCCTCGTCCACCTTCCGCAGGCCCCGGCGGGCTGACGCCGCCTTCCGCGCCGGCGCCGGACGCGGCGGAACGTCATCCATGCCTCGCCATGCGTTTTGCGGAAAATCGCCAACGGCCCCGGCGATTTTCCGCATTACGCATGGTCCCACGCCCGCGAACCCATGAAACCCGCGACCACCACCGCGGCCACCAACCGCGCCCACCACCGCGGACCACAACCGCGACACGCCTCCAGCCGCCGGCGAACCCCGCCCGCGCTTATGCCCGCGCCGCCGGCGCTACTCCCACTCGATCGTGCCGGGCGGCTTGCTCGTGATGTCGAGCACGACCCGCCCCACCTGCCGGATCTCGTTGATCATCCGGCTGGCAATCCGCTCGAGCAGGTCGTACGGCAGCCGAGCCCAGTCGGCGGTCATCGCGTCGTCACTGGTCACCGCCCGGATCGCGATCACGTTTCCGTAGGTCCTGGAATCGCCCTGCACGCCGACGGTGCGGATGTCGGGCAGCACGCAGAAGGACTGCCACAGCTCGCGGTACAGGCCCGCGCCGCGGATCTCCTCCTGGAGGATCGCGTCGGCCTCGCGCAGGACGTCGAGTCGCTCACGGGTCGCTTCGCCACCGACGATCCGGATCGCCAGCCCCGGCCCTGGGAACGGCTGACGCCAGACCAGCCGCTCGGGGAGCCCGAGCTCGGCCCCCACGGCTCGCACCTCGTCCTTGAACAACGCCCGCAACGGCTCCACGAGGCCGAACTCGAGGTCGTCGGGGAGGCCACCGACGTTGTGGTGGGACTTGATCGTCGCCGCTCCGGTCCCGCCACCCGATTCGATCACGTCGGAGTACAGCGTCCCCTGGACGAGGAATTGGACGTCGTCGAGCTTCTGAGCCTCCTCCTCGAACACCCGGATGAACTCGGTCCCGATCAGCTTGCGCTTGCGCTCCGGGTCGCTGACACCTCGCAGCCGCGCGAGGAACCGATCCTCGGCATCGACTGCCACCAGCGGGACCTTGAAATAGTCACGGAAGGCCGAGATCACCTGCGCGCCCTCGTTCTTGCGCATCAGTCCGTGGTCGACGAACACGCACGTGAGCTTGTCGCCGATCGCCCGGTGCACGAGCAGCGCCGCCACGCTGGAATCGACGCCGCCCGATAGCCCACAGATCGCCCGGCCGTCGCCGATCTGCGCGCGAATCCGCTCGATCTGGTCCTCGATCACCGACGCTGCGCTCCAGCTGCGATCGCAGCCGCAGATCTCCTCCAGGAAGTTCGTCAGCACCTGCTGCCCGTAGGGCGTGTGCACCACCTCGGGGTGGAACTGGATCCCGTAGATGCCGCGCTCGCGCGACTCGAACGCCGCCACCGGAGACGCGGTCGAGGAGGCAAGCGGCTCGAACCCCGGTGGCGCCGAGAACACCGTGTCGCGGTGGGACATCCAGCAGGTCTGCTCCGATGGCGTGCCGGCCAGCAGCCGGCCGGGCTCGCGCACGGTCAGCTCCGAGCGGCCGAATTCGCCCACCTCGGCGCCCTCCACGCGCCCGCCGAGCTCGCGGGCGATCAACTGCATGCCGTAACAGATCCCGAGCACCGGGATGTCGAGCTCGAGCAGCTCGGCCTCGAGCGGTGGCGCGCCGTCGGCGTAGACCGAAGCCGGTCCGCCGGACAGGATCACGCCCTTGGGTGCCCGCCGGACAACCTCGGCCGCGCCGACGTGGTGGGGCAGCAGCTCGGAGAAGACGCCGCACTCGCGCACCCGCCGCGCGATCAGCTGTGAGTACTGGCCGCCGTAATCGAGCACCACCACCTCGTCGGTCGCCGAGGGCACGTCGACGCTGGTCGCCGCGACGGCCTCGGGCACGCCATCGCGCCCAGCCTCAGCTTCCGTGGCCTCCTGTCCTGCGGTGAGCGGGCTCGTGTCCCGATTCATAAATTCGGTGGCCGCCGAGGCTGCTCACTAATTTCCGAATCGCGACACTAATCGGCGACACCGACTGGTGCGGCCGCGCCCCTGGCACCCATGCCGACGCCCTGCTCGCGCTGGAGTTGCTTGCCCTCGGTCTGAAGTGCGGGGGCAACCATCAGCTCGGCGCGATTGAACTCGGCGATGTCCCGGTAGCCACAGGTCGCCATCGACGTGCGCAGGCCGCCCATCAGGTTGAAGGTGCCGTCGTTCTCGCGCGCCGGCCCCCTGATGATCTCCTCGAGCGTCCCGTTCGGCGTCGTCGCGACCCGCGCGCCTCTCGGTAGCGTCGGGTGGAACGTCGCCATTCCCCAGTTGTAGCCCTGGCCGGGAGCCTCGTAGGCGCGAGCGAGCGCCGACCCGAGCATCACCGCGTCGGCTCCGCAGGCCACGGCCTTGGCGATGTCGCCGCCGTTGCGCATCCCGCCGTCGGCGATCACCTTGACGTAGTCGCCGGTCTCGAGCATGTGCTGCGAGCGTGCGGCGGCCACGTCGGCGATCGCCGTCGCCTGGGGGACCCCGATGCCCAGCACGCCTCGCGTGGTGCAGATCGCGCCCGGGCCGACGCCGACGAGGACGCCTGCCGCGCCGGTCCGCATCAAATGCAGTCCCGTGTGGTAGGAGGCGCACCCGCCGACGATCACGGGCGTGGGCGCGAGCTCGCGGATGAACTCCTTGAGGTTCAGCGGTGGGCGGGTCTCATCGAGCGAGACGTGCTCCGCCGAGACGACCGTGCCCTGGATCACCAGGATGTCGAGACCGGCCTCGAGCGCGACCTCGTAGTGAGCCCTGACCTTCTGCGGCGTCAGCGATGCCGCCGCGACGACGCCGTGGGACTTGATCTCCTCGATGCGGCGAGCGATCAGCTCCGGCTTGACCGGCTCCCGGTAGATGTCCTGCATCTCCCGCGTGGCGATGTCGCGCGAGAAGCTGGCGATCCGCTCGAGCTGCTCGTCGGCGTCCTCGTACCGGCAGTAGATGCCTTCGAGGTTGAGGACCGCGAGGCCGCCGAGCTTGCCGATCAGTCCGGCTGTGTCGGGCGAGACCACGCCGTCGAGCGCGGCAGCCAGCAGCGGAAGGTCGAAGCGGTAGGGCCCGAGTGTCCACGAGATGTCGACGTCGTCCGGATCACGCGTGCGGCGCGACGGGACGATCGCGATGTCGTCGAACCCATAGGCCCGACGGGCCTTTTTTCCACGGCCGATCTCTACTTCCATCGCGGAAGTGTAGATCGCAGCTCGGACGGGATCACGGGTATGACGGCGGCAACCATCGAGAGCGCCGATGCTAGCAGCGGGGACTTGCCGCCCCGCCCGCCCGAGGGCACGAAAACCCCGCTGCGAGCGTGGCTGAGACGGCTTCAGCCGATCTCGGCGCCGATCTCGAGCCGCTCGGCCTCGACCTCTCCGAGGAGACGGTCGACGCGGCCCGGGTCGATGATCCCGGCTCCGAAGTGCTGGGTCGATTCAGCGCCGCAGGCGACGCCGAAGCAAATGCAGTCGACCGGCGCCTGACCGGCGTAGCGAGCGGCGACGTACCCGGCCAGAAACGCGTCACCGGAGCCGACCGTCGAGCGCGCCTCCTGCTCCCGGACGCGGACGCGATGGAGTGTCGGAACGCCGTCCTCGAGCAACCGCGCGTAGCAGCCGTCCGGGACGGTCATGATCGCCTCGGCGGCGCCGAGCCGGGTCATCTCAACCACCGCCTGGGCCCGATCGTCGATGTCATTGAACTCGTGGCCCACCAGCTCTTCGGCTTCGAGCTCGTTCGGTGTCACGAGATCGGGCTCGGACCGAACAGCGAGGCGCAGCGGCTCGCCCTCGGTGTCGACGATCGTCGTCACGCCGAGCCTTCCGACGTCGCGGATCAGCCCGCAGTAGGTATCGGGCTCGAGCCCGCGGGGGAGGCTGCCGGCGAACACGCACATGCTGGCGCCCTTTGCCAGGTAGAGCAGCTGCTCGCGGAACAGCTCGAGCTCCTGCGCCGAGACCGCCGGCCCGCGCTCGTTGATCTCGGTGTGCATTCCGGTCGTGGGGTCTAGAACGGCGGTATTCGTCCTGGACTCCTCACGGATGCGGACGAAGCCGTTGAGGATCGACTCTTCGCTCAGCGCATCGATGATTCGGGTTCCGGTGGGTCCACCGGCAAACCCGGTCGCGATCACGGGCTGACCGAGCCGCTTCAGGGCGCGGGCGACGTTTACCCCCTTGCCACCCGGCATCGTCGTGTGATCGACGGTTCTGTGCCGGCGGCCCGGCGTGAAGGTGGGCACCTCGAGCGTCTTGTCGAGCGCGGCATTGAGCGTGACGGTGATGATCATGCGGTCCTCCCTGCGACGCCGACGTCGGGCGAAGGCCCGCTGCGGCGGTTCCGTATCACGAGCGCGACGCCCAACAGCGCGAGCAGCGTGATAACGATCGATATCAGTGTCAGCGGCCGCGTGACGAAGCGGGCCGCGATCGTGAGCGGGCTGACGGCGCGCAGCGGGCGCGCGAGGAGCAGTGGGACGCGCGCGATCACCCGCCCGTCAGCCAGCACCAGCATCGTTCCGAGGACGGCGCCTTTGGGCAGCGGTCCGGTCAGCTCGTGCGGGGCCTTCACGAGCGTGAGTACCCGCACACTCCTTCGAACAACGCGGGTGACGGTCTCGCCGGCGAGCAGCACGGCTCTCACCCCCGGCCGGTCGGTCACGGTCGGGCGCGTGACGACACTGCCGGCCCGGACCGGCGTTACGAGCTGGAAGTTCGCGTAGCCGTAGCCGAGCAGCGCCATGGTGCTCGCGTCGCGGGCGCCAATGCTCGGAGTACCCAGCACCGCGCTGATCAACTGCATGCCTTGCCTGTTTCCTGAGCCGATGAGGACGTAACCCGCGTCCAGCGTATGGCCGGTCTTGACGCCATTGATCCAAGGTACGCGCCCTACCAGGTCGTTGCGATTGACGACGTTGCGCACGAACGCCCCCGAGCGCAGGACGGCTCTCGGCAACGCGACCACGCGAGCGAAGAACGGGCTGTTCCTCAGCAGATAACCGGCCAGCCGGACCAGGTCCGAGGCGCTCGAGTAGTTACCCGGCGTATCGAGGCCGATCGGGGTGGAGTAGTGGGTGTGTGTCAGACCCAGCTCTCGCGCCCGTGCGTTCATCATCCCGATGAACCGGGCGACCGATCCATGGCCGACGTTGAAGGCGAGATCTTCGGCTGCGTCATCGCCGCTCGGCAGCAGCAACGCGACCAGCAGGTCGCCGACGCTCATGTGCTCGCCCGGCGAGAGGCCGATCTGCGAGTCCGCCGCCGCCGGGTGGTAATCCGGCGCCACGAACACCTTGCCCAGCTTCGGCTCGCGCTCGAGCGTGATCAGCGCCGTCATCAGCTTCGTCGCGCTGGCGATCGCGAGCCGCCGGTCCGGGTTGACCGCATAAAGGACCTTGCCGGTGCTCTGCTCGATCAGGATCGCGCCGCTGACCCCCAGCGATGGTGGCGCACTGGCGAGAGTCGCACCAGGCAGCAGCGCCAACGCGCACGTGGCGCACAAGGCCGCCAGTAGCCGGCGGCGCGCCGGGCGGCGGCTCACCGCCTGAGCCTCAGCCGTTGCCCGTTCTGGAGAGCGTCCGGTGGCACCCGGGGGTTGAGCGCCTCGAGGGTCGCGAGCGGGATGCCGGTCTTGACCGCGATCCCGCTGAGGCTGTCGCCACCGCGCACGCGGTAGTACTTCGCCTGAGCACGCCGTCGCCGTCCGGAGCCCTGATTGGGACCCTGGACGCGCGTCGTCGTCACCGATGGCTTGGATTCGAGGCCCGAATGGATCACGAAATACGTGCCCGTTGCGACCGCCACCAGCGCGATCGGTGCTAGGTAGCGCGCCCATTTCGAAGCCACCATCGCACGCGCATCATATCGCCAGGCCGGGCGCCCTCCATGGCCGATCAGCTGCCACTCGAGGCTGCCCATCCAGCCACCTCGGCGCCGGCGCGCACCCGGACCCCTCTTGGCCCGCTCATCCGGCCAGCCTCCATGCCAGCTCGCGCAACCGGGATGCCTCTCGCGCCGCCGCGTCGGCCGGATCGCCGCCGCTGCGCTCGTGCGCGTAGACGATCCCGCGCGAGGAACTGACAAGTCCACCCGCCGGGCCGGGAGCAAACGCCGGAGCCAGCTCCTCGACGCTGCCGCCCTGGGCGCCCACGCCGGGGAGCAGGAAGATCGCGCTCGGCATCAGCTCCCGGAGCGCGGCCAGCCGCTCGGGTGCCGTGGCCCCGACGACGGCCCCGACATCCGACAGTCCCCTGGCTCCGATCCCGTCTGACCCGAGCTCGGCGACCATCGTGGCGAGGCGCTCACTGAGCGTCCCGCCGTCCGCCAGCTTCAGCTCCTGAAGGTCCGAGGCCCCCGGGTTCGACGTCCGGACCAGTACGAACAGCCCCGAACCACGCTCGCGAGCGGCTTCGCGCAGCGGACGCAGCGCATCCATCCCCAGCAGCGGGTTGACTGTCGCCCAGTCGGCCCCGAGCCCTTCCACGTGTCCGAACTGCGTCGTGGCACCGCCGAACAGGCTTTGGCCGTAAGCGGCGGCCGATACGTCGATGTCGCCCCGCTTGCCGTCGGCGATCACGAGCAGGCCGCGGGAACGCGCGTGGGCGGCAACCCGTTCGAGCGCCCCCCAGCCCGGCGCTCCGAAGCGCTCGAAGCAGGCCAGTTGAAGCTTCACGGCAACGCAGTAGTCGGCCGTGGCGTCGATCGCGAGCGCGCTCTGGATCGCGATCGCCGCGGCCGCCTCAATCGCCGGCCCGGCGCCGGCGTGGCGGCTGCCCCTCTGCTCCAACGCCCCCGGCCAGAGCCGGTTGGGATCGGGATCGAGCCCGAGGACCAGCTGAGATTGCCGCTCGGTCACGCGCTCGGCCAGCCGGTCTCCGATGCTGGCCGGCGCTGCCGTCATCACAAACCTACGCGGGCCGCCCGCCACACCGTGCCGGTGGGCGGGCTGCGCCGCTCAGGTGAATGCCGGCGTGCTACTTGACCGCTTTCTTCAGTCCCGCTCCGGCGGTGAACTTCGGCACCCGCGTTGCGGCGATATGGATCTTCTCACCGGTCGCTGGGTTGCGGCCTTCGCGCGCGCTCCGGTCGGAGACGCTGAACTTCCCGAAGCCGGAGAAGACCACGTCACTGCCGCGCTTGAGCGCGCCCTCGATCGTGTTCAGTACGGCGTCAACGGCGTCGCCCGCGTCCTTCTTGCTCAATCCAGCGCGATCGGCGACCTGGTCGACGAATTCTGACTTGGTCACTGGCGTCCTCCTTCAAGGTGGTGGGAATGCCCGAACCTAACAGGGTCTGCGGACAGTTCTGGGCCCAATCTCCGCGACCAACAGCCATTCTTGCCAGTACCGCGGGGTGCCCGGGGTGAAAGAAGAGCCAAATTTCCGCAATTTGCGGAAATCAATCACCGCTCCGCCCGGACTTTTCGGCCGCTCGCGGGTTCCCACTGCCCGCCCACCCCCGGAACGCCGCCGGCGCAGGCCGTCCTCCGTTCCGGGGAGAATGTGCGCGTGGACCTCGCCCGCTTCGGATGGCTCGCGGTCGTGCTCGCGTGCGCGATCACGGTCCTGATCCTCGCCATTGAGGGGTACTCCGGCTATGCCGGCGTGACCTTCGCGGTGGCCGTGGCGGCCGCGATCAACCTCCGCTAGGCGGCCGCGATCAACCTCCGATAGGCGGTCGCTCGGAAAGCAGCACCTCACCCGGGCGCACCCGGTCCTCCGGCTCGAGGTGGATCAGGACGTCGACTCCGCGCAGGCGCCCGGCGATCAGATCCTGCAGGTCGTGTGCCGTGCGGTGGGCGTCCTCGAGCGACGTCCCGGAGCGAAACTGAACGTGCAGGTCGACGTAGCGCCGGGCGCCGGCGCGGCGCGTGCGCAGCTCGTGGTATCCGACCACGCCACGGTCGGCGAATGAGGCCACGGCCTGCTTGATCGCGTCGAGCTCGTCCGGCGGGAGCGACTCGTCGACGAGCACTCGTGTCGACTGGGCGACCAGCTTCACGCCGGTGAACACGATCACGCCGGCGACGCCGAGTGCGACCACGGGATCGAGCCACTCCGCACCCGTGAGCTGGACGAGCGTGAGCCCGAGCAGCACCGCCGCCGAGCTCAACGCGTCGGTGCGAAGGTGGGCGGCGTCTCCTTCGAGTGCGGGGGACCCGGTCTTGGTGCCGGTCCGCGAGATCTTCGTCGAGACGATCAGGTTGACCACGATCGAGAGCGCCACCACGGCGATGCCCAGGCCGACCGTGTGAATCGAACCGCCGTTGACCAGGCGGCGGATCGCCGCGAACGCGATCGCCGCCGAGCCGACCAGGATCAGGATCCCCTCGATCGCGGCGGCGATGTTCTCGATCTTCTCGTGGCCGTAGCGATGGCTCTCGTCGGCCGGCTCGTCGGCTTTGCGCACCGAGAAGTAGGCCACGATCGACGCCACGAGGTCGATGCTCGAATGGATCGCCTCGGTCAGGATCGCCACCGACCCCGTGAGCGTGCCGGCGATCACCTTGAGCAGGATCAGGCTCGAGTTGGAGATCACCGACAGCGCCGCGGTGCGCTGCTTGGCGTCGGCCTCGCCTCTGGCGGCCCTGACGGTCGGCGTCATCTGGACTCGAGCCAGTCGAGCATCGCGCGCACGGCCCGGCCGCGATGGCTGATCACGTCCTTCTCCTCGTCGCTCATCTCGGCCATTGTCCGTCCGCCGGCATCATCGTCGGGCAGAAACACCGGGTCATAGCCGAACCCGCGGCTACCGCGCTCCTCACCGGCGAGGCGGCCGCGGCACTCCCCCTCGAAGATCAGCTCGGTCCCGGTGCTCGGGTCGACCAGCGCGAGCGCGCACACGTAGCGCAGGGGGCTGCCGACCGGAGCTTGGGCGCGCAGCTTGGCCAGGTTCGCTGCGTCGCTGGCCTGGGGTCCGGCGTACCGCGCGGAGAAGATCCCCGGCGCCCCACCCAGGGCTTGCGCCTCGATCCCCGAGTCATCGGCGATCGCCGCCCGATCTGTCGCTGCTGCCGCAGCGCGGGCTTTCGGAAACGCGTTCGCGGCGAAGGTATCGCCGTCCTCGGGCGGCAGCACGACCTCCTCCGCCAACGCCTCGACGCCGATCCCGCGCGGCACGAGCAGGCGCCGGAACTCCTCCAGCTTGTGCGGGTTGCGGGTCGCGAGCACAAGCGACGCTGGTGGCTGCATCGGCGTCAGCCGGTGGGAGTCGCGACCGCGTTGTCCTGGATCCTGCGCAAGGCATCGATCCCGTCGGCCGCGAGCGCCAGCAGATCATCGAGGTGCGCTCGCGAGAGCGGCGTACGCTCGGCCGTCGCCTGCACCTCCACCAGCCCGCCGTCGCCGGTCATGACGACGTTGGCGTCGACCTCGGCGGTCGAGTCCTCGGAGTAGTCGAGGTCGAGCAGCGGGACTCCGCCGACGATCCCGCAGGAGATCGCCGCGACCGAGCCGGTCAGCGGGGAGCGGCTGATCTCGCCCTGCCTGATCAGGCGCTCACAGGCCAGGCGCAGCGCCACCATGCCGCCGGTGATCGACGCGCATCGAGTCCCGCCGTCGGCCTGGAGCACGTCGCAGTCGACGTAGATCGTCCGCTCGCCGAGCGCCCGGAAATCGATCACGCCGCGCAACGCGCGGCCGATCAGCCGCTGGATCTCGACCGTGCGGCCGTCGGCGCGGCCCTTGGTGACATCGCGCTGCTTGCGCTCGCCGGTCGAGGCCGGGAGCATCCCGTACTCGGCCGTCACCCACCCGCGGCCCGAGCCGGCGAGCCAGCGTGGCACGCTCCCCTGCACCGAGGCCGTGCAGATGACCCGCGTCTCGCCCATCGAGATCAGCGCCGAGCCGGTCGCCGTGCGGACGAAGCCGGGTTCGATCTCGGTCGGGCGCAGCGCCTGCGCCGTGCGCCCGTAGCTCCGCGTCGGCGGTGCGTTCACGCGGCCACCCACGTCCGGAGCTCGACGTGCGAGACCTCGCCGAGCGGCATCTGCAGGAACCGCGTCCCGAGCGCGTGGAACGCCTCGACGTCGCCGGTACAGCGGAACCTGTAGCTGCCTTCGCCGGCCCGCGGGTTGAGGAGCCCTCGAGCCGCGAGCGCCCGCTCGACGCTTCGTGCGACGCCCGGGCCGGAGGTGATCAGCGTCACCCCGCGTCCCAGCGTCCGCTGCAGCATCGGCGCGATCAGCGGGAAGTGCGTGCACCCGAGGATCACCGTGTCGACCTCGGCTTGGCGCAGCGGCGCGCAATGGGCGCGCACCGTCTCGACCAGCGCCTCGTCGAACGGAAAGCCGGCCTCGATCGTCGAGGCCAGGTCGCGGCACGCGACGCTCTGCAGGTGCACATGCGGATCGGCCGTCCGCACAGTTCGCTCGTAGGCTCCGCTGGCGACAGTCGCCGGGGTGGCCAGCAGGCCGATCCGCCCACTCCGGCTGGCCGCGACCGCGGTCTGGGCCGCCGGACCCAGAACCCCGATCACGTCCACGTCCACGCCTCGCCGCGCCAGGTGCCGTTCGACCGCCTCGAGCGCCACGGCGCTGGCCGAGTTGCAGGCCACCACGAGCAGCTTCGCGCCTTCCGCCAGCAGATGATCGGCGATCTCGATCGAGTACGCGCGCAGCTCCTGCGGGCTCTTGTTGCCGTAGGGCAGTCGCGCGGTATCGCCGAGGTACAGATAGTCCTCGGTCGGCAGCGAGACCAGCAGGTCGTGCAGAACGGTCAGGCCGCCGACCCCGGAATCGAACACGGCGACTGGCAGCTCGGCGGACCCGGACACCTCCCCCATGGTGCCAGAGCCGGCGGCGCGCCCGCCCGCACAGCGGCGAGTAGCCTCGCCCGCGAATGCGCGCCCTGATCGTCACCAACATGTTCCCCACGCCCGAGCGGCCCGCGTTCGGGAGCTTCGTTCGCGACCAGGTGCGGGCACTCCAGCGGATCGAGGGAGTCGAGCTCGAGCTGTTCACGTTCACCGGCGGGTCACCCGGCGCCTACGTCGAGGCGGCGCGGGCGATCCGCCGGCGCTACCGAGGCGAGCGCATCGACGTCGTCCACGCGCATTTCGGCCTGAGCGCGTGGCCCGCCCGCGCCGCACCGGCCCGCGTCCGCGCGCTCACGCTGCACGGGACTGATCTCGCGCACCCGCGATCGCGGCTCCTGACCGGCATCGCGCTGCGCACGATCGACCTCGTGGCGACCGTCTCAGAGCCGCTGGCGCGGGAGGTCCCCCGCTGGGCGCTCTCCGGCGAGGTGGCGGTACTCCCCTGCGGCGTCGACACGCACCGCTTCCAGCCAATCCCGCGCGCGCGGGCGCGCTCGGAGCTCGGGCTCGATCCGCGCGGCCCATACCTGCTGTTCCCCGCCGACCCCGCCCGTGCCGAGAAACGCTACGACCTGGCCCGGGCCGCGGCCGGCGAGCACACACTGCTGACCCTGGGCGCCGTCGCGCCCGAGCAGGTTCCACTGTGGGTCAACGCAGCCAACGCCGTCCTGATCCCCTCCGACCGCGAGGGGTTCGGACTCGCCGTCCTCGAGGCCCTGGCCTGCGACGTGCCGGTGCTCGCCACCCCCGTCGGGATCGCCCCCGAGGCGCTGGCCGGCCTGCCCGGGACGCTGTGCCAGACGTTCGAGCCCACCGCCTGGCGCGCGGCGCTTGAGCCCCACCTCGCCGCCGCTGACCCGCGAGTGCCGGGGCGAGCCCGGGCCGAGGCGTTCTCGAGCGACCGGATGGCCGCGCGCGTGCTTGCGGCCTGGGAGCGGCTGCTGGCCGCCTAGCCCAGTCCGGGCCACCAAGTGGCCAGCCGCGCCAGCGCGGCGCGCGACTCGGGCGCCACCTCGAGCTCGGCCGGATCCCCGGCGCCCACCGCATCCGGGCCCGCGGCCAGGACCGCCATCGTCGCCGCGACCGATCGGCCGAGCGCGTCCAGCGCGTAGCCGCCCTCGAGCACCGCACCGACCGGCGCACCGAGCTGGCCGGCGAACCTGCACACCGACCGCGTCATCGTCACGTAGCCCTCGTCGCTGACCGTGCAATCGCCGAGCGGGTCCTCGCGATGGGCGTCGTAGCCGGCCGAGACGAGCACCAGCTGCGGGACCCATTCCCGCGCGAGCGGCGCGACCACATGCTCCACGAGCGAGCAGAAGACCTCGTCGCCAGAGCCCGGCGGTACCGGGAGGTTGACCGTGAATCCGGTCCCCGGCCCCGAGCCGGCGTCGCCGGCCGGTCCGGTCCCGGGATACAGCGGCGACTGGTGGATCGAGACGAATAGAACCTGTTTCGCGGCGTGGAAGATGTCGTTCGTCCCGTTGCCGTGGTGGACGTCCCAGTCGAGGATCATCACCCGCTCCAACCCGCGGGCATCGAGGGCGTGCCGGGCCGCGACGGCGACATTGTTGAACAGGCAGAAGCCCATCCCGCGCGCGGCTTCGGCGTGATGCCCGGGTGGGCGGTGGGCGCTGAAGCCGGTGGGCGCCTCGCCGGAGATCAGCGCGTCGACCAGCGCCACCGCGCCGCCGGCGCTGTGCAGGGCCGCCTCGAATGACCCCTCGCTGAGCAGCGTGTCGGGATCGAGATGGCCGCCGCCGCGCGCGCTCAACTCATCGATCGCCTCGACGTAGCGCTCGGGGTGCACGGCGTACAGCGTCTCGCGCTCGACCTCGGGCGAGCGCACGCGCTTGAAACCAAGCCAATCTCGCTGTGCGAGCGCATTCCCGATCGCCGGGATCCTGGCCGCCTGCTCGGGATGCGAACCCGTGTCGTGGGCCAGCGAGGAAGGGTGCTCCAGGAACACCGGTGCGGGGGCCATCGCGAGTACCGTACCTGCCGTTGCAGGGACTCGAGACTCAGGTTGCAGTCGTCGGCGCCGGCGCCGCCGGGTTGTACACCGCCCTTCGCGTGGCGCGCGAGGGCGCACAGGTGATGCTCGTCTCCGCGACCCCATTGGCCGAGTCCTCGAGCTACTGGGCCCAGGGCGGCCTGGCCGCCGCGCTGGCGAGCGAGGACAGCCCGGAGCGGCACCTGAGCGACACCATGACGGCGGGCCGGGGAGCCGTGCGCGAGTCCGCCGCGCGCATCCTGTGCCAGGAGGCGGCGGCGGCGGTCGACGACCTCGCCTCGCTCGGGGTGCCGTTCGATGTCGATCAGCGCGGCGGGTACGCGCTCGGGCTCGAGGGTGGGCACTCCGCGCGGCGGATCGTGCACGCCGGCGGCGCGGCGACGGGGCGCCAGCTGGTCCGTGAGCTGTCCTCACTCGTCGCGCGTGACGAGCGGATCGAGGTGCTCGAGGGCCGCCGCGTGACGCAGCTGCTGACCGGCGGCACAGGGTGCGCGGGGGTGCGGCTGGCGGACGGAGCCACGATCTCGAGCGCCGCCGTCGTGCTGGCGACGGGTGGCGCGGCGGCGCTCTGGTCACGCACCACCAATCCTCTCGGCGCGACGGGCGGGGGACTGCTGTTGGCCTACTTCGCCGGCGCCGCGCTGGCCGACATCGAGCTGATGCAGTTCCACCCGACCGCGTTCGTAGGCGCCAACGGAACCGACGGGTTCCTGGTCAGCGAGGCCGTCCGCGGCGAGGGGGCACTGCTGCTCGACGCGACCGGGCAGCGCTTCGTCGACGAGCTCGCACCTCGCGATGAGGTCGCGCGCGCCGTGGCGCGCCAGATGCAGCGGGCCGGCACGGCGTCGGTCGATCTCGACATGCGCGCCGTGGACCCGGCCCTGTTCCCGAACGTCGTCGCCGCCCTGAGAAGCGCGGGGATCGACCCCGAGCGCGAGCTCGTGCCGGTCGCGCCCGCCGCGCACTACATGATGGGCGGCGTCGCGACCGACCTTCAGGGCCGCTCCACGCTTTCCGGTCTGTATGCCGTCGGCGAATGCTCGTGCACCGGTCTGCACGGCGCCAACCGGCTGGCTTCGAACTCGCTCACCGAGTGCTTCGTGTTCGGCGCACGCGCTGCAAGTGCGGCGCTGGCGGAGCCGGCCGGACGTCCGGTGCTCGACACCGAAGCGCCGCAGCGCCCTCCGGCGCTGTCACAGACCAGCCGCGCCGCGCTGTGGGAGAACGCCGGGCTGGAGCGTGACGAACACGGTCTGCGGCGGCTGCTCGAGGACCCCCACCCGCTCGTCCGGCTGATCACGCAGGCCGCGCTGGCCCGGACCGAGAGCCGCGGCGCGCATCAGCGGCGCGATTTCCCAGAGCGCGATCCGGAGTTCGACGAGCTCCACGTGACGCTTCGCTCGGGCCGCGAGCCTGAGCTCGAGCGGTGGCGCTGAGCGGGCGCCGGAGGCCGAAACACCAAGTTTTCGCTTAACGCGCAGTTAATACGAGCGGCAGAGCCAGCTTCATACAGGGCGGTGATACTCGCCGCCAGACAAGGAGGCCGAACGCCAACCGGGCGGAAAGGAATGAGAAACCGCATGTACCGGTTCAGCCGAGCGATCTACCGGGAACTGTCGCGGGAGATCCTGGAGGATCGACGGAGCGTCGATCCGCACGCCAACCACGAGCGCGTGCTCCGCGCTTGCGAGGCCGCGGTAGAGCGCCTCGCGACCGACCGCCACTACTTCGCCCGCCCAGCTCGGACGCTGTTCTGCGACATCCGGGCGTACTTCCCGATGGGCGCTCAGCGCCGCGTGCTCCACGTGATCGAACGCTATCTGAGCTTCGCCGACGAGTTTCTATCCAGCCAGCCGCAGAACGGCTACGACGTGTATGGCAACCCGCTCCAGTGCCGGGCCAGCACGCGCAAGGGCACGCCATGCCAGCGGATGCCCCTGCCCCACAACGGCTACTGCCCCTCGCACCAGCACCTGGCCGAGACCGAAGAAACCGAGCCGGCGATCGCCGCTTAGTGTCTTAGGGCCCGCTCACGCGGGCCTTGTGCCCCACCGCAGGTCGCTCGGATCCCAGGCGCTCCCGGGGCGGTGTAACGTCGGCTGATGCTGCTCGGGGTCGACGTCGGGGGGACTTTCACCGACGCCGTGCTGGCGTTCGATGGCCGGGTCGTGACGGCCAAGGCGCCAACCACGCCCGCGGACCAGTCAGAAGGCGTGATCGAGGCCGTGCGCAGCGCGGTGCAGCGCGCCGGCCGCGGCGCGCAGGAGATCACCGGCTTCTCGCACGGAATGACCGTCGCGACCAATGCCCTACTCGAGGGCCGCGGCGCGCGGACCGCATTCGTGGCCACCGAAGGCTTCTCGGACATAGTCGCGCTCGGACGTCAGGACCGCCCGGAGCTCTACCGGCTCTGTGCCTCGCGACCCGCGCCCCTGGCGCCCGAGGAGCTGCGCTTCGGCGCGCCTGAGCGGATGGGACCCGACGGCCCTCTGCTCGAGCTCGACCCCGACCGGGCGTACGAGCTGGCCCGGCGGGTCGCGGACGGCGAACCGGAGGCGGTCGCGGTCGCGCTGCTCCACGCCTACCGCCACCCCGAGCATGAGCAGGCCATCGGCGCGGCGATAGCCGAAGTGCTGCCGGACGCTCACGTGTCCTTGTCGCACGAGGTCGTCGGCACGTTCAGGGAATTCGAGCGGGCCAGCACGACCGAGGTCGACGCTGCGCTCTCACCGCTGCTGGCCGGATACCTGCGCCGGCTCGTCGAGCGCTGCGAGCACGAGCGGCTCCCCCGGCCGGCGATCATGCAATCCAACGGCGGCCTGATCGACCTCGAGGCGGCCGCCGGGCACGCGGCCTGGACTGTGCTCTCGGGCCCGGCGGCCGGTGCGGCTGGGGCGGCCTTCGTCGCCCGCGCGGCGGGCACGCCCGATGCGCTGTGCTTCGACATGGGAGGCACGTCGTGCGACGTGTGCGTCGTCGACGGCGGTCGCGTCCAGGAGCAGAGCGCGGGCACGATTGCCCAGCGCCCGCTGGCGCTGCCGATGGTCGCGGTGCACACGGTTGGAGCCGGCGGCGGCTCGGTCGCCTGGCGCGACCCCGGTGGCGCGCTGCGGGTCGGGCCGCGCTCGGCCGGCGCCGACCCGGGACCGGCGTGCTACGGCCGCGGCGGTACCGAGCCGACGGTCACCGACGCGAACCTGATGCTCGGCTATCTGTCTGCCGACGCACCGCTTGCGGGCGGAGTCGAGCTCGATCACGAGGCCTCGCGGCGGACGATCGAGGCGCTGGCCCGAGATCTGGAGATCGAGTCGGCTGCATGCGCGGAGGGAATCATCAGGGTCGCGAACGCCGAGATGATCCGGGCCCTTCGGGTCGTGACCGTGGAGCGCGGGATCGACCCGCGCCGCTACGCGCTGCTGGCCTTCGGCGGAGCGGGCCCGCTGCACGCGGCGGCAATCGCGGAGGAGCTCGGGATCACCGAGATCGTCTGCCCGCGCGCCTCGGGCGTACTCGCCGCGCTCGGGCTCGTCGTCTCGCCGCGCCGGCGCGATGTCCAGCGCAGCGTGTTCCTGGCCGGCGAGGAGCTCACAGCCTCCGCGGTCGCCGAGCTCGTCGAGGAGCTCGGTGAGCAGGCCCGCTCTGAGCTCGCGGAGTCGGAGGCTGAGCTCGGGGCGACGTATGAGCTGCGCTACCGCGGCCAGGCCTTCGAGCTGTCGGTCGAGGCCTCGCTGACGCCCGAGCCCGATCAGCTCCGCGACGGCTTCGAGTCGCTGCACGAGGAGCGCTATGGCTACCGCGACGCCGAGCAGGAGCTCGAG
The DNA here is from genome assembly GCA_036565205.1 of Solirubrobacteraceae bacterium. GTDB lineage: Bacteria > Actinomycetota > Thermoleophilia > Solirubrobacterales > Solirubrobacteraceae > Palsa-465. The sequence goes on along the minus strand of DATCNP010000021.1, from coordinate 1,580 downwards.
CTGGTCACGATCCGCGTCTCGGCGACCGTGGCCGGCGCGGAGGCGTCGCTCGGGGACGCCGACGCACGTCAGGAGTGCAAACGCGGGCGGCGCAGCGCGACGCTCGGCGGCTCCGAGGTCGAGCTACAGGTGCTGCGCGGCGTCCCATCGCCGGGAACCGGGATCGAGGCGCCGGCCGTGGTCGAGCTGCCCGAGTCGACGCTGCTGGTGCCGCAGGGGTGGCGCGGGGAGGTCGACGAGCAGGGCACGATCCACCTGCGTGTGCGGTCGTGATCGACCCGGTCGAGCTTCAGGTCCTGAACGGCGCGCTCCACGCCATCTGCGAGGAGATGGGTGCGGTGCTGATCCGCTCGGCACATTCGGCCAACATCAAGGAGCGGCGCGACGCGTCGACGGCGCTGTTTTCGCCCAGCGGCGAGATGGTGATGCAGGCCGAGCACATCCCCGTCCATCTCGGCGCGATGCCGGCGGCGGTCGCGGCCGTGCTTGATCAGGAGCACGCACCGGAGCGCTCGTGGATCCTCAACGACCCATACCGCGGCGGCACGCATCTGCCCGACATCACCGTGATCACGCCGGTGTTCGCGGGTGACCGGCTGATCGCCTTCGCGGCCAACCGGGCTCACCACGCCGACGTCGGCGGCCCGACGCCCGGATCGATGCCCGCCGACAGCAGGACGCTGGCGGACGAGGGCGTGGTGATCGAGCCACGGGTGCTCGACGACCAGGCGATCGCCGAACTGAGCAAGCAGATGCGCCGGCCTGACCAGCGCCGCGCCGACCTGCGCGCCCAGCTCGCCGCCGGCCGGGTCGGCGCGCTGCGGCTGGCCGAGCTCGAGCAGCGGGTCGGCGCCGACACCCTCCGGCAGGCCTACGGGGAGGTGCTCGACTACGCCGAGCGCCGGACGCGTGCCTGCATCGAGCAGCTGGCCGACGGAGTGCACGAAGCCGAGGATCTGCTCGAGGCGCGGGAGGGGGACCTGCGGATCGCGTTGCGGGCCACGGTCGAGGGCGACCAGCTGACGCTCGACTTCACCGGCACCGTCGACCAGCACGAAGGCAATCTCAACTGCCCGCTCGCGGTCACGAAATCGGCCTGCTACTTCGCGATCAGGGTGCTGACCGACCCCGACATCCCGGCCAACGCCGGCGCGTACCGCCCCGTCGAGGTGATCGCGCCCGAGGGCTGCCTGCTGAACGCGCGTGCGCCCGCCGCCGTCGTCGGGGGCAACGTCGAGACCTCCTCGCGCGTTGCCGACGTTGTCCTGGCGGCCTTCGGCATGGCTCTCGGCCAGGGCACGATGAACAACCTGACGCTCGGCGACGAGGACGTCGTGTACTACGAGACGATCGGGGGTGGGCAGGGCGCATGCTCCGACGCGCCGGGCCCCAGTGGCGTTCACGTGGCGATGAGCAACACGCTGAACACGCCGATCGAGGCGCTCGAACTCGAGTTCCCGATGCGGATGATCGAGTACTCGCTGCGGCGGGGATCCGGCGGCCGCGGCCGCTTCAGCGGTGGCGACGGCGTCATTCGCGAGCTCGAAGCGCTGAAGCCGCTGCACTACTCGCTGCTGACC
>DATCNP010000020.1:0-2630 GCA_036565205.1 Solirubrobacteraceae bacterium | reverse complement strand
CTCCCCCACCCCTCCACTGCAGGCCTCCGCAAGCGCCCCGGGCGGCCCCCGCCCTCGCGCGCCCCCGCGCGCCTCCCCGCGCCCCCATCCGGCCGATACGCTCGCTGCGCCATGCCGACCCCGCCCCGACGCTCGATCCATCTGCCTGCTCCGGGAACCAAGCGCGCGACCGTGATCGGTGCCGGCTAGTTCGGGACCGCCGTGGCAGTGCTGCTGGCTCGCGGCGGGTTTCGCACCACGCTCCAGACCCGAACCGCTGAGCAGGCCATCCGGCTGGCCGAGGACCGCGAGAACCGGATCTACCTGAGCGGCGTCGAGCTACCTCGGGAGCTGCGGATCGAAAGCGTGGAAGCGGGTCTGGGCCGCGCCGACTACGTGCTGCTGGGCGTCCCCTCTACCGGGCTTCGCGAGGTCATCGCCGCGCTCGAGCAGCGCGGCCTGCCCGACAAGGCGGCCGTGGGCTCGCTGGCCAAGGGGCTCGTCGCGCCGAATGGCGATCCACCGACGCTGCTTCTCCGGCGCAGGTTCGGAGACCACCGCACGGCGTGCATCGGCGGACCGGCTCACGCGCACGAGATGGTCCGCGAGGGTGCGGCGCTGGTCGCCGCCTCGGCGGAAGAGTCACTTGCGATCGCGCTGGCCGGAGTGTTCATCCGCGCCGGCGTCGTCTGCGAGGAGTCCAACGATCCGGTCGGAGTCGAGCTGGCCGGAGCGGCCAAGAACGCCGCCGCGCTCGCCTCCGGCGCGACCGAGGCACAGGGATTCAACGCCGCCGGACACATCTTCGCCGAAGTCTGGCGCTGGGCCGAGGCCCAGGGCGCGAGGCCCGAATCGATGATCGGGTTGGCCGGCACCGGCGACCTCGTCGCGACTGCGCTCGCTCCCCAGAGCCGAAACCGGCGCGCCGGCGAGCTGCTCGCCGAAGGCGTTCGCGCCGCAGACATCCCCGCGCGGATCGGTCAGGCCATCGAAGCGCTGGAGTCGGTTCCCCTGTTGGCTCGCGCGCTCGAGACGTCGGGCATCGATGCTCCCGTGACCGCCGCCCTCGGGCGCCTGATCTCGGGGGAGTTGCCGCTCGACGATTGGATCGCGATCGTCCGGGCGACCGTTCCTCCCCCCGCGCGCTGGCGCCCGGCGGTACGCGTCGGTTTCTGGCGGCGCCTTCGGGAGAGGTTTCGTGCGCTACGTACGCGAGAGTGATCCGCCGTGCACTGGATGTTTACGTTCTCCGAAGAGTTCGGTGTCACCCTGAGCGGCGAATCGAACTAGAGGGAGCCCGATGCCACACATAATCGTGACGGCGGACGAAACAATCGAGACCGGGGAGCACCCGGTGATGCTGCGGGAGCGCGTGACGTGCGCCGACTTCGAGTCCAGCCACTTTGCCTCTCAGCTGGTCGAGCGTCTCGGCTGGGCGGTGGGGGACGCCGCAGAGGTGGAGCGCAGGCGCGAGACCCGTGACCGGCCGCGCGAGACCCGTCAGCGCCAGCGCGAGACCCATGACCGGCCGCACGAGACCCATGACCGGCCGCGCGAGAGCCACGCCCGACCGCGCGAAGCCGATCAGCCCCGCTCGGCGAGGGTCGTGACGACGGCTTCGTAGACGCCGGCGCCGTACCCCTCGGAGGCGATCCGTATCCGGTCTCGGCCGGCGACGTCATCTGCCAGCGTCGGATCACGCTCGAGCGCGTTGGCCACGAACCAGAACGCTGCCACCACCGACGCGGCGTCCATGTCCTCACGTGAATCGCCGACCGCGATGCAGTCCTCGCGCGCGTACGCGCGCGCCCGCATATGCCGGGCCACTGCACCGGCCTTGGAGGCCACGGCCGGAATCAGGTGATAGGCGCGGACGACCGGCAGGCCGGGCATCTGCTCGGACGCATCCCAGATGACGCCGTTGTCGACGAGACGTAGCCAGTCCAAGCCGGCCTCGGCCAGCGCGGTGGCCGCGTCGTCCAGATCGACCGACCCGCGAAACAGATGCGACACCTCTCGTTCGACCGACCAAGGGGTGTGGTACTCGAATCGGCCCTGGTAGCGCTCGAGCAGCAGCGACGGGGCTCCGGACGCCGTGATCTGCCGGTAGATCGGGCCACCCTCGGGGGTTGGCACGCATCCGCCGGTCAGCCACTCGAGCTCGCCATCGAGCACCATTCCGCAGCCGAGCTCGAAGATGTACGAGCTCGACCCGATCAGGCGGGCGGCTTCGAACACGCTCGATTCCCTGCGCCCCGAGTACAGGACGACCTCGGCTCCCGCCCGCGAGCAGGCCTCGAGCGCGCGCACGCCGAGCAGGCTGAAGCCTCCGTCGGCCCCTTGGAGCAGCGACGCATTTGGGCCCAGCAGCGTTCCGTCGAGATCCACGTAGAGGCAGCGCACGGCGGGCGCGACCGTAGCACCCGCGGGGCCCGAGACGGACGGTGAAGGGCGATCGCCATACTCGGTCGCCGGTGTCGACCGTTCGCGAAACCGAGCCCTGGGAGTCGCTGCTGCAGAGCGGTCGCGCCGACGATCGGCTGGTCCACGACGCACTTGGCGGCGAGCGCCGAGGCACGTTCGTTCCGATCCCCGACGAGCTCAGCTTCAACGTCCGGACCGCGCTCGAGCAGGCCGGCATCACCGAGCTC
>DATCNP010000019.1:0-17246 GCA_036565205.1 Solirubrobacteraceae bacterium | reverse complement strand
GCGCAGACGAGCAGAGCGGGCCGAGCGCCGCCCCCGGTCCCCTCGCGCAGGACGTGTGCCAGCTCGAGCCCCAGCACCGTGCCCAGCGCGCCGTCGTAGCGGCCGCCGTCGGGCACGGTGTCGACGTGGCTGCCGGCTGTGACCAGCGGCCCGCCCCAGCCGGGCTGGATCGCCCACAGGTTTCCGTGCCGGTCGAGGCCCGGCTCCAGGCCGGCCTCGCGGGCCCAGCCGGCCACGAGCAGCATGGCCTGGGCCTCGGCGTCCGAGAACGCCGGACGGTCAGCGCCGCCCTCGGGCCCGCTGGCCAGCTCCCACAGCGCCTGCAGACGCGCGGAGATCCGCGCACTGTCAGGCAACGGTGCTGCCGATCCTCGTGATCGGATCAGGCTAACGTGCCGGACGCGATGTCGACCGCCTCGACCCCGGATCGCGATCAGGAGCCGATCCCGGTCCGGCGCCGCCGTCCGGCCGCGATGCGCCCCCGCCCGCGATTCGGCAAGCACGCCGAGCAGGGTCACGAGCTCGGCGTCATCACCGGCCTCGCGGCGCTCAGCCTCGACGCGCTCTCCAGTGTCGCGTACGGGCCGGAGGCGATGATGCTGGTGCTCGTCGCGGCCGGGGCGAGCGCACTGCGGTTCACGCTCCCGGTGACGCTCGTGATCACCGGCATGCTGGTGCTGCTCGTGATCTCCTACTCGCAGGTGATCGCGGCCCACCCCGAGGGAGGGGGGGCGTACGCCGTGGCGAAGCGGAACCTCGGCCGCTGGCCGGCCCTGCTCGCCGCCGCGTCCCTGGTCGTCGATTACGTGCTGACCGTCGCGGTCAGTCTCGCCGCCGGCGCGGCCAGCCTGGGGAGCGTGTTCCCGGGGCTCGCGCACCATCTGCTGCTCGTGGCGCTGATCGGGCTCCTGCTGCTGACCGCGGTCAACATGTTCGGGATCGCGGAATCGGCCAGGTTCCTGATGCTGCCCGCGGCGATCTTCGTTCTCAGCGTGCTGGCGGTGATCGTGATCGGCCTCGTGCACCCACACAGCGAGGCGACGATCGGCACGAAGCTGGTGTTCAAGCCGACCACGGCGCTCGGCGTGGTGCTGATCCTGAAGGCGTTCGCCGCCGGGTGCTCGGCCGTCACCGGAGTCGAGGCGATCGCCAACGGCGTGCCGGCGTTTCGCGAGCCGCGGGCGAGGACCGCCCAGCGCACCGAGGTCACGCTGGGCGTGCTGCTCGGGTTGATGCTCGTCGGACTGGGGGTCCTGATCCATACGCACCACGTGCAGCCCCGCGGGGGGGTGACGGTGCTGGCGCAGCTGACCGCCGGCTCGCTCGGGACCGGCTGGCCGTTCTACGTCTCGAACCTGGCCATCACGGCGGTGCTGGGGCTGGCGGCGAACACAAGCTTCGGCGGCCTGCCGGTGTTGATGAGTCTGCTCGCCAAGGACCACCGGATGCCCCACGCGTTCTACCTCCGCGCCGAGCGGCCGGTGTACAGAATCGGGATCGTCTCGCTGGCGGTCGCGGCGCTGCTGCTGCTCGTGGCGGTCAACGCCGAGACCAACCGGCTGATCCCCCTCTACGCGATCGGGGTGTTCCTCGGCTTCACGCTCAGCCAGGTCGGACTGGTCCGCCACTGGCTCGAGGAGCGATCCCCGCGCTGGCGGCTGCGCGCATCGGTCAACGCCGCCGGGGCCGCGATGACGGCGATTGCCGTGGTCGTGTTCCTGTTCACCAAGTTCCTCGAGGGCGCGTGGGTGATCGTGATCACGGTGCCGCTCCTGATCGTCCTGTTCTCGCGCATCGAGGGCTACTACCACCAGGTCGCGAGCGAGCTGAAACTCGGCCGGACACCGCCGCACCCCCGCAAGCGGGACAGCATCGTCCTGATCCCGAGCTCGACGGTCAACCTTCTGACCCAGCGTGCCGTCAGCGCGGGGCTCTCGATGGGTGAGACCGTGGTCGCGATCGCGGTCGCCGGCGACGAGGACGAGGCCGGCCGGATCAAGCGCGCGTGGGACGACTGGGCCTGCGGGATCGCGATCGAGGTGATCGTCGATCCCCAGCGTTCGCTGATCCGTACCGTGCTCGAGTACATCAAGTCGATCCAGGAGGAGGACGCGACGATCATCGTCCTGATCCCCGAGATCATTCCTCGCAAGGGCCGCCACGAGCTCCTGCACAACCAGCGCGGACGCCTGCTCGAGGCGGTTCTGAAAGCGCGGACGGACGTGATCGTGGCGATCCTGCCGTTCCGGCTACACGACTGAGCTACGCGATCGTCATCGCTTGAGCCCGGCGAAGGTTCGGAGCCTGGGTCGGCACGGCCCGCTCTCCGTTGCTGGGCCGCAGAACGACGATCTCCCCGGGCGCGTTCTCGAGCAGCCAGGCCACGTCGTCGGGGTCGAAGCCAGGTCCGCGATGCGCCGCGGCGGCGATCACGATCCGGTCGAACCGTTCGCCTGCGATCGTCTGGCGCAGGGCGTGGCGGTACGTGCGCCCGCGCTCGATCCGGGCGTCGACGGGTATGCCAAATGCCGCCGCCCGATGCTCGATCGCCTCCTGGAGGGAGATCGCGATCGTGGACTGCCTGGGCAGCGGCGCTTCGAGCGGAAGGTGCAGGGGTACGCGGGCCAGAAACACCGGGACCAGCGTCGCGTCCTCGGCGCGGGCCAGTCGCAGTGCGGCATCGAGCGCCCGTGGGGAAAGGGCGTGAGGGATGACCGGGAACAGGATCCTTCGCGCGGTGCCGACGGGGATCCGAGACGGTGGCCGGCCGCGCTGGCGTCGACCTCGGGCTGCCAGCGTGGTCAGCGCCAGCGACAGCCCCACGACGATCACGATCAGCACAGCCGTCATCGGTCCTCCTTGGTCCTCTGGGTACGGTCGGCGACGATCCGTAGGTCGACACCGGGCAGCAGCGCCAGCAGCCGGTAGGGCAGAGCCGGACGGGTCAGGCGGCGCAGCGGGCTGCGGGGTTTGGGAGTGCCCATCAGCACATAGGTCGTGCCGCGCTCCTGGGCCACGCGCTGGGCGGTGAGCGCGATGTCGTCGTCGTGCTCGACCAGCAGGTGGGCACCGAGCACGCTGGCCAGGCTCCGCAGCGCGTCGAGTTGTTCCTGCTCCGGCTCGCTCGGCTCGTGATCGGCGACCCACAGGAGGTCGAGCTCGGCGCCGAGCCGCTGGGCCGAGCGCCAGGCGCGGCGCACCACTCGCTGCGAGCCCGGCGAAGGAGTGACCAGCGCGAGCAGTCGCTCGCCGATCGCTTGCGCCGCCGCGTTGTCGACGAGGCGCTCCTCACGGCCCCGACCGCCGGCCTCGGACGGGATCCGCTTGGCCTCGATTTCCTCGGCCACCTGACGCAGCGAGACCTCGCGCAGGGCGGAGAGATTCTCGATCTTGAAGAAGTTGTTGAGTGCCGTCTGTATGCGTTCGTCCGGGTAGACCTTCCCGGCCAGCAGGCGCGCGATCAGCGACTCGGGCGTGATGTCGATCAGCACGACGTCGTCGGCCGAGCCGAGCACGGCGTCGGGCACCGTCTCGCGTACCCGGATCCCCGTCAGCTCGGCGATCTGGTCGTTCAGGCTTTCCAGGTGCTGGACGTTGACGGTCGAAAAGACATCGATCCCGGCGGCCAGCACCTGGGCGATGTCCTGGCAGCGCTTCTTGTGCTCGACGCCCGGTGCGTTGGTGTGCGCAAGCTCGTCGATCAGGACCAGCTCCGGCGCGCGACGGAGGATCGCCGGCAGGTTCATCTCCTCGATCTCAGAGTCGCGGTAGGTGACCCTTCGGCGCGGAATCGTCTCCAGGCCCTCGGCCTGTGCGACGGTGTCCGCACGTCCGTGCGGCTCGAGGTAGCCGATCACCACGTCCCGGCCGGCCTCGGCCTCGGCCTGGCCCTCCTGGAGCATTCGGTAGGTCTTGCCGACGCCCGCGGCCATCCCGAGGAAGATCTTGTAACGGCCCGTTCTGGGCCCGGCCCGGGAAAGCGCATCGGGTCGATCGGAGACCACTATGCCCCGAGGATGTTGTGCACGAGCAGGTCGATCAGCTTGATGCCGATGAACGGGGCGATCAGGCCGCCGAGCCCGTAGATCCAGAGGTTGCGCCGGAGCAGGGCGCTGGCGCCGATCGGGCGGTAGCTGACGCCTCGCAGTGAGACCGGGATCAGCAGCGGGATCACGATGGCGTTGAAGATGATGGCGGAGATGACGGCGGAGCGGGGGGTCCCGAGGCTCATGATGTTGAGCACGTGGAGCGGCCCTTGGCCGCCCTTGGTAGCCGCGTAGGTCGAGAGGAAGATCGCCGGGAGGATCGCGAAGTACTTTGCGACGTCGTTGGCGATCGAGAACGTGGTCAGGGCGCCGCGTGTGATCAGCAGCTGCTTGCCGACTTCGACGATCTCGATCAGCTTCGTCGGATTGGAGTCGAGGTCGACCATGTTGCCGGCCTCCCGCGCGGCCTGGGTGCCGGTGTTCATCGCCACGCCGACGTCGGCTTGGGCGAGCGCGGGAGCGTCGTTGGTGCCGTCGCCGGTCATCGCCACCATGCGCCCGCCGGCCTGCTGCTCCTTGATCAGGGCGAGCTTGGCTTCCGGGGTGGCCTCGGCGAGGAAGTCATCGACCCCGGATTCCTCGGCGATCTTGGCCGCGGTGAGCTTGTTGTCGCCGGTGATCATGATCGTCCGGATCCCCATTGCGCGGAGGTGGTCAAAGCGCTGGCGCATGCCCTCCTTGATCGTGTCCTTGAGGTGGATCACTCCCATCACCTGCGCGTCTCGCGCCACTCCGAGTGGCGTGCCGCCCTCGCGGCCGATCCGGTCGAGGACCGGCTGCAGCTCGGCCGGCGGCTGCCCGCCCTCGGCAGCGGCGAACGCGATGATCGCGTCCCCGGCTCCCTTGCGCAGCTGGCGGCCGTCGAGGTCGACCCCGCTCATGCGGGTCTGTGCGGTGAACGGGACGAACTCGGCCTGCAATGACGTCATGTCGTGCTCGCGGATCCCGTACTGCTTGGCCAGCACGACGATCGAGCGTCCCTCGGGCGTCTCGTCGGCGAGTGACGCCAGCTGCGCGACCTCGGCCAACTCGGCCTCGGACACGCCCGGCATCGGGATGAATTCCGACGCCAGCCGGTTCCCGATCGTGATCGTGCCTGTCTTGTCAAGCAGCAGCACGTCCACGTCGCCCGAGGCCTCGACCGCGCGCCCCGACAGAGCGAGCACGTTTCGGCGCACCAGCCGGTCCATTCCGGCGATACCGATCGCTGACAGAAGCGCACCGATCGTCGTCGGGATCAGCGCCACCAGCAGCGAGATCAGGGTGGTCTCGGATATGGGGGTGTGCGCGAACAATCCGAACGGACGCAGGGTGGCGACCACGATCATGAAGATCAGCGTCAGGCCGGCGAGGAGGATGTTCAGAGCGATCTCGTTCGGGGTCTTGCGCCGGGCGGCGCCCTCGACCAGCGCGATCATCCGGTCCAGGAACGAATGCCCCGGCTCCTGGGTGATCTCGACCACCACTCGGTCAGAGAGCACGCGTGTGCCTCCGGTGACAGCTGAGCGGTCGCCGCCGGACTCGCGGATCACCGGCGCTGACTCGCCGGTGATGGCCGACTCGTCAACTGACGCAATCCCTTCGATCACCGTGCCGTCGCCGGGGATCAGCTCGCCGGCCTGCACGACCACGAGGTCGCCCTTGGCCAGGTCAGAGGCCTTCTTGGTCGAGCCGTCCTGCATCGTGGCGACGGTCTCCTGGCGCATCGATCGCAGCGTGTCGGCCTGCGCGCGCCCGCGGCCCTCGGCGAATGCCTCGGCCATGTTCGCGAACACGACCGTCAGCCAGAGCCAGACCGCGATCGTGAACGTGTACCAGGCCGGCTCGTTGCCGCCGCCCAGGGGCCCGCCGCCGAATACCTGGATCAGCCAGGTGACGGTCGTGATCACGGCGCCGATCTCGACCACGAACATCACCGGGTTACGGATCTGTACGCGCGGGTCGAGCTTGACGAAGCTGTCGATCAGCGCGCGGGTGACGATGTCGGGGCGGAACAGTGAGACTGCGTGGCGCTCCCGGCGCGCGGAGGGAGCCTGCGGCTCGAGGGAGGGAGTGGGCGTGTCGACGGACATCAGTGGCCTCCGCTCACGCGGTCGAGGGCGAGGTTGAGCTGCAACACGTTGACCCCGGGCTCGCCGGAGAACCCGAGCCCGCGCCCGTGGGTGTACCGAGCGATCAGCTGGTCGACCTGGGTCAGCGGGAGCTTGCGGATCGCGGCGATCCGGTGAGCCTGGATGGCGGCGTTCGCCGGCGAGATGTCAGGGTCGATCCCCGACGCTGAGGTGTCGGCGGCGTCGACCGGCACCTTGGCGGCGCTCAGCCCTGGGTTGTAGGGCTTCTCGAGCGCCAGGTAGGCCTGGATGTTGGCGCTGATCGCCTGCTCTGTGGCAACGCTGTTGGGGCCGAGGTTCGAGAACGCGGTCGCTGCTGCGTTGTCGGGCGGCACGGTCGCCGACGGACGGCTCTGGAAGTATTTCGGGTCGGGGACGGTGACCGGGTTGCCGTTCTTGTCGACCTGCGGCTTGCCGTTCTTGACCACCTGGGTCGTGAACTGCTGGCCGATGATCTTCGAGCCCACGAGCTTGCCGGCGACCTTGACCTGCTGGCCGTTGGCGTTGCCGGGGAAGGCGAGCTGGGTGATACCGGTGATCGCGAGCGGGTAGAGGATCCCGAAGATCAGCGTCAGCACAAGGATTCCGATCGCCGAGGTGGTGATGTCGCGTCGCATCAGTGGGTCAGTACAGGTGGGGGGTCAGGCCCTGCACGATCGGTCCGAGCAGCAGGGCGGGGAAGAAGGTCAGGGCGCCGACGAGCACGATCACGCCGATCAGCAGCACCACGAAGGTGCCGTTGTCGGTGCGCATCGTCCCCAGGCCGGCGGGACTGACGCGCTTGCCGGCCAGCGACCCGGCCACGGCGAGCGCGAACAGAATCGGCGCGTAACGCGCGAACAGCATCGTGAAGCCGCCGAGCAGGTCGGCGAACGTGACCCCGTGCGAGCCGACGTTGCCGGCGCCCGGCTGGATGAATCCGGTGTAGCCGGCGAACGCCGAGCCGTTGTTGTTGGCCTGCGAGAGGTATGCGTAGAAGGTCTCGGAGAAGCCCTGGGGGCCGGTGGCAGCGGCCGAGATCGAGGCTCGCCCGGCGTGGCTGGCCGTGGCCAGCGCGGTCGAGAACAGCGCCGCCAGCGGCGTGATCAGGAGTCCGAGTGCCACCAGCTTGATCTGCCGAGCCTCGATCTTCTTGCCCAGGTACTCCGGCGTGCGGCCGACCATCAGACCGCCGATGAACACCGCCAGCAGGACGTAGAGCAGGATCGAGTAGAGCCCGGTGCCGACACCGCCGAAGATCACCTCGCTGGCCGACAGGTTCGCGAACGGGACCGCTCCGCCGATCCCGGTGAACGATTCGATCGCGCTGTTGACCGCCCCGCACGAGGTGACGGTCGTGACGACGTCGAACAGGGCCGAGCCCGCGATCCCGAAGCGCTGCTCCTTGCCCTCGAGGTTGCCGCCAGTCGACCCGTGGATGACCGCGGTGTGCAGCCCGGCGGCGTGCTGAGCTGGGGATCCGTGCGCCTCGGCCACGTAGGCGACGATCGCCGCGCCGAGGAACATCACCATCATCGTCGCGTAGATCGCATGGCCCTGGCGGCGGTTGCCGGCCATCTTCCCGTAGGTGAACACCAACCCGGCCGGGATCGACAGTACGACCAGCATCTCGAAGAAGTTCGTGAACCCGGACGGGTTCTCGAACGGGTGAGCGGCGTTGACGTTGAAGAACCCGCCTCCGTTGGTCCCGAGCATCTTGATCGCCTCCTGCGAGGCCACCGGGCCGGTCGCGATCTGACCGCCGATGCCCGAGATCCCGTTGAAGCCCAGATAGTGCGAGAAGTTCTGGATCGACCCCTGAAAGACCAGCACCAGCGCGACCACGATCGAAATCGGCGTCAGCACCCACAGGACGGTGCGCACAAGGTCGTGCCAGAAATTCCCGATCCCCCGACCGCTGCGCCCGACGATCCCGCGGATCAGAGCGATCGCGACCGAGATTCCAACGCCGGCCGAGAGGAAGTTCTGCACCGTCAGCCCGGCCATCTGGCTGAAGTAGCTCATCGTCGTCTCGCCGCCGTAGTACTGCCAGTTCGTGTTCGTGAGGAACGACGAAGTGGTGTTGAAGGTCACGTTCCACGGCGCCGAGTGGAACCCCTGAGGGTTCAGGCCGGTGAAACTCCACAGCGTCTGCGTGCGCAGGATGAAGTACAGCAGCAGCCACCCGGCGAGCGAGAAGATGATCAGGCTCTTGGCGTACGCCTTCCAATCCTGCTGCTTGGTCGCGTCGACCCGCAGCACCCGGTAGAGCAGCCGCTCGGGAGCGCGGAACAGGGGGTCCAGGAACGTGCGCTCCCCTGTGTACACCGCGGCCATGTAGCCACCGAGCGGGATTGCGATCACCGTCAGGACGCCGACGAACAGGAAGATCGTCAGCCAGCCGAGAAACGTCATGGCTAGAACTTCTCCCCGCGCAGCAAGGCGTAGAGGAGGTAGATGCAGACGAGCGCCGAGGCGATCAACCCGAACAGGTCAGCGCCGCTCATATGCGCTCGATTCCGTAGATCAGAGCGATCAGAACGGCGAACATCAGAAGGCCCAGCAAGATCGATACCAAGTCCATGGCAACGATCATCAGTCGCTGCTCGTCAAGAAGCCGTGCAGAAATGCCACCCGGGCATACAGATTTCGTGAAGAACCGAGACTCAGGCGGCGGAACGGCGGCTGGGCAAGCCGCCTAAGCTCTTATGGAGGGTTGGTTGTCAAGGGTTAAGCACCGAATGCCCGCGCGGTGGCGGGCATCGTGTCGGCTGGAGGGGCGGCAGGTCTGGCTGGTGCGCGACGCGCGGTCAGACTCTTATGCGCGGGTGCACGGGTTGGCTACCCGTCTCCGCAAGACCGGTTTTCGTCGTGAGAGCCCTGCTGTCTAAGATCGAGCGTGGCCCGCGCCGGGCTGCTCATGCTTAGATCGCGGATGCTCTCGCGCGTGTGGCCAGGTGCTCCTGCCGCCTCTTCAGCCGACGTGGTGCTGTTCGGGTTCAGTCGGCGTTCGCGAGTGCCCAGCAGAAGCCGGTGAGCTCGCGGGCGACCGCGACCGCGACGATCGTGCGACGCTTGCCGCGCTGAGTGTCGAGTCGTTGCCAGACGTTGTGCAGCCGTCGTTGCGCCTGCCAGGAGATCTCGATGATCTGAGCGGGCTGTCCCTGTTGGCGGCGGCGGAGGGCTTGTCCCTTCGCGGGTGCGCGGCGGTAGTGCCAGGCAGCCTCGACCAGCAGCCGCCGGGCGTGCCGCGACCCGGTCTTGGTGATCGCTCCTTGCCGGCGTTTCTCGCCGCTGGTGTCCTCGGACGGGGTCAGGCCGAGGTAGCTCATCAGCTGCCCGGCCTTCGCGAAACGCCCGAACTCGCCGACCTCGGCGCACAGACCGACCGCGGTGAGCGTGTCGATCCCGCGCAGGCACCGCAGTCGCGCGACGGTCTGCTCCCACGGAGAGCCGGGGATCAGCTCAGCGATCGTCTTCTCGAGCGCGTCGCGGCGGATCACGATCGCGTCGATCGCGCCGAGGTACTCCAGCAGCGTGACCTGCGCGCCGCGCTCCACGAGATCGAGGCTCGTCAGCCAGCCGCGGTGAGCCACCGTCCAAGCGCTCGCGGTGTCCTCATAGCGAACATCGTGTCGCAGCAGCAGCTTGCCCAGCCGTTGGCGGGCGCGCATCAGATCACCGCGGACAGCCTCCCTCGCGCGGACCACATCGCGCAGCGCCTCCTCCTCGCCGGTCGGGACCCGGACCGGATGCAGCCCGTCGATCATCAACAAGCGCAGCACCCGCTCGGCGTCGCGCTGATCTGTCTTGACCTTATCCGCGGCCGGCCGCTCGATCTTCCCCGGCGCCGCCACCACACACCCGACGCCCGCCCGATCCAGCCCCCGCGCGAGGCCGTACCCGGTCGGCCCGGCCTCATACGCTGCGCGCGTCGGACCCGGCAGCGAGCAGCAGAACTCGACCACCTCGCTCGTCGTCCCAGACAGCCGGCGCGAGCGCAGCTCGCCCGACTCGCCATCGATCGTCACCGCGAGCACCGAGCGTGCGTGCACGTCAAGACCAACCCAACTGCGAACCTTCGCCATGGTCGGCTCCTCTATGCGGTTGTGGGCGCCGCGCGGGGTTCCAGCCCGCACGGCTCAATCACCCCACGAACGTGTGGGGGACCGGCCGACTTCACCAGTCACGCCGGACGACAACCTCCATATGGTCTAATCCTCCGATGCCGGAGCCACGCCAGATACGCCAGTCCTACACGCGGCTGATGTCGGTGCTGATGGTGATTGTCGGGGTCGCCCTGATCGCTCGTACGATCGCCGCCGGAGGCGGCGCGCTGGCGTCCGGAATCCTGCTCGGCGTCCTGTTCCTGCTCGCCGGTGCGGGCCGCCTCTACCTGTCTCGGAGCCGGTAAGCGTCGGTGAGCGAGAGCCAGATCAGCTACCGCGCGCTGTTCGCGGTCGTGTACACGACTTCGGTCAGCTCGGTGTACTTCGCGCTCGGCGTCGTCGCCCACCGCGCGAACGGGCTCACGCCGGTCGTTTTCCTCGCCGCGGGGATCTTCTTCCAGCTCACCGCGATGACGTTCACCGAGGGCGCCTCGCTGCACCGCGAACGCGGCGGCTCGGCGGTGTTCGCGCGCTACGCCTTCAACGAGCTCGTGAGCTTCATCGCCGGCTGGGCGATCGTGCTCGACTACACGATCCTGATCGCCGTGACGGCGATCACCGTCCCGAGTTATCTGGCCGCGTTCTGGGGGCCGCTGGGCCACGGCGGCCTGGAGATCGCCGTGGCCCTGGCGCTGATCGTGTTCGTGCTGCTCGACAACGTAACCGGCGTGAGCGCGCGCAGGCTCAAGCGGCAGATCGCGATCACCGCCGGGGACCTCGCCCTGCAGGCGCTGGTGATCGTGCTCGGGCTTGCGCTCGTGTTCCATCCCGATCACCTCACCCAGAGCATCCATCTCGGGAGCTCCCCGACCGCCTCGAGCCTGGCCTTCGCCTTGCCGATCGCAGTGATCGCGTTCACCGGGCTCGAGGCGGCCGCGAGCCTCGCCGGGGAGCTCGCGGGCTCGACGCGCGGGCTCAAGCGCCTGGTTCTGCCGGGCTCCTCGGTGATCGTTGTGATCTACGTCGGGATCGCGCTCGTCGGCGTCGCCGCGCTCCCCGTTCATCACGGGCTGACCGCCCTCGGCCAGCAGCACATCAAGGCGCCGGTGCTCGGGGTGGTCGAGGCGTTCCGGCCCAAGTGGGTCGCCGACATTCTCAAATACGCCGTGGCGATCGGCGGAGCCCTGGGGCTCGCCGCGGCGGCCGGGTCCTCGATGCTCGGCGTCTCCCGCGTCGGCTATTCGCTGGCCACCAACCGTCAGATCCCCAGCGCCGTCGGACGGCTTCACCCCAAATGGGGCACGCCGTGGGTGATCATGCTGATCGCTGCGGTGGCAGCCGGCGCGCTCGCGCTTCCGACCAACCTCGAGCTGCTGGTCGGGATCTACGCGTTCGGCGCGCTGCTGTCGTTCATGATCGCCCACCTGGCGGTGGTCGCGCTGCGCTTCCGTGAGCCGACCCGCGACCGGGCCTACAGAATCCCGCTGTCGATCCGCATCCGGGGGGCGAGCGTTCCGATCCCGGCCGTGCTCGGCGCTTTGCTCTCGCTCGCGGGATGGATCGCCGTGCTGATCTATCACTCAGGTGCTCGATACGTCGGCGCCGGCTGGCTGCTGGCCGGTCTGACGCTCTATGTCACCTACCGCAAGACGGAGGGCAAGCCGCTGCTGCGTCGGGTGACGATCCCCGAGCGGGCGCTCAGGCACGAGACGCTCGAGCCCGAGTTCGGATCGATCCTGGTCCCCATATTCGGCAACCGCCTCGACGACGACATCGTCCAGACCGCGGGCCGGCTCGCGGCCGAGACCCGCGACGGGGTCAAAGAGTCGGGCTCTGTGATCGAGGCCGTCTGGGTGTTCGAGGTTCCGCTCTCGCTGCCGCTCGACGCCCGTCTCCCTGACGCGCAGGTAGCTCGCGCGCGCGAGGCGCTCGCGAGAGCCAAGGCGGTGGGGGAGGAGTACGGGGGTGTCACGGTGGCAACGACAACCGTCCGGGCGCGGCGCGTCGGACCGGCGATCGTGAACGAGGCCCGCGAGCGCGGCGTCGAGGCGATCGTGCTGGGGGCAGAGGAGCCCTCGCGGATCCGCGGTGGCGGCCTGCTCGGCGGCGGCGGCCTGCTCGACAACTACGTCGGAGAGATAACCAAGTACGTGATCCGCAAGTCGCCCTGCCGGGTGATCCTGACCGCCCCTCCGGCCACGCCGCGCACCTCGAGCGCGCCGGAGGGCGAGTCAGAGCCCCAGGCGCGGGAGCCGGCCGCCGGCTCGGAGGCGCCGGGCGCCGGCACGGAGCCGCCCGGTGCGGGCCAGGAGACGTCCGGAGGCCCCCCGGAAGCGCCTGGTGTCGGCGCGGCGACGCGCCCGCACGAGCCGGTGGTCGATTCCCCAGGCAGCCATTAGAGTCCCGCCGATGCAGGTGATCGACGGCGGTGGGCGCCTCCCGGTGGCTGATGGCTGAGCGCCGGCTGCCGGGCCTGCAGCGAGTTCTGGGCGTCAACGCGCTGGCTTCGACGGCCTACGGCAACGTTGGCTCCTCGATCTACTACGCCCTTGGGCTGGTCGCGTCGCTTGCGCTGGGCTTGACGCCGATCGTGTTCGTGCTCACCGGGGTGATCTTCTACCTCACCGCTGCAACCTACTCCGAGGCGACGGCGATGTTCCCCGAGGCCGGGGGCTCCTCGAGCTTCGCCCGCCACGCGTTCAACGAGTTCTGGTCGTTCTTCGCCGCCTGGGGCCAGATGCTCAACTACGTGATCACGATCGCGATCTCCGCGTTCTTCGTGCCTCACTACATCGGCGGCCTGTTCCTGCCGTTCCTCAAGACCAGCCCCGGGGACATCGTGTTTGGGATCGGCGTGGTCACGCTGCTGTGCGCGATCAACGTGGTCGGCGTCACCGAGGCGGCAGCGCTGAACGTCGCGCTGGCGATCACCGACTTCTCGACACAGGTGCTGCTGGTGCTGATCGGCGGCGCTCTCGTGCTCTCGCCACACACGCTGATCGCCAACGTCCACCTCGGCACTGCCCCACACTGGAAGGACTTCCTGATCGCAATACCGGTCGGGATGATCGCGTACACGGGCATCGAGACGATCTCCAACATGGCCGAGGAGGCCAAGGACGAGTCGAAGACGATCCCGGCGGCGATCAACCGGGTGGTGATCGCGGTGTTCGCGATCTACGCCGCGCTCCCCGCGGTCGCGCTTTCCGCGCTGCCCGTGACCTGCCATGCCGGACGCTGCCAGACGCTGCTCGGCGTCGCCGAGAGCAAAGGCGGCTTTGCCGGCGACCCCGTGCTGGGAATCGTCAAGCACCTGCACCTGGGCGCGTTCCAGCACGCCGGAGAGATCTACGTTGGATTGCTCGCGGCGACGATCCTGTTCATCGCCACCAACGCCGGGATCATCGGCGTCTCTCGGCTCGTCTACTCGATGGGCCTGCACCGCCAGGTCCCCGACGGGCTGCGAAGCCTGCACCCGCGCTACCGCACTCCCTGGATCGGGATCGTGGTGTTCGGCGCCGTTGCCTGCGTGACGCTGATCCCGGGCCAGGCCGACTTCCTGGGGAACATGTACGCGTTCGGGGCGATGCTGTCGTTCACGATCGCGCACCTGGCAGTGATCCGGCTGCGACTCAGCGACCCCGACCGCAAGCGGCCGTACCGCGGACCGGGGACGCTGCGTGTCGGCGGCCGGCGCCTGCCCCTGTTCGCCGTCCTCGGAGGCGCGGGGACGTTCCTCGCCTTCGTGACGGTCACCGCGCTGCACGCCGTGGTGGCGGCGGCCGGGGTCGGCTGGCTGATGATCGGAATCCTCGTGTACGTCACCTACCGCCACCGCCAGGGACTCGACCTCACGACCACGGTCAAGGTGGCGAGCGTGAAGCCGGCGGCCGACACCGAGGCCGAGTACGACTCCGTCCTGGTCGCGTTCGCGGAAGGCGGCTACGTGCCGGCGGTGATGGCGACGGCCGCACGCCTCGCGGCGCGGCGCCGGCGCGGCATCCATGTGCTGGTGACGATCTCCGTGCCGGCGTCGAGCCCGATCGACGCCGCGCTGCCGGAGCTCGAGGCCGCCGCTCAGTCGATCATCGAGGAGGCGAAGGTCCAGGCCGGCCGGCGCGTCACCGGCCACTGGGAGAAGGTCAGGGCCGGTCAGACCGGGCGGAGGATCGTCGATGAGGCTCGCTCGGTGCGTGCGGAGGCGATCGTCATGCCGATGGGCCGGGGCGGCTTCGGTCGCGCGCTCGAGACGGTGCTGCGCGAGCGTCCCTGCCGGGTGATCATCGAGTCCGAGCCGGTGGGCGACGGTGGTCGGCGCCCACCCGTCGCGGCGTAAGCTCCTAACGCTGTGAGCCAGAGCAGCACCCGGAACCGCTCGGCGGACGTGCGGCGATCCGCCGCCCTCGCCGCGCCGGCCGTGCTCGAGAGCCTGGCTGCGGTCGTGGTCGCCACGCTGCTCGTGGCCGCGCTGCATTCGAACGCGTCCGCCACCGGTCTGGGCGTCATCTATCTGCTGGCCGTGCTCGAGGTCGCAATTCGCCGCGGGCAAGCCGCCGCGTTGGGCGCGGCCGTCCTCAGCGTGCTGACGCTCAACTACCTCTACGTCCAGCCTCGCCACCGGTTGGCGATCGCGCACACACAGGACGTCGTCGAGCTGGTCGTGCTGCTGATCGCGGCGATCGTCGTCGGGCGCCTCGCCGCGACCGGCCGGCAGCGCGCGGCGGAGGCCGAGAGCCGGGCGCTGGTGGCGGCGGCTCGTGAGCGTGAGGCCACGCTGCTGGCCCAGGCTGCCTCGGCGATCCTCGCCGGCCAGAGCCTCACGGCGCAGCTCGAGAGCATCGGGTCACGGATCGCCGAGGCGACGGGAGCGTCTCGAGCTCGGGTGCAGCTGCAGTCGGCGCCGACCCCCGCGGACGACGAGCTGGCGCTGCCGCTTCCCGGGCGCGCAGGCCGCGTTTGGCTCTACGTCTCACGCGACGGGAACTGGGATCGTCCGCAGATCGAGCGCGTCACCGAGGCGCTGGGCCGGCTCGTCGACGTCGCCGTAGAGCGCGAGCGGGTCGCCGAGCGCGCGGCCGAGACCGAGGCGTCCCGGCGCGCCGAGGTGGCCCGGACCGCGATCCTGCACGCGATCTCGCACGATCTCCGCTCCCCGCTGACGGCGATCACGACGGCCGGATCGGCGCTGCGCTCGGCCGGCGTGACCGAGGCCGAGCGCTCCGAGCTGCTCGACGTGATCAAGGGTGAGGGCGCCAGGCTGGCGAAGCTTGTCGACGACCTGCTCGACCTGTCGAAGATCCAGGCCGGAGCGGTTGCCCCGCGGGCCGACTGGTGCGACCTGCACGACGTCGTCGCCTCCGCGGCGGGGCACCTGCGCACCGATCATCCGATCGAGTTCGCGCTGCCCACCGACCTGCCGCTCGTGCGTGCCGACGCCGCCCAGCTCGAGCGGGTGTTCTCGAACCTGCTCGAGAACGCGGTCAAGTTCTCGCCTCCGGGCGAGCCGGTCAGGGTCAGCGGGGGCATCGGTGGCGGCACCGTGACCGTGCGCGTGATCGACCACGGCCGGGGTATTCCGAGTCAGATGCGCGCGCGTGTGTTCGAGCCGTTCTTCCGCGGACGCCGAGGCGATGGCTCGGGCCCCGGGCTCGGACTGGCGATCTGCCGCGGGTTCGTCGAGGCCAACGGCGGCCGGATCGTGCTCCAGTCAGAGGCGGAGCGCGGCACCTCGTTCGCGGTCAGCTTTCCGCTCGAGCAGCAGCCGGCGCCGTCCGGTCTGGCGCGATGAACGCGCAGCGGGTCCTGGTCGTCGACGACGAGCCGCAGATCGTCCGTGGCCTGAAGATCGTCCTGCGCAGCGCGGGCTACGCGGTCGAGGCAGCTGAGACCAAGGCACAGGCGCTCACGGCTCTGGCGACGAGGCCCCCGGACGCGCTCGTGCTCGACCTCGTGCTCCCCGACGGGGAGGGCGTGGAGGTCTGCCGGGAGGTCAGGCGCTGGAGCCGGCTGCCGATCCTCGTGCTCTCGGCGGTCGGGGACGAGCGCGAGAAGGTGCGCGCGCTCGACGCCGGTGCCGACGACTACGTGACCAAGCCGTTCGGGACCGACGAGCTGCTCGCGCGGCTGAGGGCGGTGATGCGGCGCTCGGCGGACCAGGGGACGAGTCCGGAATTGACGATCGGGGCACTGCGTATCGACGTCGCCGACCGCCGGGTCGCGCGCGACGGACACGATATCCACCTGACCCCGATCGAGTTCGACCTCGTTCGCGTGCTGGCCCAATACCACGGCCGGCTTGTCACGCACCGCCAGCTCCTGCAGGAGGTCTGGGGACCCGAGTACGGCGCCGAGACGCACTACCTTCGGGTCCACGTCGCCCACATCCGCGCCAAGCTCGAGGTCGACGCCGCGCGTCCCGAGTACCTGATCACCGAGCCGGGGGTGGGCTACAGGCTGCGAACGCCGGGCGACTAGGAGCTCGCCGAGGGCCGCGAGACCCGCGGGGCCGGGTGCGCGCGAGGCCGGCGCGTGCGCGCGGGTCGCCCCGGGCGGCCGGCAGGCCCTGAGACCCGCGCTCGTCGAGGCCCAAAACGCGCACTTCAGACCGAGCGCTCGCCGCTTAGCGGGGGGTTGCTCCGTAATGCGCGGATTCCGCGCCTTATGAGCCACAGGATGAGTTTTGCGGGAACGCGTGCTCTGGAATGCGCGTTCTGATCCACACCGGGCACGATTGCGGCCGCCTCATCCTTCGTTGCCCCTTCCCGGCCGCGGCATCGTTCGTCGCCCCCCGGTCGCCGCCCGGGATGGCGCTCGCCCGCCCCTCGCGCGCGCTGGACCCGACGAGGCTGCCACTTCAGGCCGCGAAGCGGTACCCGACTCCCGGGTCGGTCCGGATGTAGCGGCGCGCGCCGGCGGGCTCGATCTTGCGGCGCAGATTGGCGATGTGGGCCCGCAGGACCTGTGTGTCGTCTCCGTATCCGGCGCCCCACACGCTGACCAGC
>DATCNP010000018.1:0-7787 GCA_036565205.1 Solirubrobacteraceae bacterium | reverse complement strand
CGCGCAGGCCGCAGCCACGCCCGACGAGGAGGTGGCGTGTGAGCTGGAGCGCTCAGCGGGTCGTGCGCAGGCACGGGGTGGGCTGGCCGCCGCGGCGGCGTTTCTGGAGCGTTCGATCGCATTGACGGTTGACCCCGCGCGAAGGGTGGACCGGGCGCTTGCCGCCGCGCAAGCGAACGTGTACGCCGGCGCCTTTGATGAGGCGCTGAGGCTGCTTCCGGTAGCCGAGGCAGGTTCGCCGGACGAGCTGCAGCAGGCCCAGGCCGAGCTGCTCCGCGGGCAGATCGCGTTCTCATCCAACATTGGCAGCGACGGGCCGCCTCTGCTTTTGAGTGCTGCCAGGCGGCTAGAGCGGTTCGATGTAGACCTGGCGCGAGAAACTTACCTGGACGCGTGGGGCGCAGCGTGGTTCGCCGGGAGTCTGGCCACAGCCGGTGATCTGCTCGAGGTCTCGCGCGCGGCGAGGTCAGCTCCCCCGTCAACACACCCGTCTCAGCCTTTCGATCTGCTGTTGGACGGACTTGCGCTGCTGATGACCGAGGGACGCGCCGCAGCGGCCTCGGCGCTGCGGCGCGCATCGAGCGCCTTTGCCGCCGCCGAGATTCCGGCCGAGAACAGCTTCCGGTGGACCGCGCTGCCCCCGATACCGTCCTACGTTCTCTGGGACGATGAGAGCTGGTACGCAATCAACGCGCGTCAGCTCGGACTTGCACGCGAGGCGGGCGCACTGGCGCGGCTGCCAATGGGGCTGATTACAGGCGCTGTCATTGACGCCTGGTCGGGCGAGTTCGCGAAGGCCGCGGAGGCGACCGCGGAGGCGGGTGCGATCGTCGAGGCGACAGGGACCCGTCTCGCGCCCTACGCGGCGATGCTGCTCGTGGCTCTCCAGGGTCGGGAAGCTGATGGGCTTACGCTGCTCGAGTCGGCTATCACCGACGCTGCCGCCGTGGGTCAGGGATTTGCCGTCCAATGGGGCGAGTTCGTGAAGGCGATCCTGTTCAACGGACTCGGGCGCTACGGCGAGGCGCTGGTTGCAGCCCAGCGGGCGAGCGACGACACCCCCGAGTTGTTCATATCGAGCTGGGCGCTGGCCGAACTGATCGAGGCGGCCAGCCGGAGCGGGGCGCCGGGACATGCCGCCGGTGCCCTCGAGCGCCTCACGGAGGACACCGCCGTCGCCGGCACCCACTGGGGGCTGGGGATCGCGGCCCGTTCGCGAGCGTTGCTGACAGACGGCGACGCGGCTGAATCGTTGTATCGCGAAGCGATCGAACGACTAGGCCGGACGCGTCTCGCGCCCGAGCTCGGCCGCGCGCATCTCCTCTACGGCGAGTGGCTGCGGCGCCAGCACCGGCGCCTGGACGCTCGCGAGCAACTGCGAACCGCTCACGAACTCTTCACAGACCTTGGAGCGGAGGCGTTCGCCGAGCGCGCACGGCTCGAGTTGCAGGCGACAGGTGAGCGTGCCCGCAAACGAACTGTGGATACGCGAGACAAGCTCACTCCGCAGGAGACGCAGATCGCGCGCCTAGCGGCGGAAGGCCACTCCAACCGAGAGATCGCCGCTCGACTGTTCATCAGCGCGAGCACGGTGGAGTACCACCTTCGCAGGGCGTTCCGCAAGCTCGACGTCGAGTCACGCACACAGCTCGCGCATCGACTGTCGTAGCGGAGCGCCCGTTTCACCTCGCCGCAGCACTGCGTTGAATTCCTTATCCCGTGACCCGAGCGTCGTCCTGAGTCATGCTTAGACGCAATGAACGGAGAGTCACCACCGGTTCTCTCGTCAGGAGGGCAGTTGATCGGCCGCGAACGTGAGCGGGAGGTGCTCGACCGGCTCCTGGACGGCGTGCGCGGCGGACGTGGCGGCGTGTTGGTGGCGGATGGCGAAGCGGGCGTCGGCAAGACGGCGCTGCTCGACTACGCGGTCGAGGCTGCGCGCGAGTTTCGGATCGCCCGGACGTCCGGGGTCGAGGGGGAGATGGAGCTCCCGTTCGCAGCGGTTCAGCAGCTGTGTTCTCCTTTCCTCGACTGTTTGGACCGTCTACCAGAGCCGCAGCACGAGGCGCTTGGCGTCGCGTTCGGACTCATCACGGGGCCCGCGCCGAATCCGTTCTTGCTTGGATTGGCGGTCCTCGGCCTGTTGTCCGAGGCGGCCGAGGAGCGGTCGCTGTTGGCTGTTGTCGATGACGCGCATTGGCTGGACCATGCGTCGGCGCGGGCGCTCGCATTCGTGGCTCGCCGCCTGTTGGCGGAGAAGATCGCGCTCGTTTTCGCGGCGCGCGAGCCGGGCGACCTGCTCGCAGGATTGCCGGAGCTTCACGTCTTGTCTCTAGGGCATCGCGATGCACGGACGCTCTTGGAGTCCGCCTTGGCGGCTCGGCTGGATGAGCGCGTGCTGGATCGGATCGTTGCCGAGACGCGCGGGAACCCGCTCGCTCTGTTGGAGTTGCCGCGCGGGCTGACGCCGACACAGCTCGCGGGCGGGTTTGGTCTGCCAGCGGCGGTGCCTTTGTCCGCGAGCATCGAGGAGAGCTTCACGCGGAGGCTGGCCAATCTTCCAGGTGACGCGCGACGCTTGTTGCTCGTGGCCGCAGCTGATCCAGTCGGCGACCCGGCACTCGTTTGGCGGGCGGCGCAGGAGCTCGGAATCCCCGAGTCGGCCGCGGAAACCGTCGAAGCGGAAGGGCTGTTGGAGCTTGGTGCCCGAGCGGTTTTCCGTCATCCACTGGTCCGCTCGGCTGTATATCGGGCAGCCGGGCTAAAGGAGCGCCGCGCTGTCCACCGCGCCCTGGCGGAAGCAACCGATCCGGAGATAGATCCGGATCGCCGCGCTTGGCACCGGGCGCAGGCGGCATCAATGCCCGACGAGGACGTCGCCGCAGAGCTCGAGCGTTCCGCTGACCGGGTGCAGGCCCGCGGCGGCTTGGCGGCTGTCGCCGCCTTCCTCGAGCGCGCCGCCGCGCTCACACCCGAGCCCACCCACCGCGCGCAGCGCCTGCTCGCGGCCGCGGGCGCGAAGCGCGATGCCGGCGATCTGGAGGCTGCGCTCGGGCTGTCAGTAGACGTGGAGGCCGGAGTGCTCGACGAGCTCGGGCGCGCCCGGGTCGACCTCTTGCGAGCCCAGATCGCGTTGGAGCAGCGGCGCGGCGGCGACGCCGGCCGCCTGTTTCTGAGCGCGGCGAAACGCCTCGAGCCACTCGAGCCCGAGTTAGCCCGCGAGACGTACCTCGACGCGCTTGCCGGCGCCATGGCCAGCGATGTTGAAGTCGTCGGGGGCGCGCCTGCGGTCGCGGAGGCCGCGCGGGCGGCGCCACCCGGCACGGCCCCGCCACGGACGGTCGACGTGGTGCTCGACGCGTTCGCGACCCGCTTGACCGACGGATACGCGGCCGCGGCGCCGACACTCGCTCGGGCTCTCGAGCTTCTGCTCGCGATCGACGTCTCCGACGAGGGTGCCGGTCGGTGGTTCTCGCCCTCCAGCGGTAGAAACGGCAACATCGTTGCGCTTGAGATGTGGGACGACGAGGCTGTGCATCTTCTCGCCGCTCGCCAAGTGCAGGTCGCCCGCGACACGGGCGCACTCGTGCACCTGCAGTTCGCGCTCAGCTTCCTGGCGAGGACCCACATGCTCGCCGGCGAGTTGACCGCGGCCACGCTGATGATCGACGAAGCCCGCTTGATCGCTGAGGCGACCGGCAATCCACCGCTCGTCAACGCCCCGATGATTCTCGCCGCTTGGCGCGGCGACGAGGCGCAAGCGTCTCAACTGATCGACGCCACCTCGGAGGAGGCGGCCACACGGCGATGGACGTCCAACAACTACGCGAGATCCGTGCTCTACAACGGCCTCGGCCGACATGACGCCGCGCGCGATGCGGCCTGGGAAGCGTTCCAGCCCGATCCGATCGGATACGGAACGTATCTGGTGCCCGAGCTGGCCGAGGCGGCATCCAAGACCGCTGACCGAGCGCAGCTCGAGTCCACCCTGGAGTGGCTCTCGGAGCGTACCCGCGTGATCAGCTCCGGGTGGGCGAGCGGAATCGAAACGCGTGTGCGCGCGCTGCTGAGCGAGGGCGAGGTCGCCGACAGTCTGTACCGCGAGTCGATCGCGCACCTCTCCGGTACCCGTGCGCGACTCGAGCTCGCCCGGACTCACCTCCTTTACGGGGAGTGGCTCCGCGGCGAACGTCGCCGCCTCGACGCCCGAGAGCATTTGCGCACCGCGCTTGAGGCGTTCACCCGGATGGGCGCCGAGGCGTTCGCGCGCCGCGCCGAACGCGAGCTGCTGGCGACAGGCGAGCGTGCCCGCAAACGGACCGTGGACACACTCGACCAACTCACGCCCCAGGAGACCCAGATTGCGCGCCTTGCGGCGAACGGACACACCAATCGAGAAATCGCCGCTCAGCTGTTCATCAGCCCGAGCACCGTCGAATACCACCTACGCAAGGCGTTCCGCAAGCTCGGCGTGAAGTCACGGACGCAGCTCGCGCAACGCAAGTTCTAGTTCCCCGCCGGCGAATGCCATGAGCCGTGGGGGACGTCCCGTTTGGAGCCGCCTCGCATCGCCCGGACAATCCGCGCCGGTGATCGGCGCTCGCGTGGCAGTGGCGGCATTCCCGGATGCTCAGAGCCCTCGGTTAGAGTCCGAGCGCTGCAGCCACCGCTCGACGTCGGTCACCGCCTCGGCATATGCCGAGGCCGTCTTCTGCTCCTGGTCGAGCGTCGCGGTGTATGCCGCGAACCGCAGGGCGCGCTCCGGTCCGGACGCGAAGGACCATCGCGTGTACGCGTCTGCGACCGCTCGGGCACTCGCGCGCCAGTCGACGTAGCCGTCGAGCAGATCGTCCAACAGCATGGCCTCGGGCCGCGAGGAAATGTCCGTGCGTCCGGGTCCTGGTTGATTGCGTGAAGTCCGCATGTGCTCAGGGTCGGAGAGCCCAGGGTGACCCGTCATCGCCTGGATCAGACGAGTTGAGCGGACCCCCGACCGCGCATATGAGTCCGTGGCCTCTCCGGGCCTGCCGCGGTTGCCGGGGTCGGCGTCGTGAGGTCAGCCGTCGGTCCCGGCATGCCGTCGCCGGCGAGCGCCCGAATCACCGAAACCCTGTGAGGCGCGCTCACCAGCCCAGGCCGGAGCCTTCAGACATCCGGACAGCCAGGAAGCGGAGGCTCGAATGTCGAAGCACCTCAGACTCAGACGAAACTGGCGGCGAGCTCGCCGCCTCTCCGGAGGCTCGGTCAGCCGCGTCCTCCGCGCCCGCCACCTGAGTCGAAAGCGCTCGGGCGCCGGCCCGGCATTCCCGCGCTGGCGGCGGCTTACAGCATCGGCTACGAAGCGAAGTCGCTGCCGGTTCCTGGCGGCATCGACATCCTTGACGTCGATCGCCGCGCCGAACGGTTGGTGATGCCTGACAACTGCTGAATCGCCGGGATCTGGCGATGACGCGTCACCCGCGCGCCGGCCACGATCCGGTTTGTCGAGTTACCGACCCAGTTACCGACCCAAGGAGAACGACACCCGTGTCCGATATCGGCAGCCTGCGTCACCAAACCGAGGACCCCCACATATCGGCCGCGGCCGCTCAACCCGATGCGGGTCGGACCGCTGGCGTCAACCCGAACGTGGTGCTGGCGATCGTCGCCGTTGCTCAGTTCATGGTCGTCCTGGACGCCAGCATCGTCAATGTCGCGCTGCCGACGATCAAGCGCGACGTCGGGTTCTCGGAGCAGAGCCTCTCCTGGATCCTGAACGCGTACACGCTGATATTCGGGGGCTTCCTGCTGCTCGGCGGCCGGCTTGCCGACCGGCTCGGGCGGCGCCGGCTGTTCATGGCCGGCATCGCGCTGTTCGCTGCCGCATCGCTCGTCTGCGGAGTCTCCCAGTCCGAGGGCGAGCTGCTTGTCGCCCGCGGGTTCCAGGGGCTGGGCGCGGCGATGGTGTCGCCGGCTGCGCTCTCGATCATCCTGACGACGTTCGCCGAGGGGCGAGAGCGCAATCGCGCGCTGGCGGTCTGGGGCGCGATCGCGGGTGCCGGCGGTGCCGTCGGCCTGCTGCTCGGCGGCGTGCTCGTGCAGCTGCTCAGCTGGCGCTGGGTGTTCTTCGTCAACGTGCCGATCGGCGTAGTGGTGCTCGCGCTGGCGCCGCGGATCATCCCGGAGAGCCGCTCGCAGTCGGTCGCGAAGAGCAGCTACGACGTGCAGGGCGCGGTCGCGATCACGCTCGGCACGATGGCTCTGGTGTTCACGCTGATCAAGGCCGACAGCTGGGGCTGGACCTCAACGCGGACCATCGCCGGCTTCGTCGTCGCGGCGGTGCTGATTGTCGCGTTCGTCGTGATCGAGCGTGGTCACGATGACCCGTTGGTCCCGCTTCGAATCTTCTCGAACCGCAGCCTTTCCGCCTCGGACGCGACGATGCTCCTGGTGGTGGCAGCGCTCTTCGGGATGTTCTTCTTCGTCACGCTCTACTTGCAGCAAGTGCTGAGGTACAGCGCGCTGAAGACCGGCGTCGCGTATCTGCCGCTCAGCCTGACGCTCATCGGCGCGTCCGGCGTGGCCTCGCAATTTGTCGAACGCTTCACACCCAAGCCGATCCTGGTCGCTGGTCTGCTGATCGCGACCGGCGGCTTCGTGTTACTCACAAGCGTCTCCGGTCACGGCGACTACGCAAGCCACGTCCTTCCCGCGATGATCATCCTCGGCGTCGGCTTTGGGATGTCGTTTGTCCCGATCACAATCGCCGCCACGAGCGGGGTGGCCCCCGGGGACTCAGGGCTGGCGTCGGGGCTTCTGAACACGACGCAGCAGGTCGGTGGCTCGCTCGGCTTGGCGATCCTGTCCTCGGTGTCAACCAGCCGCACGACCAGCGTGCTACACGCCGGCCAGTCGCTGCCGGCCGCCCTCACGCACGGATTTACGGGCGCCTTCGTCGTCGCCGGGATACTGTGCGTGTTGGGTGCTGTCGTCGCGATCACACTGCTGCCGTCTCGGCATCGTGCCACGGCCGACGAAGACGTCGAGATGGTCGCGCTGTCGTTCGCCGGCTGCCCGGGCGCGCCGTACTGCGGACACCTCGCGCGCGCGGTCGCCTTCGGCCGCCGCGTGCGCACCCGCGTTGCACGCTCGTAGAGGCCAAGGTTGCGACCCTTGAACCAACACCCCGACGGAATCGAGCGATTCGATGAGCGAGATGCAAGGCAAGCAGCGAAGTGCGGTTGTGTTCGGAGCGCGCAATTTGGGTCGCGCGGTCATCGAGCTGCTGGTGAGCGACGGCTGGGCGGTGACGGGGGTGGCGCGGTCGCGGAGCACCCTCGACGGCGTCAGCGCGGCCGGCGCGCTCGCGCTGAAGGCCGACGTGACGGACCCCGCGAGCGTGTACGGCGCGCTGGAGCAGACGGCCGCTGCTCACGGTGGAGTCGAGTTCGTGCTGAACGCGGCCGCCGCATACGGCGGCGAGCGCACCGGGCCCTTCGGCGGCGGCCCGATTGCCGAGGCCGACCTCGACGGCTTTGACTCGTGGGCAGCGGCTCCGGCCCGCGCAGCCTTCTCGTTCCTGTCCGCCAGCGGACGATTCGCGATCGCGCAGGGCCGGGCAGCGACTCTGGTGCAGGTCACCGGCGGCTCGGCACGGCGCGCGATGCCGGGCCGCGGTCTGTGGGCGGCAGGAGCGTTCGGCGTGCGAGCGATCACCAACGCGGCCGCGCTCGAGCTGCGCATCCACGGCATCCAGGTCGCGTTGCTCATCGTCGACGCGGGCATTCAGCCGCTCGACGGGTCCACAC
>DATCNP010000017.1:0-2990 GCA_036565205.1 Solirubrobacteraceae bacterium | reverse complement strand
GCCGCATTACCCGTGGACCCACTTCCCGGACGGGCGCAAGTACTCGAACCTGTCGAGCGAGTTCAAGAACGTCCTCGACGCGGGGTCCCGCTGGCTCGGGCCGCGGTCGCTCACCGATCTCGCCCTGCAGCGACACATGCTGGAGACTGGCTTCACCAACCATCTGCTGGCGAGCGTGATCGCCCGTCTGAAGCGGACCGGACTCTGGAACCGGGCAATCATCGTCGTCACCGCCGACCACGGCAACGCCGTGATCCCCCACGCTCCGCGCCGCAACCCGACTCACGCGAACCTCGGCCAGATCGCCCCGATCCCGCTCTTCGTCAAGGTTCCGGGTCAGATCCATGGCCGCGTCGTCGATCGTCATGTCTGCACGACCGAGATCCTTCCGATGACGGCGCGCCGCCTCGGCATTCGCTATCCGTGGAAGCGCTATCCGTGCCCGGCCAACCGAGTCACCGTGGCCAACAGCCCGAGTGGTGAGTCCAGCCTCCCATTCGCGCGCGTGGAGCGACTGCGTGACCGCTATGTCGAGCGGATCGATCGCAGTTTCGGCGAGCACGACGGTTGGGGCCCCGTGATTCGCTTTGGCCCCAATCCGGACCTCGTCGGTCGACCGGTGTCCTCGCTTCCGGTCTCCACGGCGCGGGAGGAGTCGGTGAGCATCGACGACGAGAGCCGTTTGCGCGACGTCGCCCCCCGTGCCGCCATGGTGCTCGCCTCGCTGCTGCGGGGAACGATCTCCGACGGGGATCCCGGGGAGGCGCTGGCGGTCGCGATCAACGGGCGGCTCGCCGCCGTCGGGCGCAGCTTCTCGTCGGCGGGCTCCGAGGGGTACTCGCTGCTGATCCCGCCCCATTACCTGCGCAGCGGCGCCAACCGGGCCGACGTCTACCGGGTGCTCGGAAGCGGCTCCTCGATCAGGTTGCAGCGGCTTGGCCCCTGAGCCGAAGGTTCGGCTGGCGGGAGCGGGCGAGGAGGCCGCGGTCGCTTCGCTGATCGCCGGCTTCCGGGACTTCTACGGGGAGGCCGAGCCGGACGACGAACAGATCGCGCGCATGGTCGCCGAGCTGCTTGGCGATCAGCGCACCGAGTTCCTGCTCGTCGGTGAGCCCGCGGTCGGGGTTGCGCAGCTTCGCTTTCGCCCCTCGGTCTGGACCGGAGCCGAGGACGCCTGGCTCGAGGACCTGTTCGTGGTCGAGGTGGCCCGCCGTGGCGGAGCCGGCCGCGCGCTCGTGCAGGCGTGCGTGGATCGCGCCCGCGCCCGCGGCTGCAAGCGGATCCAGCTCGACGCCAACGAGCGCAATGAGGGCGCGCTGGCGCTCTACGAGTCGCTGGGATTCAGCAGCGCCACCGCGGAGCGCTTCGACGGCGGCCGCAACCTCTATCTGACCCGCTGGATCTAGTCGGGTATGTAGGCCGCGGCGTTGCGCCGCGGCACTGGCATGTCAGGCGGCGTAGCCGCCGCAATGATGGCCAGCTACGGTTTTGGCGATGGCCGGCGACGCTGACGATGCGACTTCGACGCTCTACGAGTGGGCCGGCGGGCGGGAGGGGCTGGATCGAATGATCAACGCCTTCTACGACCGCGTTGAGCGCGACGACCTGCTTTCGCCGTTCTTCCCCGGCGGTGTGAGCGCCGAGCATCGCGATCACGTCACCACCTGGTGGTGCGAGGTCTTCGGCGGGCCGGCGCAGTACAGCGAGAAGCTGGGCGGCTATGAGTCGATGCTCGCCCACCACCACAACCTGGGGATCACCCCCGAGCAGAGGTTGCAGTTCGCTTCATTGATGAGTATCGCGGCGGATGACGCGGAGCTCCCCGACGATCCCGAGTTCCGCTCGGCGTTGATGGCCTACGTGGAGTGGGGCACTCGGCTGGCGATGCACAACTCTCAGCCTGGGGCGGAGGCTGCGCCGCACGCGCCGGTTCCACGCTGGGGCTGGGGCGAGGCGCCCCCCTTCCAGCCCTGATCGCCGATCGCGCCTAGCCGCCGGCGCCGAGCTTCTTCGCTGCGTCGCGGAGGTTCTTGACCGTCGCCGTTGGCGGCTTGCGACCGTCGAGCTTCTCGCCGTGGCGGTTTACCCAGATCACCGGAACATTCATCTTCAGGCAGGGCGCGACCTCGTTCTCATAGCCCGCACCGATGTGAATCCATCCCTTCTTGCCGCCAATCCGTCTGGCGCACTCGCGGAAATGGGTCGGGTCCGGCTTGTAGCTGCGGACCTGCTGGGCGGTGACGACGAGGTCGAGCTCGGTACGCAGGTGCTGGCGCGAGATTCCCAGCAACTTGTCGTCGGTGTTGGTGATGATCCCGACCTGGTAGCGCTTGGCGAGTCGGTCCATCGCCGCATTGGCCTCGCGAAACGGCGGCCAGCGCTCGACGCTGTCGGGCAGGAATTGGGCTCGCGAGGGCTCCAGCTCCCAGCCGATCTCACCCGCGACCTTGACCGCGGTGCGGCGCAGCACCTCGGCGTAGAGCTCGTAGGAGCCGGCCATGATCTCGGCCTGGACCTCGAAGAAGCGCTCGAGAAGCGGCCTCTCCTCGAAGCTGAAGCCGTCGCGCTCCGCCTCGGCCCCAAACGCATCCAGGATGCCCTTTTCCCAGTCAATCAGGGTTCCGTAACAGTCGGTGGTTACCCACTCAATGGTCTTCAGGGCAGGAAGTGGCATCGGGGCGCGGCATTATCGCAAGTGACACCTCTCGCCGCGGGCGCACCCTCGCAGGGTCGGGTAGGCTCGCGCTCCGATGGACCTGCTCGAATACCAGGGAAAGCAGCTGTTCGCCAAGCACGGGCTCCCGGTGCCGGACGGCCGCCACGCCGCCTCCGTCGAGGACGCGGTGGCAGCCGCCGAGGAGGTCGGCTTTCCCTGCGTGATCAAGGCTCAGGTGGCGATCGGCAAGCGTGGCAAGGCGGGCGGGATCAAGATCGCCCAGAACGCCGAGGAGGCCCGCGAGCACGCGGAGGCGATCCTAGGCATGGACATC
>DATCNP010000016.1:0-22159 GCA_036565205.1 Solirubrobacteraceae bacterium | reverse complement strand
TGGCGAGATCGAGGTTGTCGAACGGGCCGAGGATGAACGTGCTGAGGAGCAGCAACACGGCGCCGGTGACCACGACGAGCGCCAGCGATCGCAGCAACGTGCTCTGCGGCAGTTTCGCGCGGGCCGCCAGCGCACTCATACGCGACGCTCCTTGCTGGCCGAGAACAGGCCGCCGGGGCGGATCATCAGGACGGCGACGAGCAGCACGAGCGCGGCCAGCGGGACGAGCGAGGATCCCTCGTAGCCCGACACGTAGGACAGCACCAGTCCGGCCAGAAGACCTCCGACGACGGCTCCCGGCGGGCTGTCGAGACCGCCGAGCACGGCGGCGACGAAGCCGATGATCAGGATCGGATCGAAGTCGTTCGGGCCCAGGAACACCGACGGCGCGACGAGCACGCCGGCAAGCGATCCGGCCAACGCGGCGAACGCCCAGCCGACCGTGAACATGTGCCCGACCCGCACGCCGAGCATCCGCGCGACCTCGGGTTGGAACGCCGAAGCGCGCATCCGCAGCCCGAGCGTGGTCCGCGTGAACAGCGCCCCGAGCCCGACTGCGGCGGCGATCACGACCACGACGATGAATGTGTCGTTGGGAGAGAACAGCAGCCGTGTGCCCCCCACCGAGTAGCCGCGGAGCGAGAACGCAGCCGGAAACGAGCGCGGCGTGTTGCCCCAGATCATCCCAGCGACCGCCACCAGCAGCGTGTAGACCCCGAGCGCCACGATCACCGCGTTGAGCGGGGGCGCGTTCTCGACCGGCCGGATCACCGTGCGCTCGACCACGGCGCCGAGCACGAGGCCCGAAGCCAGCGCGACCACCAATCCGAGCACGTAGGAGCCGGTCGAGCTGATCACCGCGGAGGCGATGAACGTGGTGACCATCAGCATCGCCCCCTGGGCGAAGTTGACGATTCGCGTGGCTCGCCAGATCAGCACCAGCGACAGCGCGACCGCGGCGTAGATCGCGCCGGTCGAGATTCCGTTGAGTGTCAGGTCGATGAACTTGGTCATGGGCTCAGAACCCCAGATAGGCGTGTCGGAGGCTTTCGTCGGCCATGAGTCGCTTGGGGTCGTCTTCGGCTACCACCCGTCCGAGGTTCAGGACCAGGCCGCGGTCGGCGATCGACAGCGCGCCGCGAGCGTTCTGCTCGACCAGCAGCACGGCGAGTTCCAGCGTCTCGCACAGGCGGCGCACGACGCCCATGATCTGCGCCGTCAGCAGCGGCGCAAGTCCGAGCGAGGGCTCGTCCAGCAGCAGGACGCGCGGACGGGCCATCAGCGCCCGGCCGATCGACAGCATCTGCCGCTCCCCGCCGGAAAGCCTCGACGCGGGCTGGGTCCGGCGCTCCTCCAGGCGCGGGAACAGCTCGTAGATCTCGTTCACCGGCGCCGCGCCGTGGCGTCGCCAGAGGCCGCCGAGGCGCAGGTTCTCCTCCACCGTCAGCTCGACGATCACGCCTCGGCCCTCCGGCACGTGCGCCAGGCCGCGCCGCACGATGTCCTCGACCGCCATCCTCGTGATGTCCTCATCGCCGAGCGTGACGGTGCCGCCGCTGGCTCGCTGGAGCCCGGAGATCGTGCGCAGCAGCGAGGTCTTCCCGGCCCCGTTGGGGCCGAGCACTGCGGTCACCGTCCCCGGCGCCACCGTGAGTGACACCTCCTGCACGGCGCGGACCGCGCCGTAGCGCGTGCTCAGCTGGTCAATCTTTAGCATCGCCGATTCCGGCCGGGAGGGCGGCGCCCTGGTCCTCGGCGTCGCGACCGAGGTACGCCTCCAGCACCTCGGGGTGGCGCTTGATCGCCTCGGGATCCCCGGTCGCGATTACGCTGCCGAAGTCGAGCACGATCACGCGGTCACAGATCGACATCACCAAGTCCATGTGATGCTCGACGAGCATCACCGCCATCGAGCTGCGCAGCTCGCGGATCAGCGTCCCGAGCTGCTTCAGCTCCTCGGCGCCGAGGCCGCCGGCCGGCTCGTCGAGCATCAGCAGGTCCGGCTCGGACACGAGTGCGCGGGCCAGTCCGACGCGCTTCTGGACGGCAAAGGGAAGCGTGGAGGGCAGGCGGTCGCCGATGCCCGCGCAGTCGAGGCGGCGCAGCGCCGCGTCGGCCCGCTCCCGCAAAGCCCGCTCGTCTCTGTCAGATCCGGGCAGACCGAGCAACGCACCGCCGATCCGGGCCCGCCGGAATCGCTCGGCACCCACCATCACGTTCTCTTGGACCGTGAGGCGGGGAAACAGCCCCACGCCCTGCAGCGTCCGCGCGATGCCCAGTCCCGCGAGCTGATCGGGACGGTGGCTGCTGAGACGCTCGCCACGCCAGTGCAGCGCTCCCGTATCCGGCTTGACGAACCCGGAGATGACGTTGAAGAGCGTCGTCTTCCCGGCGCCGTTGGGCCCGATTACGCCCACGACTTCCCCTGAAGCAACCTCGGCCGAGACCTGGTCGAGCGCCGTCAGGCCGCCGAACGTAACCGTCACGTCCTGCACGGACAGGCCGGAGTCTCGGAGCTCCTCCTTCTCCACCGCGGGCACCCTATCCACGCAGTCGGCCCCCTGCAATCTCCAACCGCGCGTCCAAACGTGGTGCTAACGATTGTCCGGCGTGGCCAGCCGCGGGGGCTTCGCGCGTGGCGAGCCCCGGGGGCCGAGCCGCGGCCCCCCCGCGTGCGGCCGGGCCTCGGCCGGCGCCGAGGCCCTCCCAAACCTCGTTGATATCTTCGATTGGACGATGAAGGAGCTGTTCTCATTCCCCAATCCAGTCAACGAGAGGGCGGCCCGCGTGGTCGCGAGCGCCGTCTTGGTCCTGGTCGTGGTGATCCTGCTGAGCAGCTGGTACTGGCTGCTGGTTCCGCTGGCCTATGGCTTCTGGGCGCGGGTCTTGACCGGTCCCACGTTGAGCCCGGTCGGCTGGGTGGCGCAGAACGTGATCGCGCCGCGTCTCGGCGAGAAGAAAGCCGATCGCTGGACCGCCGAAGCGGCTGGCGCAGGGGATGGGAGCGCTGATGTCGAGCGCCGCGTTGATTCTCGCCCTGGTGCTCGGCGACCACACGGCCGCCGAGGGCGTTCTGATCTTGTTCCTCGTTCCCGTCGCACTCGAGGCGCTCGTCGGCTACTGCGTCGGCTGCAAGATCTTCTACGCGCTGATGCGCGCCGGCCTGGTCCCGGAGGCCGTTTGCGCCGAGTGCGCCGACATCGGCGGGCGGCTGCGCGCCCCGGCGGCTACGAGCTGAGCCCGAGCGCGGCGCCGCGCAGGATGTCGTGCTCTGAGACCTCGACGCGCTCGAGCGCGAAGTAGCTCAGCACTTCCCGCAGGATCACGGCGCCGGCGACGATCGTGGGCGCGCGGTCCGGATGTAGCCCGGCGACCTCGCGGCGCTCCTGGAGGGGGAGCGCCGCCAGCCGCTCGAGGATTCGCTCGCACGCCTCGCGCGTCAGCGCATAGCCGTGGACCCGGTCGGGGTCGTACGGGTCGAGCTCCTGGTCGATCGCCGCGAGCGACGTCGCCGTGCCGGCGACGGCGATACCGTGCTGCACCGCGCTGCGCTGGTCGGCCGGGAGCGCGTCATCGAGGACCGAACGGACATCGTCCGCCAGCTCCCGCACTTCATCCGGCTGCGGCGGGTCGTGGTGGATGTGACGCTCGGTCTGGCGGACCACGCCGGCTTGCGTCGAGACGTTGAAGCTGACCTCGTGTCCGGCCCCGATCACGAGCTCGGTCGAGCCCCCGCCGATGTCGATCACCAGCGTCGCCTCGCGGTCGTCCGCCTCACGCTCGCTGGTCGCGCCGAGGAACGTCAGCTGCGCCTCCTCGTCTCCGGTGAGGACGTGGGGCGTGAGTCCGTAGCGCTGCTTGACCTCGTTCGCGAACTCCTCGCCGTTGACCGAGTCGCGGACCGCGCTCGTCAGCACCGCGAGCTTCACGTCAGCCCCGCGCTGCTCGATCACGGCGGCGAAGTCGTCGAGCGTCGAGAAGACGCGCTCGATCGCGTCCTCTCGCAGGCGTCCGTCAGCGTCGACGCCGGTGCCGAGACGGGTCACGCTCGAGCGCCGCTCGAGCTCGTCCGTGATCCGAGACCGCTCGACGTCCGCGATCAGCAGCCGCGTCGAGTTGCTGCCGATGTCGACGACCGCGACGCGCATCGACGGGAGCGTATTCACTCGCGCGAGCGCGACTAGTCGAGACCGTGTGGCATCGGCTGGCCGCTGAGCCCGGCCAGCAGGTTCTCGACCGCCAGGTCGGCCATCCGCTCGCGAGCGGCGCGGGTCGCGGAGCCGATGTGCGGCGTGACGATCAGGTTCGGCGCCTGGAGCAGCTGGTGATCTGCCGGCAGCGGCTCGGGCTCGGTTACATCGAGCGCGGCCCCGGCGATCACCCCGTCACGGAGTGCCCAGCCGAGTGCGTCGGAGTCGATTATCGGGCCGCGGGCGGTGTTGATCAGGATCGCCGACGGACGCATGGCGGTCAGCGCGCGGTCGTCGATCAGGTGCCGCGTCTCGGGCGTCAGGGGGCAGTGGATCGAGACGAAGTCGGAGTCCGCGAGCAGCCGGGCGAGCGGGACGCCTCCCTCCCTGCCCGTATGCAGCACCGTCATCTCGAAACCTGCGCCCCGCTGTGCGACCGCGCGGCCGATCCGTCCGAGCCCGATGATCCCGAGCGTCGCGCCGTGGACGGCGGCGCCGAGGTACATCCCGGGCCCCCAGGTCAGCCAGTCTCCGAGCTTGACCGCCTCGATCGACTGCGGAAGGTGACGTGCGGCGGCGAGCAGGAGCGCGAAGGCCAGATCGGCCGTGGCGTCGGTCAGCACGTCGGGCGTGTTCCCCACCTGGATGCCGCGCCGGCGCGCGGCCTCGAGGTCGATGTTGTCGTAGCCGACCGCGTAGTTGGCCACCGCCTGCAGCCGCGGCGAGCTGTCGATCAGCTCGGCGTCGATGCGGTCGCTCAGCAGCGTGAGTAGGCCCTCGGACCGGGCCGCCTGCTCTCTGAGGACCTCGTAGCCTGGCGGCAGCTGGTCTGGCCAGACCTCGACCTCGTGCGCGGCCGCGAGGCGGTCAAGCGCGTTTCCCGGGAGCCGGCGGGTCACGAAGCAGTGAGCCACAAGAGCGATTCTCGCTCACCGCGCCGCCAAGCGGAAGGCCGCGGCTCAGCTCTCGGCCGCCGCGGGCTGGGCCCGCGGCCCAGCCGCTCGTGGCCTGATCCGCGGCATCCCGAAGGCTGCCACCAGTCCGCCGATCAGCGAGAAGCCGGCGGCGATCAGGAAGGCGAGCTGGAAGCCGTTGGTCAGCGCGACGTGGGCGCTGTCGGCGACGCGGCGGTGAAGGTCGCTGTTGGTGCGCGCGGCGGCGAGGGCGGCGAGGATCGCCAGCCCGAGCGCTCCGCCCACGAGCCGCGAGGTGTTGACCAGGCCCGAGGCGAGACCCGCCTCCTGCGGCGCCACCCCCGCGACGGCGCCGATCGTAGCCGGGACGAACGACAGCCCGATTCCGATCGCGACCAGCAACGAGGGCACGAGCACGTCACCCAGGTAGGTCCCGGTCGCCGAGAGCTGGGTGAATAGCAGCAGGCCGAGCGTCTCGGCCACCATCCCGGCGACGAGCAGCGTCTTGGCGCCGATGCGCGCGACCATCTGCGACGCCAGCGCCGAACCCGCGACGATGCACAGGGTCATCGGCAGGAACGACAGCCCGGCTCTGATCGGCGAGTAGCCGCGCACCTGCTGGAGGTACAGCGACAGGAAGAACCACATTCCGAACGTGGCGCCCCCGAGCAGCAGCACGATCACGTTCGACGCGCTGAGACTGCGGGAGGCGTAGATCCGCAGTGGCATCAGCGGCATCGACGCCAGTCGGCCCTCGATGGCCAGGAACGCGAGCAGCAGGACGACGCCGGCGCCGATCAGCGCGAGTGTCTGAGCCGACCCCCAGCCGGTCGTGTCGGTGCGCACGATGCCAAAGACGAGGATCGACAGCCCCAATGTCGCCGCCAGCGCCCCGGCGAGGTCGAAGTTCCGCGTCCGGCCGGCCGCGCGACCCTCGGCGATCAGCCGGTGCGCGAGGAACGCCGCCGTCAGGCCGATCGGGACGTTGATGAACAGGATCCAGCGCCAGCTCAGCAGGTCGGTGAGCACGCCGCCGAGGAGCACACCGGCGGCCCCGCCGGCGCCGCCCATCGCGCCCCAGATCCCGACCGCGCGGTTGCGCTCCGGGCCCTCGGGAAAGGTGGTGGTCAGGATCGACAGCGAGGCCGGTGCGATCACCGCCCCGCCCAGTCCCTGGAGCGCCCGTGCGCCGATCAGCACCCCCTGGCTCGTGGCGACCCCGCCGATCAGCGAGGTGACAGCGAACAGCGTCAGCCCGGCCACGAACACGCGGCGGCGGCCGAGCAGATCGGCGGCGCGGCCACCGAGGAGCAGAAAGCCGGCGAACGTCACCGTGTACGCGTTGACGACCCACTGGAGATTGGCCTCGGTGAAGTGCAGTCCGCCGCGGATCGCCGGCAGGGCAACGTTGACCACCGAGACGTCGAGGATCACCATGAACTGCGCGAGGCACGAGAGCAGCAGCGTCGCGCGCAGGTGAGGTCGTTCTTGTCGTGCGGTGACTTCGGCCATGGACGTTGCCGGGACGCTGGTACGGTCCCGTACGGGCATGCTAACAGATGTTCGATGATCGTCGTACTATGGCCGGGAAGGCGCCGCGATGACCGTCGAGTCCGCCGCACCGAGGGGCCGTCTGGCCCTGACCTTCGACAACCTCGGTGAGGCGAGTGAGCTCGAGCGCGGAACCTGGCCGATGGACCGCCCGCTCGGCGAGCATCCGTCGGTCACCGTGGCCCTTCCGAGGCTGCTCGACGAGCTGGAGGCCCACGGCCTCACCGCGACGTTCTTCCTCGAGGCGATCAATTGCGAGATGTATCCCGACGCCGTGCGCGAGATCGCCGCTCGAGGGCACGAGGTCGGCCACCACGGCTGGCAGCACGAAGCCTGGGCGGCGCTTGACCCTCGTGACGAGCGAGCCGCGCTGGAGCGCGGCAAGCGCGCATTCGAGGAGCTCGGTGTGCGCGTGAGCGGGTTCCGGCCCCCCGGGGGCGAGCTGACGGCGAGCTCGCCGGAGCTCTTGTCCGAGGTGGGGCTCGAGTGGTGCTCGCCGGCGACGGTTCCCAGGGTCGGCGCCGCCGGGCGCGGGCGCCTCCCGTTCGATTGGAACGAGCTCCGCTACCTGCCGTTCGACTGGCCCGCGGTCGAGGCCTACCAGCTCATGCCTCGCTTCGAGGATCTGCGGCGGGAGCGCGGAGACCCGCCGCAGCCGCGATCCCCCCGCGAGGTGCTGGAGTTGTTCTGCGCCCGGGTCGATGCGGTGTCAGGAGACGACGCCCCCGAGGTTCTCGTCCTGCACCCGTTCCTGATGCTCGACCCCGAATGGTGGGAGTGCGTGCCCGAGCTGCTGGCGAGGATCGCGGCGCGGGTGGCGGCCGGGGACCTCGAGGTCGCGCCCGGAAACGATTTCGCCCAGCCGCTGCGCGCTCCGCTCAGCCGGTTCTGACGCCGGCCCGCTCGCTGGCCAGCCGCGCCCCCTCGGCGAGCGACTGCATCTTGGCCCAGCAGATGTCGGGATCGATCGCCCCGAATCCAGCCCAGGTGCCAAAGCCACAGTCGGTCCCGGCGATCACCCGGTCTGCCCCGACGATCTCGACATAGGCGGCAAGGCGCTGCGCGACCAGCTCGGGGTGCTCGATGTAGTTGGTGGTCGAGTCCAGCACGCCGGGGGCCAGCACCTTGTCGTCCGGGATATTCGCCTCGCGCCATGTCGCCCAGTCGTGGGCGTGGCGCGGGTTGGCGGCCTCGAACAGGAGCGTGGCCGGCTTCGCCCGCAGGACCACGTCGACGATCTTCTCGAGCCCGATGTCCAGGTGGTGCGGACCCTCGTAGTTGCCCCAGCAGACGTGGAGCCGGACGCGGTCGGCCGGCACGTCGCGCAGCGCGTGGTTGATCGCCTCGATGTGGCGCGCGGCGCTGGCCACGAATTCCTCGTCGGAGCGGTCGCGGTACATGATGTGGCGGCCCATAGCCAGGTCGGGCGCGTCGATCTGCAACTGCACGCCGGCGGCGACGATCGCCTCGTACTCGAGCTTCATCGCCTCGCCGATCGCTTCCAGGTACTCGTCGATCGTGTCGTAGTACTCGTTGGGCTGAAACAGCGCGATCACCCCCGGCGAGGGCGCATTCATGAACGCGCCGGCGACGTGGTGGCCGTCGATCGCGGCCTTCAGGTTGGCCAGGTCGCGCTCGAGCGGTTCGGGGTGCTCGTAGGTGATCGGACCACGACAGATCGGGCGCAGGTAGCGGGCGCTGCCGCCCTCCTTGGCCAGCCGGTCGCGAAACCGGGGAAAGGCGTCGAGGTCCGCCGGCGTGGCCCGGGGCACGTCTCCGACCTCGAAGCCGCTGAGGCGGTGGCGGATGTAGGTCGCGTAGCCGATCTTGCTCATCTCGCCGTCGCTGACCAGGTCGATTCCGGCATCAACCTGGTGCTGCACGCGATCGCTCACCGCCTGGCGAATCACCTCGTCGTAATGGGCCCGATCGACCTCCTCGCCGCGGTCCTCGCCGAACACCACGTCGACGACCTCCTGCGGGCGGGGAAGGCTGCCGACGTGTGTGGTGAGGATCCGGTTGCCGTTGCTCATCTCCGCTCCTTTTCGCTGCCAAGTACATCGAGGAGCACGTTTGAGAACCCCTTGTGTGCTCAAGTATGATCCTCGCGCTACAGGGATCGCAAGCAGAGAGGAGAGCGCCATGCCCAACCCCGGCTTCATCCGCGGCACGCATCACCTGACGTTCTGCGTCGGCGGCGCGCAGGAGGACTACGACTTCCACGTGCGGCTGCTTGGGCTCAAGAGCGTCAAGAAGACGGTGCTGTTCGACGGCGAGATCCCGATCTACCACCTCTACTACGGCAACCGCCTCGGCGACGCAAGCACGCTGCTGACGGCGTTTCCCTACCGTCAGGCGGGGTGGATGGGCAAGCGTGGCACCAACCAGATGAAGATCCTCAACCTCTCGGTCCCGGCGAATTCGATCGGCTTCTGGTCAGAGCGCCTCAGCGAGCACGGCGTCGAGCACGAGCGCAGCGAGCGCTTCGGCACCGAGCGCCTGATGTTCAAGCATCCGTGCGGAATCGATTACTCGATCGTCGGTGACCCGAACCCGGACTCGCGCGAGCCCTATCAGGGTGCGGTCAGCGCCGAGCACGCGATCCGCGGCGCCTACGGGACCACGACCTCGGTCCGCGAGCCCGAGCCGATGGACCACTTCCTGACCGAGGGACTTGGCGCCAGGCGGCTGAGCTCCGACGGAGCGCACCACCAGTACGACATCGGCGACGAGCAGGGCAGCGGGCGGATGTTCGAGCTCGTCGAGGAGCCCGACCTCCCCCAGGGCACATGGGGCTTCGGCGAGGGCACGATCCATCACCACGCGCTCGATGCGGGCACGGCCGAGAACCAGGCCGTGGTCAAGGACTGGGTTGTCGGGCTCGGGTTCACCGATGTCTCCGACGTCAAGGACCGGGGCTACTTCTTCTCGGTCTACATGCGCAGCCCGGGCGGGGCTCTGATCGAGCTCGCCTACTCGACGCCGCAGGGCTTCTTGATCGACGAGGCGGAGGACGAGCTCGGGACGCACATGTGCATCCCGCCCCACTGGGAGGACCGGCGCGCGGAGATCACCCAGCTCGAGCCGATCGACACCGAGGAGACGGTCGTCGGCTAGGTCGCCGGCCAGGTCGCCGCACGCGCAGGGCGAATTTGATCAAATGTCTTGCGTGCCCTGCGCTCGCGCTGGACCTCGATGAGCCAGACGCTCGAGATTGAGCGCCGTCCGGTTGACGGGTCGGACTTCCGCCTGCCGCGGATCGCGCTCGGCTGCGGCAACTTCGGGGGCGTCGGCTCCTCGCCGGCGTTCTTCGGCCGAGGACTCGACGAGGAGCAGGCGTTCGAGCTCATGGACGCCGCCTGGGAGCTCGGGATACGGCATTTCGACACCGCCGACGCGTACGGCGGTGGCCGCAGCGAGACGATGATCGGGCGCTGGATCCGCGAGCGTGGCCT
This sequence comes from Solirubrobacteraceae bacterium, assembly GCA_036565205.1. GTDB lineage: Bacteria > Actinomycetota > Thermoleophilia > Solirubrobacterales > Solirubrobacteraceae > Palsa-465. The sequence continues at coordinate 12,049 of DATCNP010000016.1, read as the reverse complement.
GACTCCGCAGCTGACCACCAAGACCTTCAACCCGATGGAAGCCGGAGCCGACAGCGGGCTGGCGCCTGAGCGGATCGCCCGACAGCTCGACGCGAGCCTGGCGCGACTCGGCGTCGACACCGTCGAGCTGTACCTCGCCCACGAGTTCGACCCCGAGGTGCCGGTCGCCAAGACGTTCGGCGCGCTCGAGTCGGCCGTCAACGCGGGCAAGGTGCGGGCCTACGGGGTCAGCAACTGGAACGCCGAGCAGCTAGCCGACGGGCTCCGGGTGGGAAGCCCGGTCGCGGTTCAGAACTCCCACTCGCTGCTCGATCGCCAGGACGAGCGTGATCTGCTGCCCCTGTGCGAGGAGCGCGGGGTGGCCTACCTGGCCTTCGGCCCGCTCGGCGGGGGCTGGCTGACAGGCAAGTACCGCCGCGGTCAGCCCTACCCGGAAGGCTCGCGCATGACCCAGCGACCGGAGCCCTACGCGGCGATCGCCGTAGACAGCACGTTTGACGCACTCGAGGGCCTGCAGGCCCTGGCCGGCGAGCGGGAGAGCTCGATGGCCGGACTGGCCCTGGCCTGGCTGCTCGCCGACGAGCGGGTGACCGAGATCGTCGTCGGCCCCGGCCGCCCCGAGCAGCTCGATCCGGTACGGGAGGCGCTGGCAGCTCCGCTTGCCCCCGAGGAGCGTGGCGAGTTGGACAGGCTGTTCGGCTGATGCGGGTCCTGATCCTCAGCCACGACGACGTCAAGCGCGCGCTGCCGCCGGAGGAGTGTGCCGACGCGATGGCGCGCGTGCTCGCGATGCGCGCCCGCGGCGAGGCCTACAACCCGCTGCGCTCGGTCATGGTGCCGCCGGGGGCAGCGGGCTTCATGGGCCTGATGCCCGGCTGGCGGGCGGCGGGGGACGATGCCCCGGCGAGTTTCGCGCTCAAGGCGATCTGCCTGATACCTGACAACCCCTCGCGCGGACTCGACACCCACCAGGGGATCGTGACGCTGTTCGACGGTGAGATCGGCGTTCCGACGGCGATCCTCGACGCCTCGGCAATCACCGATGTCCGTACGGCCGCCGTCACCGCCGTCGCCACCCGCGCGCTCGCACGCGAGGACGCGCGGACGCTGGCGATCCTCGGCGCCGGCGTTCAGGCACGCTCGCACCTCCGCGCGCTGCTCACGGTCAGGGACTTCGACACTGTCCGCGTATACGCCCCGACAGCGGAGCACGCACAGGCCGTGCTCGAAGACGCGCCGGCCGTGAGCGCTGGCACGAACCTGACGCTTGCCGCGAGCGCCGAGGAGGCAGTGCGCGGAGCTGACGTGGTTCTCACCGCGACGAGTTCGAAGACGCCGGTGCTCCAGCGCGACTGGCTCGGGCCCGGCGTCCACGTCAACGCCGTCGGCGCCAGCACCCCGTCCGCGCGCGAGCTCGACGTCGAGACCGTCGTCGCGAGCTCGCTTTTTTGCGACAGCCGCGAGTCGCTCGCGGCCGAGGCCGGGGAATACCGCCTGGCGCTCGAGCAGGGAGCGATCGACGGCGACCACGTCCGGGCCGAGCTCGGCGAGGTTCTGATCGGCGAGCGACCAGGGCGCCGCGACGATCGCGAGCTGACTCTGTTCCGGTCGCTCGGGATCGCCGTCGAGGATCTCGCCGCCGCCGAGTACGCCGTCGCGGCCGCCCGGCGCCACGGGTTCGGCACCGAGGTCGAGCTGTGATCGAGCTCGCCGAGATCGAGGCCGCGCGGACGCGGATCGCGGATGTCGCGGTGCGCACGCCGCTCGTGCGCCTGCGCATCGCCGACGCACCGGCCGAGATCTATCTCAAGCTCGAGACGCTCCAGCCGATCAACTCGTTCAAGATTCGCGGGGCCGCGAACGCGATTCGCAGCGCCTCGGCGGAGTCGCTGCGCGACGGTCTGCTGACCGCGAGCGCCGGGAACATGGCCCAGGGCGTCGCGTGGGTCGCCCGCGAGCTCGGCCTCCCGGCGACGATCGCCGTTCCCGAGCACGCACCGCAGACCAAGCTCGACGCGATCGAGCGCCTGGGCGCACGGGTCATCAAGGTCCCCTACGACGACTGGTGGCGGGCGATCGTGACCGCGCGGATCGAGGGCATGGAGGGGCTGTTCGTCCACCCCGTCCAGGACCCGGCGGTGATGGCCGGCAATGGGACGATCGGACTTGAGGTGCTCGAGGATCTGCCCGACCCCGACGCGGTCGTGATCCCTTTCGGTGGCGGCGGGCTGACGGTCGGGATCGCCAGCGCGATCAAGGCTCTGCGCCCGGAGACCAAGATCTACACGGCCGAGCCGGCGACGGGCGCCGCGATGGCGGCGGCGCTGCGGGCCGGCGAGCCCACGGACGTCGAGTACACGGCCTCGTTCGTCGACGGCTCTGGGAGCCGTCGGGTGCTGGACTCGATGTGGCCGCGCGTGAGGGAGGTCGTCGACGACGCGTTCACAGTTTCGATCGACGAGGCGGCGGCCGCGGTCAGGATGCTGGCCGAGCGCATCCGCGTGATCGCCGAGGGCGCGGGCGCGCTCTCCACCGCCGCTGCGCTCGCCGGGCGCGCGGGGTCGGGCAAGGTCGTGTGCATCGTCTCGGGGGGCAACATCAACCTCGGCAAGCTGGCCGAGATCCTCGGCGCCCCTCCCGGGCCCGAGACGAAGGAGGCGGGCGATGAGTGACATGAACACGCCGGTGCTGCCGGGCAAGGGCGCGAGCGACTACGAACGCTACCTGCGCACCGACGAGCTGCTCTCGCTGCAGAAGGCTCCGGAGGAGCAGGTGCACCACGACGAGCTCCTGTTCCAGACCGTGCACCAATCCTCCGAGCTGTGGCTGAAGCTCGCGAGCACGGAGATCGAGCAGTCGGCCGGGCTGATCGACCGCGACGAGCTCGCGCCCGCGCTGCGGCTCATCCGCCGCGCCGTGATGAGCCTCGGCTACATCACGACCCAGCTCGAGATGCTCGGTCAGATGTCCCCATGGGAGTATCAGGAGATCCGCGTCGTGCTCGGGCACGGCAGCGGCTTCGACTCACCGGGGTTCCGCCGCGTCGCACGCGTGACGCAGCAGATCGCCCTCGCCTTCGACCGCGCGCTGCAGCGAGCGGGACTCGAGCTGACCGAGCTCTACCAGCGCGGTCGGGAGTTCGAGGCGCTCTACCAGCTGGCCGAGGCCCTGACCGACTGGGACGAGCGCATCTGGGTCTGGCGCTCTCGGCACTACACCACCGTGACCCGGGCGATCGGCGAGCGTTCGATCGGCACCCAGGGGACGCCGGTCGAGGTGCTCTCGAAGCTCGTCGGCCAGCGGCAACTACCCAAGCTGTGGGACGCGCGCAGCCGGCTGGTCGAGCTGTTCGACGCCGAGCGCGCGGCGAGCGACTAGCCTCCGGAGCGCGTCGACTCGAGCGCCTCGATCAGGCGGTCGACCTCCTCGGGCGTGTTGTAGTGGATGAACCCGAGCCTGACCGCGTCCTTCTCGTAGCCCAGGTTCTTGTATAGGTTCAGCGAGTACCACGAGTCGTGGGCCCACACGCCCATCTGCTTGGCCGCCAGCTGCGTGGCTACGTCGGCCGCTGGGACGCCGTCGACGTTGATCAGGAATGTCGGCACCCGACCCTCCATCCCCGGCAGCCCGTATACGGTGATGGCGTCGGAGATGCCGTCGAGGAAGCGCTCGCCGAGCCCGCGCTCGTGGGGGACGATCGTCTCGAATCCCCCGATCGAGTCCAGGTAGTCGATCGTCGCGTTGAAGCCGGCGAGCAGCTCGAACGGCAACGTCCCGGTCTCGAACCTGCGGCTGAGCGGCGTCGTCGGCGCCGGACGGGCCTTGTACGGGCGCCACGTCTCGAGCAGCTCGGCGCGGCCGTAGGCCACGCCGAGGTGAGGCCCGCAGAACTTGTACGGCGAGCAGATCAGCACGTCTGCGTCGACCGCTCGGACGTCGATCGACTCGTGCGCCGCGTAGTGCACGGCGTCGATCCAAGCCAGCGCCCCGACGCTGTGGGCGAGCTCGGCCACTCGGCGGGCGTCGACCATCGTTCCGATCGCGTTCGAGGCCCAGGCGAACGCGACCACCTTCGTGCGCGGCGTCAGCTTGCTCTGCAGGTCCTCATAGTCGACCGTCGTGTCGGGGTTCAGCCCGATGACCTCGACCACCAGATCCTTGTCGTGGGCGAGCTCGAGCCAGGGGGCGACGCCGCCGTCGTGATCGAGCGAGCAGACGAGGATCCGGTCGCCGGCCTCGAAGCTGCGTCCCGCCGTGCGCGAGAGCATGAAGTCCAGCGTGGTCATGTTCGGCCCGAAAATCACCTCCTGTGGGTCGCAACCCAGGAAGCGTGCCGCCTTGGCCTCGGCCTCCTCGAGGATCGCCTTGACGCGGAGGCTGGTTTCGTAGACGGCGCCGAGGTTGGCGCTTCCCTCGCGCATGGTCCGGGCGATCGCGTCGCCGACCTCGTCGGGCACCTGCGAACCCCCTGGGGCGTCGAAGAATGTGAAGCCTCGACCGAGAGCCGTGAACCGGCTGCGGACGGCCTCGAGGTCGGCGGTGTGGCTCAGCGTTACGGCCATCGAGAACTCCTTCTCCGCGGGATTTGCGGGCCCGCCGCGTCTTGAGGCGCGGCCCGGAGCTAACAAAATCACAGCCTCCGCGCCTTGCGCACACCCGGCGACGATGATTTGATCAAGACTACAAAATCAAACTTGGGGGCCGCGGACCGGGACGAACGCCCTCGAGTCACGTTCGAGCAGCGCACAGTCAGGAGATTCATTTGAGCATTCGCGTGATTCGTAGTGCCGAGGCGAGCTGGGAGGGGACCGTCCCGGAGGGTGGGGGGCGTCTGGCACTCGGCAGTGGCGCCTACGAAGGCCCGTTCACGCTTCGCGCCCGCGTCGAGGACGTCGACCGAGCGACCAATCCCGAGGAGCTGATCGGCGCCGCCGAGGCCGGCTGCTTCACGATGTCGCTGGCCGATCTGCTCTCCGAGCGAGGCAACCCCCCGCGTGAGCTGCGCACCACAGCGCGCGTGGTGCTCGAGCAGCAGGACGCCGGCTTCCGCATCACGCGGATCGATCTGCAGACGGTCGGCGATGTGCCCGGCGTCGATGCCGGGACGTTCGTCTCGCTGGCCGAGCAGGCCAAGACCACCTGCCCTGTCTCGTTGGCCCTGGCCGGAGTGGAGATCTCGCTTCATGCGAGCCTCACCGAGAGCTAACACGAAGCGCCTGAAGGGGTTTGACCCTGGTGACACGAATGTGCGAGGGTGCCCGCATCGCGCGGACCCGCCCGGGCGCGGCGGGCCGCCCCAGAACGATCCAGATCCCATCCGTGCATGACATGCGCAATCACCTGCCGTGAGTTCCGGCGTGCGAGTGCTACAGACCGCTGAGGTCACTCCGAGCTCGGAGGACTCACTGACTGTCAGGGCGATGGTGGGCGCCCACACCGGCTTCTCGTCGCTCGAGCAGGCGGTGCTGCAATGCGCACCCGGCAGCTGCACGCGCCGCAGCACCGGCGCCTGCGAAGAGACGTTGTTCGTGCTCGAGGGTCACGGCAGCCTGACGATCGACGGTGAGGCACATCCGCTCGAACCGCAGCTCGGCGCCTCCCTCGCCCCCGGGGTGCAATACGAGCTCCGCGGCTCAGGCTCGGAGGCCCTCCGCATCGTGTCAGTTCGGATTCCCGACCCCGAGCCCGCCGGCGCCGACCCGGCGCCGCGCTGCATGGTGCGCCGGCTGGCCGACCAGACCTCGCAGCAGGCCACCACCGAGCGCGAGTTTCGGATCGTGGCCGATCCGAGTTGCGGGTTGCGTTCGGCGACCCACTTCGTGGGCTACATCCCCACGGCGCGCGCGCCGGACCACTTCCACACTTACGACGAGGTGATCTATGTCCTCGATGGAGAGGGCGTGATGCGCTCGGGCGGCGTCGAGGCGCCCGTGCGTCCCGGGGCGTGCATTCAGCTCCCCTCGCGTACGGTTCACTGCCTCGAGAACACCGGCCAGGGCCCGATGCACGTAGTCGCGGTGTTCCGACCCGCCGGGTCACCGGCCGCGGCTTATTACCCGGATGGAACGCCTGCCTTCGACCCCGGTCGGGCGTCGGAGGCGGCATGAGAAAGAGAATCCATTTCCAGAGGAGGACGTATCCATGAAGTTGCGAATCCTGTTCGCGGCGGTGCTGATGGCACTGATCGCGGCCGGCTGCGGAAGCAGCAGTAGTAGCAGCAGCAGCAGCGCCGCTGCGAGCAGCGGCAGCGGCGGCTCAACCAAGAGCGCCTGCGCCGCCACGGTCGGGGTCGAGGGTCCATTCACCGGTCCGGTGGCGGTCCTCGGTCAGGAGCAGCTGGCGTTCGCCCAGCTCGCCGTCGCGATGGACAACAAGGCAAACGGCACGAACATCAACCTGGTCCAGGGCGACACGCAGCTACAGCCCGCCCAGGCGACGACGGTGTCGCAGCAGTTCATCGCGAACGGGAAGATGATCGCGGTAGTCGGGCCGGCCGGGAGCCAGGAAGTCGCGGCCGTCGGGCCGCTGTTCGGTCGCGCCGGGCTCGGGTTCATCACCGGCTCTGCCACGAACCCGGCGTTGACGGCGGGGAAGAACCCGACGTTCTTCCGCGTGGTGTCGCGAGACGACCTGCAGGGTCCGCAGGACGCGCATTACATCGTCAACCACCTTCACCCGAAGGCACTGATGATCGTCGATGACCAGGAGGTCTACTCGACCGGATTGGTGTCGTCGATGCTGCCGGTGTTCAAGGCCGCGGGCATCAAGGTCGACCACGAGTCGGTAAGCCAGAAGGTGACTGACTTCTCGTCGCTTGTCGCCAAGGTCAGCCCGCAGACGACGGTCGTGGTCTTGCCATGGCAGGTCGCGGCGAACGCCGAGCAGTTCGGCAAGAACCTCGCCGAGCAGCACAAGAACGTCACGCTCTTCGGAACGGACGGGACGCAGTCGTCCTCGTTCACGATCCCGGGGTCGTACGTCTCGGCGTTCGGACCGGACATCAAGGCGATTCCGGCAGACGCGGCGATCGCGGCCGCAGCCAAGGCCAAGTACCCGAAGTACGGCACGTTCGGCCCGCCGGTGTACGCGGCGACGCACGTCATCGACGAGGCGATCTCGTCGGTCTGCAAGGGCGGAGGGGCGCCGAGCCGCAGCAACGTGCTGGCGGCGATCAAGGCCACCAACGAGCCGACGACGATCCTCGGGCAGCCGATCAAGTTCGACGCCCACGGCGACCTCGTCGGAGCGAAGTGGTTCCTGTTCAAGATCAACAAGCAGGGTCAGTACAAGCTGGTCACGAGCACCTGATCAGCTCAGTTGACGCGACAGGCCGGCGTGTGCGCTCTGCGCACGCCGGCCGGCGCAGCTAAGTTGCCGACCGCAACCCATGCGTTTCTTTATCCAGGAACTTGTGAACGGACTGACCCAGGGCAGCCTCTATGCGCTGCTCGCGCTCGGCTACTCGATGGTCTACGGGGTGCTGAAGCTGCTCAACTTCGCCCACGGCGACCTGTACATGGTCGGGGCGTTCGTCGGCTACTTCGTGATCCAGTGGTTCGGCGGTCCGACCGCACTCAGCATCCCGGTACCGCTGCTGTTGCTGGTGATGTTCCTGCTGGCCGGCGGCGGCGTCGGGGCGCTCGGCGTCGCGATCGAGCGCTTCGCGTACCGGCCGCTACGTGACGCGCCGCGGATCGCGCCGCTGATCACCGCGCTCGGCGTCTCGTTCCTGCTCGAGAACAGCGTGCTGCTGCTGTTCGGGGCTTCGTTTCGCGACTACAACACCTCTGCCTTCATCCCGTTCTCGACGGGTATCCACATCGGCGTGCTCAATATCGACGACGCGCGACTGATGGTGATCGTGCTGAGCGTGATCCTGATGTTCGGCCTGCGGGTGATCGTCGACCGCACCACGCTCGGAAAGCAGATGCGCGCCGTCGCGTCCGACCGCGAGGCGGCCGAGATGCTCGGGATCAACGTCGACTACACGATCTCGATGACCTTCTTCCTGGGGTCGGCGCTGGCTGGAGTCGCCGGCGTGATGGCCGGACTGGTGTTCAACCAGATCTTCACCCTGATCGGGTTCATCGCCGGGCTGAAGGCGTTCACCGCCGCCGTCGTCGGCGGAATCGGCTCGATCGCAGGAGCGATGCTCGGCGGCATGCTGATCGGGATCGCCGAGGCGATGATCACCGGCTACATCTCCTCGACGTACTCGAACCTGATCGTGTTCGGGATCCTGATCGCGGTGATGATCCTGCGCCCGCAGGGCCTGCTCGGCCGCGCTCCCCTCCAGAAGGTCTGAGCCCCCGGCCGCGCGATGAGCACCGAACAACAGCCTCCCGTCGCCTCGACTGCGCAGACGGACCCGTCGATCGGCGTCGACGAATGGGTCGCCCGCTCCGGCGGTCGTCGCGAATACCGGCCCGGCCGTCTCGGCGACGCGCAGCGATTGTTCGGGCGTCTCGGCTGGTGGCCGCGCCTGGCGCTCGCGGCGTTCGCCGGCGCGATCGTCCCGCTCCTGACCTCCAACGACTTCCAGGTGCAGGTCGGGATCAACGCGCTGCTGCTGGCGATCCTCGCAGTCGGGCTGAACATCTCGGTCGGCTGGGCGGGATTGCTCGACCTCGGCTACATCGCGTTCTACGGCTTCGGCGCCTACGGGTTTGCGTTGCTGTCCTCCGACCAGCTCAGCACCGCCGGCGTCCATCTCCCGACGCTCGTGTCGGTTCCGATCGTGATGGTCGCCGCTGCGATCCTCGGCCTGGCAGTCGGCTGGCCCTCGCGAAGACTGCTCGGCGACTACCTCGCGATCGTGACCTTGTTCTTCGGGGAGGCGTTCGTCGAGTTCACCAACAACGTCGCGCCGACCAAGCTCGGCGGACCGAACGGGATCGTCGGAATCGACCCCTACAAGTTCTTCGGCCACGCGATCCTCTCCAACAAGGGCTACTTCTACGTCCTGCTCGTGCTGCTCGTCGCGACGGTGGCAGTGCTGCACCTGCTCGATACCTCCCGCATCGGCCGCGCCTGGCGTGCGGTGCGTGAGGATCCGCTCGCGGCAAACCTGATGACGATCCCCGTCAACCGCGTCAAGCTGATGGCGTTCAGCTTCGGCGCGGTGATTGCGGCGATGGCCGGGACCGTATTCGCGGCCCAGCAGGTCAGCGTGTTCCCGCCGGACTTCGACACGCCGTTTCTGATCCTGATCTACGCTGGCCTGATCCTCGGCGGGGCTGGCAGCCTCGCCGGCGCGGTGCTCGGCGGCCTCGTGATCTCGGTCACGCTCGACGGGTTCCTGCGCAGCACGACCGAGGCGGGATACATCTTCTACGGTGTGATCCTGGCGACGATGATCGTCAAGATCCGTCCCTGGCAGCGGCTCGGCGCGATCCTCGGGGCGACCGCCTTGTTCGGGCTGATCGCGCACACGATCGCCAAGGCGATCAGCGCCTCGGCGGTCGCCGGCGGCCCGCAGTCGGGCGGCTGGATCTCGAGCCTCGTCCACGACTGGGTGATCGTGCCGGCAAACGCAACACGCGCCGGCAACATCGGCTACGTCGTACTGATCTGCATGGTGATCGCACTGGTTCAGGTGAAGGGGCTCGCGCGCGACATCCTGATCGTGCCGACGCTATACCTCGCGGCGTGCGTGTGGGAGGGGCGGCTCGTATCGCAGCCCTCGATCACGCGCCAGATCCTGCTCGGCGCGATCCTGATCGTGATGATGAATGCGCGCCCGCAGGGCCTGCTCGGCTCCCGACGCGTCGAGGTGGTGTGACGAATGGCTCTGCTGGAGCTCGACAAGGTCTCGCTCTCCTTCGGCGGCCTTAAGGCGCTGACCGAGCTCGACCTGACCGTCAACCAGGGCGACGTCGTCAGCGTGATCGGCCCCAACGGAGCTGGCAAGACGACCGTCTTCAACGTGATCACCGGGATCTACGAGCCGACCTCGGGCGACGTCCGGTTCGCCGACGAGAGCATCGTCGGCCGGCGGCCGAACAAGATCACCGAGACCGGCATTGCCCGGACGTTCCAGAGCCTGCGGCTGTTCCTGAACATGTCTGTCAAGGAGAACGTGATGGCGGCCACCTACGGTGCCACCAGGTCGACGCCGCTCGAATCGATCCTGCGGCTCCCGCGGGCGCGCCGCGAGGATCGGGAGGTCAAGGCGCTAACCGAGGAGGTGCTCTCGTTCTTCGGCAAGCGCCTGGCCGGATACCGCTGGGACCAGCCCGCCTACAGCCTCTCCTACGCCAACCGGCGTCGGCTCGAGATCGCCCGCGCGCTGGCGACCAGGCCGAAACTGCTCCTGCTCGACGAGCCCGCCGCGGGGATGAACCCCAACGAGACGCACGAGGTGACCGAGCTGATCAGTGAGCTCCGCGACAAGCTCGGCCTGGCGATCCTCGTGATCGAACATGACATGCACGTGGTCGCGGGCTGCTCGGACCGGGTGATCGCGCTCGATCATGGGGTCAAGCTCGCCGAGGGCAGCTTTGACGCCGTGGCGAACCACCCCGGCGTGGTCGAGGCCTACCTCGGCCGCGACCCCGAGGCACTGGCCGAGAGCACATGACGATGCTGCTCAGCGTCGACGACGTCACCACCTACTACGGGCAGATGCGGATCCTCGAGGGGATCTCGCTGCAGGTGGGGGAGGGTGAGCTGGTCTGCCTGCTGGGAGGCAACGCCTCAGGCAAGTCGACGACGCTCAAGACGATCCTCGGGATCGTCCGCCCGCGCTCGGGCAAGGTGCTGCTCGACGGCGAGGACGTGACGCGCCGAGGCGTTCCGGAGCGGATCTCTCGCGGGATGGCGATCGTGCCCGAGAACCGGCGACTGTTCCCCGGCATGACGGTCCGCGAGAACCTGGAGCTCGGCGCGGTGCTCCAGAGCGGCGAGACGTTCGATGAGGACCTCGAGCGGGTCCACACGCTGTTCCCGAGGCTGGAGGAGCGCAAAGCCCAGCTCGCCGGCACACTGTCGGGCGGCGAGCAGCAGATGGTGGCGATGGGACGAGCGCTGATGTCACGCCCGCGGCTGCTGCTGATGGACGAGCCGTCGATGGGCCTCTCGCCGGCTCTCGTGCAGCAGAACTTCAGGATCATCAAGGAGGTGCACGAGTCGGGAGTGGCGGTGCTGATGGTCGAGCAGAACGCCACCATGGCGCTCTCGATCGCCGACCGCGGCTACGTGCTGTCCACCGGCGAGATCGTGCTCTCGGGCTCCGCGGCGGACCTGCTCAAGAGCGAGGACCTGAAGCGCGCCTACCTCGGGCGATGAGTTCTCGGCCGCGTTGCGGTCCTAGTCTGTAAAGCACCGGAACGCCCGAACGAGAGGAGGCCCTGATTGGCCCTGCCCGAGGTCGTATCGAGAGATGAATGGCTGGCCGCCCGGACCGAGCTGCTGGCGCGCGAAAAGCAGATGACCAAGGCCCGGGACGAGCTGAGTGCCGCCCGACGGCGGTTGCCGATGGTCGAGATGACCAAGGACTACAGGTTCGAGGGACCGCAGGGCGAGGTCGGCCTAATCGACCTGTTCGAGGGCCGCCACCAGCTGGTCATCGTGCACTTCATGTTCGATCCGTCGTGGGAGGACGGCTGCCCGAGCTGCACCGCCGGGGCCGACGAGGTCGCGCCGGGAATGATCGAGCACCTTCACGCGCGCGACACCTCGATCGCTTACGTCTCGCGGGCGCCGCTCGAGACGCTCGAGCGCTACAAGGCGACGCGCGGTTGGAGCTTCCCGTGGTACTCCTCGCAGGGCAGCGACTTCAACTACGACTTCCACGTCACCGTCGATGAGCAGGTGGCGCCGCCGGAGTACAACTACCGCTCCAAGGAGGAGCACCAGCGGCGCAGCGGATCGTCCGAGTTCGACGGCGAGTATCCGGGCCGGAGCCACTTCCTGCGCGACGGCGAGCGCGTGTTTCACACCTACTCGGTCTACGCGCGCGGGACGGAGACGATCGGTGGCTCCTACTACCTGCTCGACGAGACAGCGCTCGGGCGCCAGGAGGACTGGGAGGAGCCCAAGGGCCGCGCCG
>DATCNP010000015.1:0-21276 GCA_036565205.1 Solirubrobacteraceae bacterium | reverse complement strand
GCCTCGGCCTGCTGGAGGCGTCGGTCCAGCAGCGCCATCACGGCGGGCACCTGTGTTGGCGCGCGCTGGTGGGCGAGGAAGATCCGGTAGACCGCCTCCTCGACCTCGGGCCTGCGCTCCAGCTCGTGCACGCCGTAATGGGCCAGCGCGCGCCCGAGTCTGGCGACGAACGTCTCCGGCAGGCCCTCGCTCTCGACGTCGAGCGAGTGTAGGTATGACCGGAAGTGCTCGCGGGGGCTGCGGACGCGTTCGCCTTCCTCCTCGTCGAGGTCCTCCCGCTCTGCCGCCGCCCAGTTACGGGAGAGCTCAGCCAGGTCAGCGAAAATCGTGAGGATCTCGAGCTCGCCGTGAAGCAGCTCAGAATCATCGGGAGGCAGCTCGTTCCGGGCCCGCTGGAATTCGCCAACAAGTCGGCGGGCCTCCTCCACACTCACGTCAAAGCCCATGATCAGACTGCGCAGGGCGTCCAGGTGTGCGCGCGCGCGAGGGCGGGCGCCAGGGTCCGATGCAGCGGCCGCCGCGCCGAAGCCGATCCGCGGCGCGTCGGGCGTCCCCACGCCTTCGATGATCAACGGCTCGACGCTCACCAGCGGCGCTCCCGCGTCGACGTGGGTGCTGCCGGCCACGAGCACCTCCCGGATCCGGCCGGCATGTGTGGCCACGACCGTCATCTCCATCTTCATCGCCTCCAGGACCGCGACCGGCGACCCCGCCTCCACCTCGTCGCCCGGAGCCACGGTCACGGCCACGACCAGCGCCGGGGAGGGAGCCCGCACGACCCCTCCCTCGTCTCGCGACACGCGATGGGCGACGCCCTCGACCTCGATCAGGTAATCCGAACCGTCGGTGACCGAGTCGACGGTGAACGCTTCCCCGCCAATCGCGAGCCGGCGCGCGAAGCGGCGCAGCGGCTCGACCTGCACGTCGACGGTCTCGCCGTCGGCCTCGATCTTGTAACGACGGGGCCCCGTCTGCGCGGCGGCGAGACGATAGGCCTGCCCTCGGTGGCGGAGGTCGAACGTCCGGCCGATCTGGTGGCTTGCCCGGGGCCGGCCGCGAGTGGCGCCAACATAGAAGCCGCGGCGCTCGAGCTCCTGCTCGGAGTCGTACATGCCGATCGCGGCGGCGAGCAGGGCGACGTCGGCGTGACGAGTCAGGATGTGGCCGTCCGAGGCGACGAGGCGATCCAGCCAGCCGGTGTCGGCGATGCCGGCGATCATCTCCGGGCGGTCGAGCAGATCGAGCAGGAAGGCCTTGTTCGTCGTCCCCCCGCGCACGACCACGGTCGTCTCCGCCAGAGCGCGGCGCAACCGCGCCCTGGCCTCCGGGCGGTCCCGCCCCCAGCCGACGACCTTGGCAAACATCGAGTCGAACTCGAGAGAGATGACGTCGCCCTCGGCGATGCCCGTCTCGACCCGCACCCCCGGCCCGGACGGCAGCATCAGGCGCTCTACCGTCCCGGACGCCGGGGCGAAGCCCCGTTCGGGGTCCTCGGCGTTGAGCCGGGCCTCGATCGCGTGGCCGAAGGTGGGTGGCGGCTCCCCCTCCAGGTGCCCTCCCTGAGCAACGTGAAGCTGCAGCTTCACCAGGTCGAGCCCGGTCGTCACCTCTGTGACGGGGTGCTCGGCCTGAAGCCGCGGGTTGACCTCGAGGAACGCGAAGACCTGCTGGTCGGGCTGATAGAGAAACTCCACGGTGCCGGCGCTGCGATAGCAGACTGACCGGATCAGGTTGACGGCCGTAGCCCGCAGCTCGCGCTCCTGCTCGGCGCTGAGCGCCGGGGAGCTCGACTCCTCGATCAGCTTCTGGGTGCGGCGCTGGATCGAGCAGTCGCGCACGCCCACAGCCCAGACGGCGCCGTGGTGGTCGGCGATGACCTGAACCTCGACGTGGTGCGCGCCGGTGACCAGGCGCTCGATGAACACCGTCGCGTCGGCGAACGACAGCAGCGCCTCGGCCCGCGCACGCTCGAACGCCTGGGCCAGCTCCTCCTCGCGCGCAGCGAAGCGAATGCCGCGCCCGCCCCGGCCGGCCCGGGGCTTGATCGCGACCGGGTAGCCGATCGTACGGGCGCAGTCGGCGGCGGCGTCCACCGTCTCCACCGGGTCGCGGCACCACGCGGCGACCGGCACGCCCAACTGCTCGGCGAGCAACTTGGCGCCGATCTTGTCGCCCAGGCGCCGCATGACGTCGGGCGGCGGACCGATGAAGACGATGCCGATGCGGGCGCATATCTCGGCGAAGGCGGCGTCCTCGGCGACGAAGCCCCACCCGACCCAGGCCGCGTCGGCGCCGCTCGCCCGGAGCGCTCGATCGAGCTCGCCGTGGTCGAGGTAGGGACGCTGCCCGTCGATGATCACCTGCTCGTCGGCCTCGCGCACGAACATCGCCCCCCTCTCGACCTCGGTGTGCAAAGCGATCGTCCGCATCCCCCAGCCGTGCTCGAGATTGAGCTCTCGGACGGCGCGGATCAGGCGCACCGCAGCCTCGCCACGGTTGACGATCGCTACGCGTCTGAATCCGGGGTCACCCTCCGAACGCCGCTCGGACATCTTCCAACGAGGAGGCCGCGTTGCCTTCCGGAACTGTCATCAGCTCGGCCTGCTCGGCCCGTTCGGGAACGACGATGGCGGGGTCGATGCGGATGACCGTGTAGCCGCCGACCGCGCCGGCCCCGAAGGCCGGCGTGAAGACGCGCATCGGCCGGTCGATCACGCCCTCCCGGACGGCGTCGTAGATCGCGAGCGGGATGCTGGCGGCCGAGACGTTCCCCACCTTCTCGACATTGAAGTAGAGGCGATCGGCCGGGAGGCCGGCCGCGACCGCCATGTCGGCGACCATCGTCTTATTGGCCTGATGGGGAACGACGATGTCGATCGCGTCGAGCAGCGAGCCCCCGCCGCCGTCAGGGGCACTCAGTGTGCGCAGCTCGCCCATCATCTGGACCAGATAGCGCTTGACGAGCGCTTTTACCTCCGGCCCATAGACCGTGATGTTGTTGTCGAACTCGGGGTTGGGCCAGATGATCGAGTTCACCTGGCTGACCGGGCCGCTGGCGTAGATTTGCACGACCTCGATGTCGGGCGGCCCACCCGGCGCGGCGGGCCCGACGACAAGCGCGGACGCCCCGTCGCCGAAGATCATCCGGGACGGGCGAACGCTGCCGATCTTGTCCGAGAACTTCTCGGCACAGACGACGAGCACCGGGCGCTTCACCTCCTGGAGGAGACGCACCGCCTCACCGAGGCCGTAGGGGAAGCCGGCGCAGGCGGCGACGAGGTCGAACGAACCGTGCGTCTGGAAAATCCCGAGCTGCCCGGAAAGCCAGGTCGCAACGGAGGGGATCAGCCTCGTGCTCGTGCACGAACAGAAGATGACCGATCCGATCTCCTCCGCCCGGCGCCCGGCGCCCTCGAGCGCCGCCCGTGCCGCCTGCAGAGAGATGTGCTCGAGTCGGCGCTCCGTATAGAGCCGCTCCTCGATCCCGGTCTTCTCCTGGATCTCATCGGCGGTCATCGGCGACCAGCTGTAGGCGGCGTTGCGAATCAGGTCTTCGTTCGTGCAGACGTGCTCGCCCTTGACGACCGTCAGCGACTCGAGGCGGGGCATGAGCGCGAACTGTTGGCGGACGACCATCGGCAGGAGGGGGTCAACCGGCTCCCGCGCCTGGGCGGGGGGTGCGGGCCGCGGGCGCGCGGGACGCCCGGCCTTGACGCGCCGGATGAACTCGAGCACCTCGTGGTTTCGCGGGACGAACGCCACGACGAAATCGTCGTCGCCGATCTTCCCGACTTCTACCAGCCGCGTTCGGGCCAGATCCCACGGGTACTGGTTGTGGAGGACCATCGCCAAACGGTGAAGCGCCTCGAGCTCGGGCACCGCCTCCGTGCAGTCGAGGATCTCCTGGTAGCTACGGGTCGGGTAGTCCGGGTCGTGGGTCGGGAAGCAGAAAGTGAGGCTCTCCGGATTGCTCGTGATCTCGGCTACGGTCGGCTTCACCGGCGGAAGCTCGGCCGCGTGATGGCGCTTGTGGCGGAAGATGTCGAATAGGAGCGTGAAGATCCGGTCCTCGGCGTCGGCGTCCCACGCAGGTGGGAGTTCGGTCCAGGCCGCAGCTACGGCAGCGACCTTTCGCTCGCCCTGCTCCCAAGGAGTCAGCAGCGGCAGGAACACGTCATCGCGGTGGCGGGGAAGATCGCGCCACCGGGTCGGACGCTTCTCGTACATCGTTATCGCGTAGCGGTTGCCCCAGACCAGGTTCATGGCGAGGTCGCGCAGCAGCTCGTAGCGGGAGCGATAGGCGTCCGAGTCGACCCGCTCGAGGATCTCAGTGCCGGTTGGCGCCTTGAGCTCGAAGTCGCGCCTGATCACCGCTGCCAGCTGCGCCAGCGTCTCGAGAACGGAGAAGTCCAACTCGGCGCTGAAGTTGGAAGGAAAGACAAGACGACCGTTGCCGTTGAAGACGAAAGGCCTCATTGCTCCCCTCCCCACGCGCTCACCGCCGCCACGCGCTTCCGATACTCCTCCTCGGTGAGGCTCCAGAGCGTCTCGATCATTGGTTTGCTTCCATCCCGACAAGCAGTCCGTGAGGGACGATCATCGTATCGTCGCACCTCATTGGGACTTGCCATCACCTTAGCCTTACAGTGGACGCTGGCGGTTGACACTTCAGGCTCCCGTTCGTGCGCAGGTCGAGCCGCGCGCCGCGGTGCGTAACTCACCTAGGCTCAGGTAGCCAAGCGTCTGGTGAGGTCGCTCGGCCCGCTCGGCGAACTGCTGCCAGACCTGACGGTGCTCGCCCTGAGGCACACGTTCGGGACCAGAATGGCCGCAGCCGGAGTTCCTATGCGGACGATTCAAGAATGGATGGGCCATCGCGACTTCAAGACGACGCTCATCATGCCGACTACCAGCCGGGAGCCAACGAGGCCGATCTGGTCAACGCTGCCATGGGGGGCATCAATTTGGGCATCAATCTGAAAGAACCTCAGCCCACCTCGGATCCACGAACGCCCGTAGATCCGGGCGTGAGCAACTGAGTCGGCTTCTATCGACCTGGTTGTGGTCCAGGCGGTCGGGGGTTCGAGTCCCCTCGCTCACCCCTCGGAAGGCCCTGCAACGGGATGAATTCCCGGTTGCCTCAGGGCGAGCGGGCTGGCCTCCAATCGTCTTGGGCCCTTTCAGGATCCGGTTCACGGTCGAGATGGAACCGCCACAGGCGCTGGTTCATTCGCCTAGTCCGGCTTGGATCCCGAGCTTCGTCAGAACCAAGCTTGGACCGCTGATGCCCGCTCCGAGGTAGTCAACTCGGGCTCGCATCGTCTTCTCCAGCTCCTGCCAATCGGCCCAGGAGAATTCGTCAAGCGGCTTCGGCCTCGCCAGCCAGGCGTTGTAGACCTCACCGCTACTCAGCGCGATGTGGAAATCTGTCTCGACTCCCGGGAAGATGCTCTTGTTTGTCAGCGCGAAGATCCGCAGGTCTTCGGTAAGCCAGATCGAACTCGGAACCGAGACATAGTCTGACCCCTCGTAACCGAGGAAGGGCTCGCCTTCCCACTGCGCGACATGAAGCGCCCCCGTGTACTCGGAGACGGCAACCCACATTTTGCGGGCCTCGAAATCGAGGGTTGGGCCATCCCACCTCGCGCCGGTGAGGTGACCGACCCCGAGCGGGTCTGCTCCTGACGGAGGCACGACCGGGCGCGGACCTTCACCGCGCCGGAAGTGCCGGCGCTGGCGATACACCATCCCGGCCCTGGCCGTCCACGTCGTCACGTAAGCGAGGGGTTGAACCCCTAGCCCGGCTTTCACGCGCTCCAGGCTCTCTGGACTCGGTTGCAGCCGGAAAGGCGGCCTCGCGTGCGCTTGGAGACCCGGTCCTGCATCTGCGCTGGGAGTCCCACGCCGCGCGGCTTGCAGCACGTAGTATCGGCGCCGCAAACGGGCTCCCAGCCCTTTGTTCATCTGGCGCATCCCAAGATCCTTTAGCAGATGCGTTTGGTGTTTACGCCGAGTGTCCCGGATATGCCTACGCGCTCGGACGCTCCTATCGCGGTCCGAGCGAGCGCTTCCGATTCGCGCTGAGCTGCCGCGGATCTAGCTCAACGGTGAACCGTACTCGCGGCCACCGCTTGGCGGCCCACCCGAAGCACTCGACGCCGTCCTCAAGCTCGACGTCGTGGTGCTCGCGGTCGGGGATGATCATGGCCGATCCCCGTCGTGCTCCGTGACCGTGAATCTCGGTGCGACGGAGACGAGTGATGACGGCACTGGGACAGCTTCGCTGGACGCCGACCGTAAGCGCTCCCCAGAAGGTCTAGGCCGACCTCCACCTTGGTCCAAATCTGCGAGACCGGCGTTGCGTCCCGACGTATCCATTCGCGTCGCATCTCATCCGTAGGTCCGGTACGTCGCGGCTCGCTTGATCCAGGCAGTCGGGGGTTCGAGTCCCCTCGCTCACCCTTTCGACTTCTCTTATTTTTCGTTCCTAGCGTCGAGGTAGCAAGGACGCTGCGCCCGCGATCCGTGTGCCCCCTGCGGATCGCGGGCCTTTTTCGTTCTACGCCGGCGGCGCGCCCCGAGCCACTGGCACCGTGATCACGGGCCGGCCTCGATCGCCTCGCGTACGGCGGCTTCCCGGGGTTGGGATCCAAAGGACGTGAGTACCCAGGTGGCACCGGCCGCTGCCCACGGACCGGGGTCGGCGCCGGGGTCGATCTCGATCACGTGGTCGAACGCGCCGGCGTCGGTTCGCGCCCGATCTACCTCGGCGACGAGCTCAGCCAGCTGCTCGGGTCCGGGCACCTCGATCGGGAACAACCCGTCCCAACGGGCCGCGCGCCGGACCGGCCGCCGGCTGGGCCACCGTGCCGCCACCCAGACGGGTATTCGCGGCCGCTGCACCGGGAGCGGCTCGAATTCACCCGCCCAGTAGCCGGACAGCCGCTCAAGACCGTCGTCGAGCAGCTTCGCCCGTTCGCGCGCGTCGAGCACCTCTCCGAACGCCGTCAGCTCACCGGTACGGTCGCTGCCGATCCCGACGCCGAAGATCAGGCGTCCGCGGCTGAGGTGATCGAGTGTCGCCGTCTCCCGAGCGAGCTTGTGGACGCGCCGGCGCGGCACCGGAGTGACCATCGGACCGAGCCGCAATCTGGTCGTGGCGCAGGCGATCGCGCTGAGCGCGATCCACGGATCGGCGACGGCGCGCACGGGGTCCGGATAGGCAAGGTGGTCCCAGAGGAAGAGCCCATCCCAGCCCCGGCTCTCCGCACGCTGGGCCAGCTCCGCGAGCAGGCGGGGGTCGACCAGCTCATCGAACGGAGCGATGAACAGCCCGCGCTTCACGGCGCGGTGTCCGGCGTGCGCTCGTAGGTGTGAATCACGATTCCGTCGCCTACCAGCTTCGTATCGGTCAGCCTGAGGCGCTTCTTGTCGCTCGTCGGACCGAACAACCGCTTTCCGCTGCCGAGGACGACGGGGTAGACCATCAGCCGCAGCTCGTCGAGCAGATCGTGCTCGAGCAGCGCCTGCACGAGCTGCGCGCTGCCGTGAACGACGACGTCCCCGGACGAGGACTCTCTGAGCTTCGAGACCTCGTCGACGAGCTCGCCTCCGAGCACCGTCGTGTTGTTCCACTCGGGCTGTTCGAGGGTCGATGAGATGACGTACTTGGGCATGCTGTTGAACTTGTCTGCGAACTCGCCCTGCATCGTCGGCCAGGCGGCGGCGAACCCGTCGTAGGTCACCCGGCCGAGCAGCAGCGCCTCGGCCTCGAGCGTCTCGTCGAGCTTGAACTTGTCGCCCTCGGGCCCGCGATCGATCTCGAAGCTCCAGCCGCCGTGCCGGTATTCCTCGCCGCCGCCGGGCGCCTCGATCACGCCATCGAGTGAAACGAACTCGCTTACCACGATCCTGCCCATGTCTGCCTCCTTTCAGAGTCTGTGTCCTTGAGCATTGCGGATAGGTAGACCGCGCGATCCCGCGGTACTCATCGGAGACTGCTGGGGCGGCGTTCCGGCGATTGATCAGGGCACGCGGGGGCCAGGCCGAATCGGCGTGCACTCTGGAGCACGCGTTCGCACCTGGCCAGGAGTGCGCTCCAGAAGGCCCGGAATCCGGGCCTCTCAGACCAACCCCCTCGCACGCCGCGAGCCCGCGGTCTGAACCAGGCGTTTTCAGCGTCTCGGCGCCCGCCGGGGCAAAGTCGGCGCCCGCCCGGGGCAAAGTCGGCGCCCCGCCGGCCCGCTCGCCGGGCAAAGTCAGCGCACTCGCCACGGTCAGAATGAGAATGATTATTATTATCGTGTAGGCTTCGCCGAGCCACTTCGCTCGAGCTCTGACGGGAGGCCGACCCACCCATGAGTGCTGTTCCAGCTGGGCCGCGCTCCGTTCGCGTCCGCGCCGCCTGGCCCCTCGTCATCGCTCTGCTCTGCGCCGGCTGCGCGGCGGGAGCCTCGCCGATGACGTCGGGCCACGGATCGATCGTCGCCGTCGGGGCCGAGAATCAGTACGCGAACGTGATCTCGCAGGTCGGCGGCAGGTACGTGACGGTCTCGGCGATCATGAGCAACCCGAACACCGACCCCCACAGCTTCGAGGCCAGCGCGAGCGTGGCCCAGACGGTCAGCTCGGCGAAGCTGGTCGTGCAGAACGGGCTCGGCTACGACGACTTCATGGCCAAGGTCGAAGCGGCCGCCCCGAGCTCCTCGCGCCGGGTGATCGATGTCCAGAAGCTGCTCGGGCTCCCGGACTCCACGCCGAACCCGCACCTCTGGTACAGCCCGCGGACGATGCCGGCGGTCGCGACGGCACTGGCCGGCGACCTGTCGGCGCTCGCGCCCGCGCACGCCGATTACTTCCGGGCCAACGCCCGCAGGTTCGAGATCTCACTGCAGCCGTGGCTGCTGTCACTGCGACAGTTCAGTCTGCGTCATCCCGGTACATCGGTGGCCAGCACCGAGCCGGTTGCCGACTACATGCTCGAGGCCGCCGGAATCCGGAACCTGACGCCGTTCAGCCTTCAGGCCGACATCATGAACGGCACCGATCCGGCCCCGCAGAGCATCGACGCGCAGAACCGTCTGCTGGCTGCCCACCTGGTGAAGGCGATCCTCTACAACGAGCAGGTCACGGACACGCTCACGCGGAGCTTTCTCGACCAGGCGCGGCACGCGGGTATTCCCGTTGTCGGGGCCTACGAGACGATGCCGGCTCCCGGCTACACCTATCAGTCGTGGATGATGGCCGAGCTGGGGGCGCTCGAGCGGGCCGTGGCCATCCGAGCATCGACGCCAACTCTCCGGGGCAAGCCGTGAGCACCGAGCTGCGGCCCAGCGGAGCGCCCGATGCGAGCAGCCAGGATGCGATCCTCTCCGTGAGCGACGTGCGTGTGCGCCTGGGCGGCCGCGAGGTGCTCGAGGGCGTCGGCTTCGACATCCGCGCCGGTGAGTTCACCGGACTGATAGGTGCCAACGGCGCCGGCAAGACGACCCTGTTCCGCGTAATCCTCGGACTTCAGGCACCGAGCTCGGGCAGCGTGCTGGTTGCCGGACGCCCACGCTCGCGGCGCAATCCCCTGATCGGCTACGTGCCCCAGAAGTTCCTGCTCGACCCCGATATGCCGCTGCGTGCGCGGGACCTGGTCGGGCTGGGCCTCGACGCGCACAAGCTCGGTTTCGCGCGGCCATCCCGGCGGCGGCGCGAACTCGTCCGCGAGATGCTCGAAGCCGTCGGCGCGGAGAGCTTCGGCGATGCGCGGGTCGGCCGGCTGTCGGGTGGTGAACAGCAGCGTGTACTGATCGCCCATGCGCTGATCAGCCGGCCAAGTCTGCTGCTGATGGACGAGCCGCTGGCCAACCTCGACTTGCGCAGCGCCCATGAGGTCGTCGCGCTGCTGGCCCGGATCGCGGCCGAGCAGCAGATCGCGGTCCTGATCTCGGCCCACGAGATCAACCCGCTGCTGCCGGTCATGGACCGCGTCGTCTACCTGGCCTCGGGACGAGCCGCGAGCGGGCCCGCGCACGAGGTCGTGCGCAGCGATGTGCTCAGCCGGCTCTACGGCTATCACGTCGACGTCCTGCGCGTCCACGGCCGGGTGCTGGTCGTCCCCGGAGCGCTGGGAGAGGGAGAGGAAGGCGTCGATGGCGACGATCGGCTCCCGCACGTCGAGGTTCTGTCGTGAGCCGTCTGCTGACGCACGTGTTCGAGCCGGGCTTCTTCTCCAGCTCACCGGTACGGACCGCGATCATCGTCGGCGCGCTGGCGGCGCTGGTGTCCGGCGCGATCGGGGTGTTCACCGTGATGCGGGGGCAGTCGTTTGCCGGCGAGGCGCTGGCCGACATCGGTGCCACAGGCGGCTCGGGCGCGTACCTGGTCGGAGTCGGGCCGTTGTGGGGCTTCCTCGTGATCGGCGTGATCGCGGCGGCGGCGATGGAGCTGATCGGGATTCAGCGTCCGCGGGGTCGAGACCTGGCCACCGGCGTCGTGCTCGGCGCCGGTCTGGGGCTGGCCGCCCTGTTTCTGTACCTGGACTCCACCTACCAGAGCACCACCGGAGCTGCGGTCACGATCCTGTTCGGGTCCGTGTTCGCGATCTCCGGCTCGACGACCGCGCTGGTAATCGTGCTCGCGCTGGCGGTGCTCGGAATCCTGCTCAGCGTCCACCGCCCATTGCTGCTCAGCTCGGTGAGCCCGGACATGGCGGCGGCGCGGGGTATCCCGGTGCGGGCGGTCGGGTTCGCCTATCTCCTGGCGCTGTCGCTCTCGATCTCGCTGTGCGCGCTCACGATCGGCGCGATCCTCAGCACCGCTCTGCTGGTCGGGCCGGCCGCGGCGGCGCTGCGGATCACCAAACGGCCGGGAATGGCCATTCTGACCGCCGGCCTACTGGGGATGGCGGCCACGTGGCTGGGGATTTTGCTCGCCTACGACAGCTACTACTGGCCGCCCACCGGCCGCGGCTGGCCGGTGAGCTTCTTCGTCGTGAGCATCGTGTTCGTCATCTACCTACTCTCCGGCCTGCCAGCCTGGAGAGCGAGCCGGCGCCCGAGCAGGACGGGGTCAGAGCTCGTGGCTGCGCCCGGCAGCGAGCGCGACGGCTAGCTTTGTTCTCCGGAGTGATGGTCAACGCCTGGGAGGTCGCGACGCTCGTTGCGGTGGTGTCCGGCCTCGTCGGCTTCTTCACCGTGCTGCGGGGGGCGGCGTTCGCGGCCCACGCGATCCCCAATGGCTCGTTCGCCGGCGCGGCCGGAGCGACGCTGATCGGCGTCAACACGATCCTCGGGCTCGGCGTCTTCTCGCTGCTCGGAGCGCTCCTGATCGGCTGGCTGCGCCGGCGCGGGCGCGCGGATGCGGTGACGGCGTTGGCACTCGTGCTGATGCTTGGGCTCGGGTCGCTGTTCCTCAGCCTGAGCGTGGCGTACGCACCCGAGGTCTACTCGCTCCTGTTCGGAGAGGTGCTCGGCATCAGCGGCAACGAGGTCCTTCCGACCGCAGCGCTGGCAGTCGTCTGCGTTGCGGCGATCGCGCTCGCCTATCGACCTCTGATGCTGTCCTCCGTTCTTAGCGACCTCGGCGAAGCACGCGGCGTGAGCAGCTTCCGCGTCGAGCTGTGCTTTCTCGTCGTGCTCGCGCTGGCGACGACGATGACCGTCCCCGTTGTCGGGACGCTGCTGGTCTTCAGCCTGATGATCGGCGCTCCCGCGGCCGCTCGTTCGTACACGGATCGGCCAGGCCGTGCGGTGGCATTGTCGGTGGCGATCGCGCTCGTGACCGTGTGGGCGGCGATCGCCGCCTCGTACCTGACCAACTTCCCGGTCGGGTTCTTCGTCGGAAGCATCAGCGCCGGTGCTTATGCGAGCGGGCGCATCTGGACGACGGTGCGTGGACGCGGACCGGGACGGCGTCGGCTGGTTGCGATACCAGGTCCCGACGGGGCTCAGACCTAGACTGGAGAAGCGATGGCGCACGAGCAGACTGAGAGCTGGGCCGGCCACGCACAACGGGTGCTCGCCGCGAGCAAGCGGCACACCGGTGCCGCCCGGCAGGTGCTCGTCGAGCTGCTCGACTCGCAGAGCTGCGCGCTGTCGGCGATCGAGATCGAGGACGCGCTGCGCGAACGCCGGCGTCCGATCGGCCGCGCGAGCATCTATCGCATCCTCGATGAGCTGGAGCGGCTGCATCTCGTCCAGAAAGTGCAGGTTGGGCAGGCGATGGCGCGCTACGAACCGATCCGCGGTCACGACGAGCACCACCATCACCTCGTGTGCGACAGCTGCGGGGTGGTGCTGCCGTTCAGCGACCCTGGGCTCGAGAGCGCGATCAAGGCACTCAGTGCTCGCGTCCCGATCGCCGTGACCGAGCACGAGATCGTGCTTCACGGGGCCTGCCACGAGTGCTCTAACTGAGCTCGAGCTCGTACGTCTGGCCGATCAGGTCGACCCCAAAGCTGTGGTGCGGCTCCTCGGCGATCAGAGCGAATCCGTGCCGCACGTAGACACGCCGAGCCGCGGCGAGCGGGTCGTTGGTCCACAGCCGCATTCGCTCATAGCCGGCGCCGCGAGCGAACTCGATCGCGGTCTTCACCAAGCGGGCACCGAGGCCGTGACCGCGGGCCGCGGGGTCGACGAGGAGGAGCCTCAGCTGCGCGACGTTCGGGTCCTCACCGGCGACGCAGAACACGCACCCGACTCGCTGACCGCCCAGCTCGGCCATCCAAGCGGCGTTGCGTGTGCTGTCGGCCTCGCCTGCGTAGTCGGCCACGATCCGGGAGACGAGGGCTTCGAAGCTCGCGTCCCAGCCGAACTCGGTGTCGTACAGCTCGCCGTGGGTCATCACGACCCAGCCACGGTCCCCGGGCTCGCCCAGGGGCCGGATCGTTACTCGCGTTGCGTGCCACGCCTCGGTGTGCATGTGTCCTGGCCGACTGAAACAGTCGTGTCAGTAGCGTACAGTATCGACTCGTGAGCAACACGGCCCCAGCCGTCTCCCCACGCCGGGACGAGCTGCTCGAGCGGGCTTACGGCTATGTGCTCGAGCACGGGCTGGCGGGAATGTCGCTGCGGCCGCTGTCGGCCGCGATCAGGTCGAGCCCGCGGGTGCTCTTGTTTCTGTTCGGCAGCAAGGACGAGCTCGTCCGCGCGCTGCTCGCACGCGCCCGAGCCGAGGAGCTCGAGCTGCTCAGCCGGATGCCGCGCGACGGCGACGGTGAGCTCGCGGCCGCCGCGTCTCAGCTGTGGCGATGGTTGTCCGCCGAGGAGCATCGGGGGCTGCTGCGCCTCTGGGTCGAGAGCTATGCGCGCTCGCTGGTCGAGCTTCGTGGACCCTGGGCCGGCTTCGCCAGAGCCACGGTGGAGGATTGGCTGGGACTCCTCGCGGCCGCGCAGCCGCGGCCCGAACGCGACAGTCCTGTCGGCGAAGCGCAGCGAACCTTGGTCCTCGCGCTCCTCCGCGGTGCGCTACTCGATCTGCTCGCGACCGGTGATCACGAGCGGACCACGCAGGCTGTCCAGAGAGGTCTCACTCACGTGACGAGCGCCTGAGCGTCGCGAGCACGTCGGCGTCGGCTTCCAGGCGAGCTCTGGTCTCGTCGGCGATCTCCTTCACGTCCTCGCGCAAATCGTCCTCGTCGAGCTCGAATGAAGATTTGCCGGCCTGCTCGAGCACAGCCTCGGCGACATAGATCGGAGCGCTCAGGTGAAGCGCGAGCGTGAGCGCGTCGCTGGGCCGGGCGTCAACGGTGCTGCGATCGCGACGCCGGCCACCGTCGCCGAGCTGCGCCGAGCCCGGACGCGCTTCGATCGCCCATTCACGATCGACTGCGAGCCGGCCGTCCGCGAGCGAACCTGGGCCGAGATCGGCGTCGAGCGCAGCGCGATCAGGGCCTGGCTCTCACGCGGCGCGGGAGTCCCGGATCTCGACGTCGAGCACCACGTCGCGAACTGGGAAGGGGATGGCCGGCTGGCGGAGCTGCTCGAAGGTTTCCTGGCCGACCGTGACCTGCTCGCGCTCGACCGGCAGTTTGCGGAGAGGTTAGTGAGCAATCCCGGCTCGGGAGAGCTCGTCAAGGGGCACGCGATCGTGCTCGCGGAGCTCGGGCTATGTCCGTATCGGGGCAAGGTCGTGCGCGACCCTCGCCTGTTCGATGGTCCCTGGGCAAAGCCACGGCGCGCAGCGCATCTGATCGCCCGCCTGGCGTTCATGCAGGTGCTCTGGTCGACTACGAACCGGGCACGGGTCGCGTTGTCTCGGGGCGCGGCGGTCGACGGTCCGCTTGCGCCGCGGCCGAGTCCGTCGTTCGTGTCCGCGACCTTCTCGGCAGCGGTGGCGCAGGCGCACTTCGCGGGTGGGCCCAACACCGAGACGGCCGTCATCTGGCGCCAGAGCGTGCCGGCCGATCGCCTGCTGATGACGTTTTTCGAGACGCCGGCGCTGGGCGCTCGCTTTCGCGAAGCAGAGGCCGTGTTGATCGGGGATCCAGCCAATCCGGCGTTCTGATCACGCGCACGGCCGCGGGAGAAAAGATTTCTTGCACGTGTTGTGGTCCGCGTTTTGCGGGTACGCACCTTTGAACAACGGTTCGTGCCCGTCCAGTTTGCGCACGACTAGGGGGGATGCCAACGAGGGACCCGATCAGGGCCATCGCGGCGGCGTTCACCGGGACGGCGACGGCCGTCCTGACCTACCGCAGCCAGTCAGACTCGAACAAGGACAGCTGACCGAAGGAGGAAAGATGGGTGACCGTCTACAGCGCGTGAAGGGCAAGGCCGAGGAGATCAAAGGCCGAGTGAAAAAGCAGACCGGCCAGGACACCGCGCGTCCTGGCACCAAGGCTCGGGGGACGGGTGAGATCCTCAAGGGCAAGACCCGGAACGCTGTCGGGAAGGCGCGGAGCGCGGCGAAAAAGAAGACGCGCTGAGGGTCAGCTCGCGGGCTTGCGGCCCGCGCCGATCAGCACCGAGCCCGCGAGCACGACCTGATCCCCGTCGCGCTCGGCGAGCTCGGCTGCGGCGCCCCGCGCACGCTGAGCGATCGCGTCTCGCACATCGGGCTCCATGCCCTGCAGAGCGATGGCCAGCGGTCCCGCGAGCTTGGGGATCCGCTCCCACCAGGCGTCGACCGATGGCACTCGCATCGCCGCATCGATCCTCTCGACGCGCACCGCTTCCAAGCCGCCCGCCTCGAGAGCCGATTTGAGCAGCGCGGAGTCGTCGAGCGAGAACGGACCCCGGACATTCGGTGGCGGGAAGGGCACACCGAACTGCTCGCCCACAGCATCGAGCGTCGCGCCGAGCCACGGGTTCTCCGATCTCGGCCCCCAGGTCATCGCCGCGTAGCGGCCCCCGGGTCGCAGGACTCGCACGGCTTGAGCCACAGCGGTCACCGGATCGTCGGCGAACATCAGGCCGTGCCGGGAGATCACCGCGTCAAAACGTTCCTCCGGGCCGGGGATCTCGCTCTGGTCGAATACGGCGGTCGAAACGTTCGGGGACGCGCCGGCGCGGCGGGTGGCCACTTCGATCATCTCGGCGGCCACGTCCGAAAGCACCACCGTCCCACTCGGCCCGACGCAAGTGGCCGCGGCCAGCCCGGCTCCGCCAGGACCGGAGCCGAGGTCGAGCACGTCGTCGCCGACGGCGATTCCGGCCGCGTCGAGCAGCGCCTCGGTGGCTGCGTGCAGGTGGTGATCGACGAACTCGGCGTTGGCCTCCCACCCCGGCGCGACGCTGTTCCACATCTCCGACACGCCGTGCATCGTCGCACGTCGACTCTCCCTGTCCCGGCCCGCTTCGCATAAGCTCCGGGCATGAGCATCATGGGTCAGGTCCTTCGGCTCCACGGCGAGCTGTACAAGCGCACCGATGGGCGCATCGGGCACCGGACGATCGGCGTGCCCTCGCTCCTGCTCCGGAGCACCGGGCGCCGTTCTGGGGCGACCCGCACGAACGCGCTCGTCTACGCCCGAGACGGCCAGGACTACCTGGTCGTGGCGTCAAAGGGCGGCGCCGACCGCCCGCCGGCCTGGCTTCACAACGTTGGCGCGGACCCGCGGGTGGAGATCCAGGTCGGCCGCGAGCGGCGCGGCGCCACGGCCAGGATCGTCGGACCGGATGATCCCAGCTACGAGCGGCTCTGGAAGCTCGTCAACGAGAACAACAAGCATCGCTTCGAGGCCTATCAGCGCGGAACCAGCAGGCCGATTCCCGTGGTCGCGCTCACGCCGGGCTGACGGCCGGGGACGACCCCGGCCGTCCCCGCGACACTACTTCGACTGCGGCAGCCCCTGGGCTACCTCGCCGAAGATGCCCATCGACTCTCCGAGGGCCTCGCCTCTGTACGCCGAGACCACGCCGACGTTGTGAACGACCGCGCCGGCGCGAGTGACCAACCGCAGGAACTCCGGGCTCGAGCGAATCGAGTCCAGCGAGCCCTGCTCGCCATAGAGCATGATGAACCCCGCCAGGTCTCCGCCGTGCGGAGCCAGCAGGACCGGCTCGAAGCTGTCGATCTTGCCGTCCTCCTGGAGCTTGGAGTAGTAGGCGATCGTCTCTTGAAAGACCTCCAGCGCGAGCTGCTCGCGCCCTCGCACCACCTCACCCCAACCCAGGAACAGCCCCTCTCCAGCCACTTCGTCCCTCCTCTGGTTGCCGTAGCGCGACCCTAGATCCTCCGGCGATCCGTGTCCACCCCCCGAGCGGGTTGCTTGCGCCGCCGGCTCGCCTCATTCGCGCCGGCTCACACGCCGGCTCCCTCCAGCGGCGTACCTGCGCCGTGGCCATCGACCGCCGTGGCGCCGCCCTGAGCCTCGAGTTCGGCCCGGCTCGCGCGCTCGGCCCGGACCTCGGCCGGCAGGTCGAGGCTGCGGCTGAGCGCGTAGTACAGCACCGCTGCGACCGACAGCCCGACCGCGAACGAGACGTCGATCCCGTTCATCGCCTTGGCGATCGGCCCGGTGTAGATGGTCGTGCTGAAGAACGGCACCATCGCCGCGAGCGCGACGAAGTAGGCGGTCAGCCCCCGCCATCCCCAGCGCCCGTACAAGCCGTTCGGATTGAAGATCTCGGTGATCGCGTAGTGGCCGCGGCGCACGAAGTAGAAGTCGACCAGGTTCACCGCAGTCCAGGGAATCAGGAAATACAGCATGAAGATCACGAAGTTGTTGAAGTCGGTTATGAAGTGCCCGGGGAGCGCCAGCGCCAGCACCATCCAGGTCAAGCCGATCACGGTCAGTCCGATCACCCGGACCGAGCGGGTGGCCTCCACGTGCGTGAAGCCATCGACGGCGGTGACGCCGGTCAGCATCGCTCCTTCTCCGTTCATCGACATGCTCGTCGCCAGGCCGATCGCGCCGAGCACGACCACGAGCGTGTCGAAGCTGCCGATGATCCCGTTTCCGACCTGCTGGACGCTGGTGATCGCGTCCGGACTGGGGAATGCCCAGCCGATCAGCGCGCCGAGGCACATCAGCCAGATCGCAGATCCGGCCATCCCGAGGTACACCCACCAGATCACGCGGCCGGCGTCGGTGTTACGAGGCAGGTAGCGCGAGTAGTCCGAGACGTACACGGCGTACGAGATCTGGTAGCCGGTGGCCGCCGAGAACATGATCAGGAAGCCGGTCAGATTGAAGTTGCCGTTGTGCGACAGCGTCCCGAGGTGCAGGTTCACGAGCGCGCCGACTGTCAGCACGCCGAAGGCGAGAATCGAGAGCACGGTCAGCAGGCGCTGGACGCGGTGCAGGAAGTCGTGGCCGACAATCGCGATCAGGACAGCGAAGATCGTGATCACCGGGTACCAGAACCATTTGCTCGCCGAGATCGTCGTGTCGAGGCCCCGAGCGGCCAACAGCACGTCGAAGACGTTGAAGCCGATGTAGATCAGCAGCACCACGAGCAGCGGCACGAGCACGCCGATGTAGCCGAACTGCGCCCGCGATTGGATCATCTGCGGCATGCCCATCCGCGGTCCCTGGACGGCGTGGAATGCGGCGAAGAAAGTTCCGAACGAGCAACCGAGCACGATCGCGACGACCGACCAAACCAGACTCACGCCGAGCGCGGGGCCGAGGAAGCCGGTGACCATGGTCAACAGGACGAAATTGCCCATGAACCAGAACGGGGCCTGGTACCAGACCTTTCCGTGGCGCTCATCGAGTTGCACCCAGTCGATCGACCGGACCTCGATCGGCGGGCCGGCGTCGGCGCTCGCTCCTCGCCCAGGAAGTTGCTCCGCGGCACCCATGTCACTCATCTCTCATCTCCCGTGCTGGATCTCCCGGCGGGCCGGCAGCCGGCGCCCGGCAGAGCCGGCGCGGGCAGATCACAGCAGCCGGGCGCCCTGCTGGGCAAGTGGCGACTGCCACGAAGTTCGACGCCGCAATTGGAGGAAGCTCCAATCAGCGTTGGCCGGCTCGGCCCTGTCGCAGGCCGCTGACGTAGTGCTCGGGGCGGCGATCGGCGAACGCGTCGTTGTGGGCCCCGACCCGCTTGTTCGCGGCCGTGGCCAGGTCGCAGTCCGCGTAGAGGATCTCGGCACCGCGGCCGGCCACCGGACCCGCCAGCAGCTCTCCGTTCGGCGCGGCGATCACGCTGCCGCCTTCGAACTCCACGTCGCGCTCGGTACCGCACCGGTCGCAGACGGCGACGAACACCTTGCTCCAATAGGCAGTCATCGCGGCCAGGCCGTGGAGGATCGGGCGGGCGCCCGGTGCGGGCTCCTCGAACGGCCAGTTGGCCGGGAGGGCGATCAGCTCCGCGCCGTCGAGTGCCAGTCCGCGGGTGAGCTCGGGGAACTCGATGTCGTAACAGACGCCGAGCCCGATGCGCCCGAGGCGTGTGGAGATCACCGGCGCCGGCGCCTCCCCGGCCGAGAACCATTTCGGCTCCTGGCCCCAGAGATGAAGCTTGCGGTAAACGCCGAGCACCTGATCGCCGTCGATCAGCACCGAGCTGTTGAACACGCGCCCGTCGGGGGCGAGCTCGCAGAAGCCGGCGACGAGGATCGCGTCACCCTTTGCGGCCTCGCGCCCCCAGTCGCGGATCAGATCGGCGCCGGGTGGCACGGCGGCCGTGCGCGCCTCCTCGGCGCGGTCGAACACATAGCCGCTGTTGGCGAGCTCCGGCAGCACGATCAGCTCGGCGCCGCCGGCGACCGCGGCCGAGATCGCGTCGAGCGCCAGCTGCGTGCTGCGGTCCGGGCTCTCGACCTGAGGTGATATCTGGCAACAGGCGACTCGCAAGCCGGTGGCTCTCCTCCTGGGCGGGGACAGTGCAGAACATCATGGATCGCTGCGTTGCTCAAGTGGGGGCGCTCTTGCCGCTCGCTAGAACGATGATCTAATAACCGTTGTGCGATTGTCCGAGCTCGCCCGCACGCCCGAGCTGCGAATGCGCGTTATCGGGGCGCCGCTGGATGACCGCGAGCTCGGCTGGCCGCACATCACCGACGTCGCCGACCCCGCGCCCTACCTGACCGGAGGCGAGCTCGTGCTGACGGCAGGCGTCTGGCACACCGGCCCGGAGAGCTCGCGACGGTTCGTGGCTGCGTTGCTCGCCCGGGGAGCGTGCGGGATCGTATTCGGGATCACGCCCCCCGACTCGCCGGAGACGCCCGAGGACCTGATCGAGGTCTGCGCAAGCTCCGAGCTGGCGCTGCTCGAGGTGCCGCCGGAGGTGCCGTTCGTGGCCGTCTGCAAAGCGATCGCCGCTGACGCGGCGGAGCGTCACGAGGCGCCTCTGCATGCGGCGATCCGCCGCAACGAGCAGCTCCTGCGAGCGGCAAGCAGCGGGGGCCGCGCAGCGCTCGTGGAGGTACTGGCGCGGGAACCAGGGCTCGAGCCGTTCCTGGTCGATCGCCACGGAACGGTGCTCGTGGCCGGCCCGCGGCGGCCGACGAGCGCGGAATCACGGGCGGCGGGCGCACTGGCGCGCGCCGAGACGCCGGGGGTGGCGGAGTCGGAGCCCGAGCCAGGCCGCCGGCAGGTCTCGTTCGCGATCCGTGGCATGCGCCGCACCGCGACATCGCCTCGCACCAGTTCCTCTGGGACCTGCACGAGGACGAGGTCAGGCAGGGGTTCCGGACCCGGCTGCTGGGCCCGTTGGTCGACTACGACGCCCGTCGCGGAGGGCGTCTGGTCGAGACGCTCGAGACCTTTCTGCGCTCAGGCGGTCAGTGGCAGGCGACGGCGGGAGCGCTGACGATTCACGTCAACACGCTCCGCCACCGCCTGAGCCGCGTTGAGGAGCTGACTGGTCGCTCATTGGCGCGGATGGAGGACCGAGTCGACTTCTTCCTCGCGCTGCGTGACCCCCACTGAGGGTGTGAGGCGCGCAGCAGGGTGTGGCGGTCGGGCATTCCACGGAACCAACCGGGCATCCGCTACGCCACAAACTGTGCCCCCCGGAGCGGATTTGTCGCGATCTGAACGTTGGACAGCGGAGACGCGCCAAATCGCGGAGCGGAGCTCCGATTTGTCGCGTATTGGATGCTCCGAGGGCAACTGGCTACGGCCGCTCCCGTCCGCTCCCGGCGCCTCGGGACGCTTGCGCGCGCCTCCCGTGCCCCGCGTTCAAAGCGCCTACTCGTTCGGAAGCTCTGGCCCGCTCCGCCGGCCCAGACCGTCGGTCGCCCCGTCGGCGGTGATGGCGAGCTCGACGCGGTTGCGTCCGCCGGCCTTTGCGGCGTAGAGCGCGCGATCGGCCTTGCGCACGAGCCGCGCCAGATCGCTGGCGTCGTCGGGGAGGACCGAGATGCCGAAGCTGCCGGTCAGCGACGCGATCGGGGAGAGGTCCGCGCGCTCGATCTGGATCCGCAGCTTCTCGGCGATCGTCCGCGCGCCCAGGCGATCGGTGTCTGGCAGCAGGATCAGGAACTCCTCGCCGCCGTAGCGAGCCGCGAAGTCGCTCGTCCGCAGGCTCCCGGTCAGGATCTGGGCCACGGCGGCGAGCGCCTGGTCGCCGCGGTGATGGCCGTGGATGTCGTTGACCTGCTTGAAGTGGTCGAGGTCGAGGAGCACGACTGCGAGGGGGCTCACCGTGCGGCCGGCGTGAGCCGCCAGCCGCGCCAGCGTCTCGTCGGCCGCGCGACGGTTGGGCAGGCCGGTCAGCGCATCGTTGGCCGCGCGGGTTTCGGCCAGCGTGAGGTTGCGCTGGTTCGCGAGAATCGGCGCCGCTTGGACGACCGACTCGCGCAACCGGGCCTTCTCGCGCTCGTCGATCGCCCGTTCGCGGGCGATGAGTACGGAGCCGATCACCTGACCGCCGACGAGCAGCGGCTCGCAGG
>DATCNP010000014.1:0-2302 GCA_036565205.1 Solirubrobacteraceae bacterium | reverse complement strand
GACCAGCAGCCGCATCCACGGCACCACGCTCCCCCGGCGGCACCTTCGGCTCCAGCGCCCAGGACAGCGCCAGCTCGACCGTGACGCATTCGGCGCCGATCGCGTCGAGGTGGGTGGCAAAGCGCCGCAGTAGACGCGCGTGGTCATGGAGCTTGTAGCCAAGCGACCGACGAAGCCGCAGGTAGTCCTCGACGTGCTGAACGAAGCTGGTCATCGTGCCGCTCCCGGCCACGATCCTGCGGCCTGACGCAGCCGGACCAGATCAACTTTGGCGTAGACCGCCGTGCTCTCCAGGTGCTTGTGCCGCAGCACTTGGCTGATGTCGATCAGCGAGGCGCCCTCGCGCAGCAGCTGGCTGGCGAATGCGTGCCGCAGACGGTGCGCCGCGACGTTCTCGATGCCCGCTCGGCGGCACGCGTCCCGAACGACGGATCTCACCCCGGGCGGCTCGATCGGTCGCGTCGGCGCGTGCTCGCTCAGAAACACGCGGCGACTGTCGTGGCGGCGGCGCAGCCTCAGGTATGCGACGAGCGCCTCGCCGACATCGCCGGGCAGCGGCAGACGAGCGCGCTCACTGGTCATCCTTCGTGTTGTCGGCGGACGTCGGGAGAGCGCCAAGCGCGCTTGCCCGTGCAGAGGGCCAGCATGAGACCAGCGCCTCCCGGCGTTCCGTCGAGGTGCCCCGAGTGGCAACAGGGAGTTGCGCCGTCAGAGCGCCATCAGTGAGCAATCGCCGGGGTACCTCGCCGCCGACCACAGTCAACCGTCGTCGAAGGGAGTGGTCATGCAGGAAGGTCGGGTCGCTGGGGTTGATTGGGCCAGCGAGGAACACGCTGTGTGTGTCGTGGACGCGGACGGGCGGATCGTTGAGGGCCGCCGGTACCGTCACGACGAGCGCGGGATCCGAGCGCTGTGCGCGAGGCTGCTCGAGCTCGAGGTGCGGTTGGTCGCGATCGAGCGACCGGACGGGCTGCTGATCGAGCGGCTGTTGGACGCGGGCGTGTCGGTGATCGCGGTACATCCGAACAAGGTCGCGGCGGCG
Source organism: Solirubrobacteraceae bacterium (assembly GCA_036565205.1). Classification (GTDB taxonomy): domain Bacteria; phylum Actinomycetota; class Thermoleophilia; order Solirubrobacterales; family Solirubrobacteraceae; genus Palsa-465. The sequence continues at coordinate 1,260 of DATCNP010000014.1, read as the reverse complement.
CGAGACCGCTTCAGCGCCGCAGGCGGTAAGAGCGACAACTTCGACAGCTTCGTGCTCGCAGAGCTCGCCCGCACCGACAGTCACCGCTTCCGGATCCTGGCGCCCGACGGCGACCAGACCAAGGCGCTGCGCGCTTTGACCCGGGCACGGGAGGATCTCGTCGGGACTCGGGTCGCGCTCTGCAACGAGTTGCGGGCGCAGCTGGAGTGCTTCTGGCCCGGCGCCGTGAGGATCTTCGCGGCGCTCGACAGTCCGATCGCGCTCGCGTTCCTGGCCCGCTACCCCAGCCCGGCGGACGCGCGCGGCCTCGGCGAGCAGCGACTCGCGGGATTCCTTCACCGCCACGGCTACAGCGGCAGGCGCAGTCCCGGGGAGCTGCTCGGCCGGCTGCGCGGCGCCGCACAGGGCCGCGCCGGCCAGCTCGAGACCGAAGCTCGACGCCAGATCGTGCTCGGGCTCGTCGCCGCGGTGGGACCGATCGCCGCCAAGATCAGCGAGCTGACCCGGCAGATCGGTGCCGCGCTCGAGGACCATCCCGACGGGCACACGTTCCGGTCGCTGTTCATCGACCCGAAGTCCGTCGTGTGCGCCGCGACCCTGATCGCCGAGATCGGCGACAGCCGCGAGCGCTACCCGACCTACCGCGCGCTCGCGGCCGACGGCGGCCAAGCCCCCGTCGCGGTCGAGTCCGGCAAGTCCAAGCGCGCCCGGTTCCGCTGGGCGTGCGACCACCGGTTGCGAGACGCGATCGCGACGATGGCCGACGCCAGCCGACACCACAACCCTTGGGCCGCTGACATCTATCAGCGGGCCAGAGCCCGCGGCGCCAGCCACCAACACGCGATCCGGATCCTCGGGCGCGCCTGGTGCCAAGTGATCTGGCGCCTCTGGCACGACCACGACATCTACGACCCCAGCCAACACACCGCCCGCCAGCGACTGACCGTCTGACACTCGTCGGGGATCTCCGATCCCCGACCTCACTGCCATCCAGCGACGGCCGGAGCCGCCGTCACCGCAGGCTGCCCGCAGGGCAGAGCGCGAAGCGCTTGACAGCAAGCCGACCGACGCTACCTCCCCGCCAAGGGTTGACATAGGGAGTCTCATGCCAGGCCCTTCTTGCCTGTACGTCGCGAAGTCCGTTCCAACGTACGACGCCCACTCGGCGAGCACGGGACTGTCCTCGACTGGCCGAAAGTCCGCGGTGCGGAAGTTGTAGTCGACGGATCCCGACTGCCAGTCGTCCTTGGTGTGCGACAC
>DATCNP010000013.1:0-16526 GCA_036565205.1 Solirubrobacteraceae bacterium | reverse complement strand
GGCGGCTGAAGCGGACGATCACCGAGGCGAGGCATAGGGCGGCGATGGCGGCGACGAGGAAAGTCAGCGGCGCAGCAGCGCCGGCGTCGCCGGCGGCTCCGGAGGCAGCGAAGGCCACCCCGATGGCCAGCGAGAGCAGCGCGACAGACTGGGCGACAGCATCGGGAAGTCCGAGCACGCCGCGTTGCAGCGTGCCGGTCGCCGAGTGCTTCGCGGGTGCGGCGGATGGGACGCTCACGCTGGGTCTCCTTCGCTGCCGGGGAACGCAAGGACACGCGCGGGGGCGCCATTGGCGTCACGTACCTTCATCGGCGCGACCACGATCGGGGTGCGCCGGCCCAGCTCGGTCAGCCGCGCCAGGTTCTCGAGGATCAGCCGGCCGGCCGAGAGCCAGATCTGGTGCAGCTCGTATGTCGTCGTGTCCACCGGGTCGGCCGACGGGCCGTCGAACCCGATTCCGCTGATGCCGCGAGCGATCATTGCCCGGCTGGCCTCGGGATCGGGATAGCACCAGCCGGTCCAGTACGCCTCGCTGCCCCAGTTGCGGTCGTTGCCCGAACAGACCAGGACGAGGTCTCCGTCGCGCATCTCGTCGAGGTGCGGAGCGAGGTCGGAGAGCGACAGCAAGCCCGGCTCGTGGGCGCTGAAATCGAGCGTCAGCGCGTCGGTGACGAGGCGCTCGAGCGGTATTTCGTCGAGTGTCGCCCCGTCGAGGATCTGATGGGCTGGAGCGTCGACGTGCGTCCCGATGTGGTTGACGAGGTGATACTCGGACATCGCGTAGCCGTCGTCGGCGACGCGTGCGATGTCGCGAAACCACGGCGAGGCGATCCCGGGGAAGACGGGCATCCCGGCCTCCAGATGCTGGGTCAGGTCGACGATCGAGCGCACGTTCACGGACCTCGGCCTCCCCGGCCACGGCGACTGCAAGCGAACCACCTCGAGCCGGGGAGCGCGCGGGCAGCAAACCACGGTTCTGATCAAAAGTCAATGATCACAGGCCGGTCGGACGAGGATCTGGGCGAGGCCGTCGGTGGCTGATCGATACCTGTGCCTCGGGATCGCGCCGAACGGAGAGCTCGCGCTGCCCGGACCGACCGAGGCCCGGACGCACGGCCGAGCGATCTGTTTGAGAGGATCCGGCGATGGCCGAGCTTCTGATCACGGAGTACACCGATCCGGGCTGCCCATTTGCCTGGTCGGCCGAGCCGGCCCGGCGCCGGCTCGATTGGCTCTACGGCGAGCAGCTGAAGTGGACGCTGCACATGGTCGGGCTAGCCGAGGACCCGACTGAGTACGAGCACAAGGGCTTTACGCCCGAGCGCCAATCCGCTTCCTTCCGGCGCCTCGCCGACCAGCACCATATGCCGATCGACACCGCACAGCGCCCGCGGATGGCCGCCACGATACCCGCCTGCCGGGCCGTGGTGGCCGTGCGACGCCGTCGCCCCGAGCGCGAGCGGGCGATGCTCCGCGCGCTGCGCGTGTTGCACTTCTCCGGCCAGCTGCTCGACGAGCCCGAGACGATCGCCGCCGCGGCCGCACGGGCAGGCGTCGATCCTGAGGACCTGGCGCGGTGGCAGGGCGAACCCGAGACCGACGAGCTCCTGCGCCGAGATCTCGAGCTCGCGCGGCGACCTACGCCGCGGGCCCTCGCGCTGTCCCACAAGCTGGCCCAGACGGACGATGGACGACGCTACACATGTCCGTCGTACGAAATCGAGCGCGCGACCGACGGGGTCCGTCTCGCCGTCCCCGGATTTCAGCCGCTGGCCGCGTACGAGGTGACGATCGCCAACCTCTGTCCTCAGGCCGAGCGGCGTGGCGATCCCGACAGCGTCGAGGAGGTCCTGATCTGGGCCGATGAGCCGCTGGCCACGGCCGAGGTCGCGGCCGTCTGCGCGATCGAGCTCGAGGATGCGCGTGAGCGGCTCGGGCGGGTGGCCGAGGAGCAGCATGTGGGCTTCGACGGGCTCTGGCGCCTTGCCGCCGCCTAGCGCCTCCGGAGCTCAGCGTCCTGGGCCCGGGCGCGCGGACCCCAGTTTCACGTCATCGCATCGTGGCGGCTCCGGGTCGCCACTTGTCTGCCTGCACGGCTTCACGGACACGTGGCGGACCTGGGAGCTGGTACTTCCGGAGCTCGAGCGTCACCACGACGTGCTGGCCCCGACGCTCGTGGGCCACGCCGGCGGCCCGTCACTCGAGGGCGAGCCCGACCATGCGCAGCTCGCAGATGCGGTCGAGCGGGCGATGGACGACGCCGGCTTTGACTCCGCGCACCTGGTCGGCAACTCGCTCGGGGGCTACGTCGCGCTCCAGGTGGCGGCTCGGGGCCGTGCACGGTCTGTGGTGGCCTTCGCTCCTGCCGGCGGCTGGGCCGAAGGCGATGACTCCTACAAGGAGACGCTCGGTTTCTTCTCCGCGATGCAGGACCAGCTGGCTGGGGTCGCGCCGCATGCCGAGGCGATCGCCGCCTCGAGCGAAGGACGGCGTCGTGCGACCGAGTACATCACCACGAACTACGAGCACATACCCGCCGCGCTGATCTCCCACCAGATCCGCGGCGCTGCCGGATGCGAGGGCGCCCGCCCGCTGATCGAGTACGCGCTCCGAGCGGGGTACCGGCTCGACGCCGAGAGCATCACATGTCCGGTGCGGATCGTCTGGGGCACGGCGGACAAGATCCTGCCGTGGCCGACTGCTGCCGCGCGCTACCGCAACGATTGGCTCCCTAACGCCGACTGGGTGGAGCTCGACGGCGTCGGACACTGCCCTCAACTCGATGTCCCGCTCGAGGCGCGGCAACTGATTCTGGGCTTCACCAGCGGCTGAGCCCTCTCGGACCCGCCGGCAGCGCGCGTTGGCGCGCACCGATGATTACGATCGCCGCCGGCTGTCTTAGCTGCATGACCTCGATCACCTGCCACATCTCGATATCCCTGGACGGCTTCGTCGCCGGCCCGAATCAAAGCCTCGAGAACCCGATCGGCGAAGGCGGTATGCGACTGCACGAGTGGCTGTTCGCGACCGACAGCTGGCATCAGCAGCAAGGGACCGACGGCGGCCGAGCATCGAGCGACAGTGAGGTTGTCCGAGAGGTCGTTCAGGGGGTCGGCGCCTACATCCTGGGTCGCCGGATGTTCGGTGGCGGCGAGGGGACGTGGGACGAGAGCTGGACGGGTTGGTGGGGCGAGGATCCGCCTTATCACGTGCCGGTGTTCGTGCTCACCCACCACTCGCGGGAGCCGCTGCAGATGCAGGGCTCGACCACGTTCAATTTTGTAACCGGCGGAATCGAGGCAGCGCTCGAGCAGGCCCGCGCCGCCGCCGGCGAGGATGACGTCGCGATCGCGGGCGGGGCGAGCACGGTTCGCCAGTTCCTGGCGGCCGGATTGCTCGACGAGCTCTACCTCCACATCGTCCCGGTCGTGCTCGGTGCGGGCGAGCGACTGCTCGAGAACGTCGGGGACCCGAAGCTCGAGCCGGTCAAGGTGGTTGCCTCGCCGGCTGTGACGCACGTCAAGTACCGGATCGGAGGCTGATCCACGGGCGCGAAGCCCGCTGCGGACTACACCGACTGACTGCTCGAGACCGACTCGTCCTCGATCGCTTCGACTCGGTCGTCGATCTCGGGAATGTCGCTGAACGGGTCGGGTGGGCTCACCGGCGCCTGCTCCCTCGCATCCTTCTTGGCCTTCTTCCGCGCTCGACGCTCGCGAACCGCGGCCTCACGGTTGAGCTTCGCCATGGTGGTTTTCTTTCTGGAACTCGAGGCCATGGTGGCCCTCCCTCTTGTGGACTTTCCGTGCACGTCGACGACGCGCAAGCCATTACGCCTAGCAGTGGAAGGGAGTGAACCCTCGCAACCGAGCTCACCGGATCCCCGCACGACATGCAGGTGGTTTGCGGTGCCTGGCTCGAGCTGGAACCCGGCCGGACCCGACAACGAAACGCTTGAAGGCGTCGCGGTTGCCGCGCCCGTGGACCCTGAGCGCCGCACACCCCAGGGTAGCTGATCCGGCCGACAGCCCGGCGATAGCATCGGGGATATGCCCATGGGAGGACCCGACGTCTCGCTCGCGCAGCACTTTCGGCGCGCGTACCTCGAGCACTTCGGCGAGCACCGCCGTGAGCGGCAGTTCATCAGCACCGGCGGCTTCTTTCTGACCTTCGCAACGGTCCGGGCGATAACGCACGCGATCAGGGCGGGGCGGGGACCTTTCCACAACATCGGGGGGAAGAGCGGTCCCCACATTCATCACATGACCTTCGGCATCGTCGGCCTTCTGGCGGTGGGCTATCTGTGGGTCCTGCAGCTCGGAACCACCGAGCGACCCTCGGCGCGGTTGTCGCGGATCACCTCGTTCGTCTACGGCTCGGGGGCGGCGTTGACGCTGGATGAGTTTGCCCTCTGGCTGAACCTCGAAGATGACTACTGGACGGCCAAGGGACGCGAGAGCATCGACGCGGTCGTCCTATTCGGGACCGCGCTCTCGCTGAGCGCCCTCGGGGGCGGTGTGCTGAAGAAGTTCGCCCGGCGAGTCATCGCGGGCCGACGGTAGCCGAGCGACCAATGGGCGCACACAGCAGCAGTCCGCGGTACGGTGGCCGGCAATGAGCCCGCAAGGCAATATCGCACCGCTCAGCAGCGCCCCCGACCCGATCGATCCTGGCGTCCGGATTGGCCATGCCCATCTGCGCACGGCCGATATCGACCGAGTCCGGGCGTTCTACGTCGACGTGCTCGGATTCGACGTGATCGCAGAGGCGCGCGATGTCCCAGGCTGGGGGACGACCGGCGATCTCCTGTTTCTCTCGGCCGGTGGCTACCACCACCATCTCGGCTTCAATACCTGGAAATCCAAGGACGGAGCACCGCAGCCGGATGGCGTCGCCGGGCTCCATCACGTGGCGCTGGCCTACCCGAGCCGCAGGAGCCTCGCCGATGCCTACCGCCGCTTGCGGGATGTCGGGTGGCCGATTCGCCAGACCGCGGATCACGGGACCCATGAAGCGATCTATGTCAGCGACCCAGACGGCAACGACGTCGAGCTGATGTGGGACCGACCTGTCGAACACTGGCCGCGCGATGATCGCGGCCACCTGAAAGGCGAGTTCGGCAGCGAGCTCGACCTCGACCAGCTGTTGAGCGAGCTTGGGACATAGTCCGGACAGCTCGCTGGCGGAGCGCGATGACCTGCGAGCGCTGCAGGCTCCGCTGAAGGATCGCTACAAGACCGATCCGGACGCCGCTCGGCTCACGTTGTCGGCCACCGGCAGCCTCGGTGAGGGCGTCGCGTGCTCGGTGCAGACCGGGCGTGCGATCGCGGAGGCCGGGCTCCATCCGGCGACCGGCGGCGACGGAACGCTCCTGTGCTCGGGCGACATGCTGCTGGAGGCGCTGGTCGCATGTGCCGGGGTGACGCTGAGGGCAGTCGCGACGTCGCTCGGCATCCGCGTGCCCTCGGGGCGCGTCCGCGCCGAGGGCGACCTCGACTTCCGTGGGACGCTCGGCGTTGACCGCGACGCACCGGTTGGGTTCTCCGCCATCCGTCTCAGCTTCGAGCTCGAAACCGACGCCGACGAGGAGCAGCTCACGGCTCTGGCCAAGCTGACCGAGCGCTACTGCGTGGTCTACCAGACGCTTGCTCACACGCCTGCGCTCAGCACCACCCTGACCAGCGAATCGCTAGCCGATCGGGTCAGCGATGGCCAGGACGACTGACGAGCCGTGGGTCAGGACCGTCTGAGCCTGCGCGCTTCATTGCGCGCCTGCGCCTGGCGGGCGGCTTCGGAGGCGACTTCTTGCTGCTCGGGAGTCATTTGGCGAACCACGAGCGTTCCGGCGGCGATCTGAGCCTGAATTTGACTCAGGCTGGCGACCCGTCGCTCCTCCTTGTGACGCCGTAGCGTGGCCGCCGCCTTTGCTCCGGCACGGCTGCGGGCGTCATCCAGGACAGCGTGAGTTCCCTCTGGGGTCGTCCCTGCGGGCGAGTCGGGCTTGGGCGTGGATGACCCAGTGGGCATAGTCAACTCCTCTTGATTCCCATATATGGGGGAAATTGGTAGCCGCTCGCGAGGGACCAGGGGAGAGACCCCACGGGCGGCCCACGTACATCATCGGCAGATCGGACCACATTGTCGAGTATTGGCGACGAAAGTGGACGATCCGTCGGACCCACGGCGCGGTGACCGTCGCCCAGAAGTGGCGCAGGTCACCCAAGCCCAGGCCGTGCTCGGGGCGTAGAAGCCGTCTCGCCCGCCAGGCGCAATACCGCGCCGGCGTAGCGCGCCACGTGAGCAGGCGGTGGCCGGCCAGGTGGGAGCTCGACCCCGAACGCGGTCGAGTCGCGGAAGGTCTGGTCCTGCCACGTCGCCGCGCTGCCCGGATAGCGCGTGAGCTCGCGCAGGGGTAATCCGCTGAGCTCGGCGAATCGCCGTTCGATGCGCGGGTCGCCGCCCGAGAGGTCGATCAGTCCCTGCGGCTGGTGAAACCAGATCGAAACACGCGGCTGGATGCGGAGGATCAGCCGGTGGACCAACCGGCTCTCAGGCTCGGAGAGCGGTCTGGGTCCTCCGTACTGAGGGTCTCCCTTCACGTACAGGGCTCGCCAGCCGTAGGGGAAGTTTCGGTTGAGATCAACCCCCCGAGCGTTCTGGCGTGTGTCAGCCGCGACGCCGTCGGGATTGAGGTCGGGGATGATCCAGAGCGCGGCCCCGCGCGGCGACGGTCCGGCAGCCAGCCGATCAGCTACGGCGATGCCGGCCGTCTCGTTGCCGTGGATGCAACCCACCACGAGCGTTGGATGCGGCGCACGAGGGTCGCCGATCACGACGAGCCGGATCGCGCGATGCTCGACCGAGTAACCGATCGTGCTCGTCGTCGTCCCAGAGCGTCGGGCCCGGACCGCCAAGGAGGTCGGGGCGTCGCGCCGGGCCCCGGGGCGCTGCCTCGTCGTGTCGGTGCCGGCGACCTCGACCGACAGCGCGACGACGCCCGAGAGGGCAAGCGTCAAGATCAGCAATCGCACAGCGCGCCGCCGGCCCGATGACATCGGCACGGAGCTCTTTACTGCTCGCGCAACAGCCGACCGAGGGGGAGATGGCGCAGCCGGCGGGCGGCGATCGCAACCGCGAGCGTCGTGGCCACCAACGCAGCTCCGCCCAGCTCGCCAAGATATACCCACGGGACGGCGAGCGCGTCGGGCGGCGGGTCGAAGACATGCTGGAGCATCGCCACAAGCATCAGCGCGAGGAGCAGCCCCAGGACGGCGGCGAGCAGCATCGCGGCGGCAAGCACGAGCGCCGCCTCGGTCCAGATGAACGATCCGATACTGCGCAGGGTCGCGCCGACCGCTGCCATCGTCGCGAACTCATGGCGGCGCTCGATTACCGCCAGCGCGATGAACAGCGCCATCGCGGCCGCCGCCAGCGCGACCGTGAACGCCTCCTCGATCTGGCTGATTCCGCGCAGGTCGACGGTTGTGATCGAGCTGACTGTCTGCTGGGCCTGCTGGTCGACGTTCTTGACGATCGTGCCGTCCGTGCGCGTAGCTTGTGCGACGGCGGCCGCGGTCGCTGCGGGATTGTGGGCGCTTGCGAACACGACGTTGGGCCCACCGGCGTGGTCCGCTGCCTGCAGGTAGTTGAGGTTCGCGACCATGAACGAGTCGCGTGGCGCGGCGGGAAACTCCTGCACAACGCCGGCGACATGGAACCGCACCACCCGGAAATGCCCGCTGCGGCGGTCGAGCACCCGCAGGTTCAGCAGGTCGCCGAGCTTGAGCTGGTAGTCGGCGATCGTCTCCTTGGAGACGAGAATCCCATCGGGCGTGGCCCGCAGCCGGTTCATCGTCTGCTGTGCGCTGGCGCCGAGAAAGTAGGAGTCGCGCAACGTGGTCGCGCGCGAGATGGTTGCCGGGTTGATCCCGAACGTGTCCTGTAGATCCGGGCCCACGTAGGCATAGGAATGGTCAATCGCCGAGGTGGCCTGGACCCCGGGCACCGCGGCGATCTTCGCCTGCAGGTTGTGCTGTGTGGTGATGCCAGGCGCTGCGCTGGCCGTGATGTCAGCGCCGAGCGAGAGCTGGGCGTCGACGTTCGACTGCTGGTCGTATGTGGCCGTGAAGATCCCCAGGTTCACCCCGAACGCGAGCAGCAGGCCGACCACGATCAGCCCGCGGTTGATCGCGGCCCCGCGGCGGCCGGCGCTGGCGAGCAGAAACGCGCCTGTCGTCCGCGCCTGCCCTCCCGCGGCCCGCCGCACGATCCAGGCCAAGGCCCGACCGCGCAGGCGTACCAGCAGCAGCGTCGCGCCAATCCATAACAGCGCCGGCGCGAAGAACATGTAGATCGACAGCGACAGCGTCGGGTTGGAATCCGGGTTGACGACTGCCGAGAAGCCGGTGCTCGCGGTGAGCCAGTAGATCAGGCCGCTTAGAGCCAGCGCCCCGATGTCGAGGTACAGGCGCTGCCAGAGCGGCTTGCCCTCGCGTTGAACGGTCCGGCGGCTGTCGCTCACCGTCGCGCGCCACACCGAGGACGTCGCGCCGACGCGGGCGGCGAATGCGCCGGCGATCGCCAAGGCCACGCACGCCGCCACGATCACGGCCGCCCGCGCGGCCGTCAGCCCGACTCCGCCCTTGATTATCAGCGACACGGCGGCGAATGCGGCGCCGGCCCCGAGCACGCCGGCGATCAAACCGATCACCCCACTTTCGGCGGCGGCGACCGTGAGCAGGTGGCGCCGCGTGGCCCCCCGCGCACGGAGCAGCGCGAGGTCGCGCCGGTCACGCTCCACAGTGCCCAGCGCGGCCAGGTAGGCCAGTCCGAGAGCCACGAGCGCACCGGGAATCGCGAGCATGATGTAAAGCGTCTCCGCGTACAACGCGTCGCCGGCGGCCGTGTTGAGCTTGTCGGAGAGATTGTCGACGAACTGGACCTGGCCGGGCAGCGAGCGCTCCACCCGGTGCACGACCTGGCCCGCGCGCGTGAACGCCTGCCCTGGCGTTCCGCCGAGCTGGCCTGGATCGAGCTGCGCCTGGATCTGCCACTGCACACCGCTCTGAGCCCCGGGCACGGCGGACGCGCCCGTCGATCCCGGCGCGATCGCCGCGAGCCCTCGGGCAAACGTCCGCGCGAACGTGTCCACGGGCATGATCGCGGCGTTCGCCGGAGGCTGCGCCGGAGCGGGTCCGAGCAGCGGATTGAGCGGCTGGAACACTACGTCGGGCGCGGTGATCAGGGCGACACCCGAGACCGGAAAGCGCTGGGCTCGCGCGCCCGGGCGGGGGGTCATGGTGACTGTGTCCCCGATCCTGGCCTGGAGCGTCGCCGCGAGCTGTTGGTCGAGCACAATCGCCCCTGGGCGCAGGGACCCTTGAAGGAGCCTGAATGTCTTGATGTGGGACAGATAGTCCGGGGGCACGGCCAGGATCGAGCCGTTCCCAGCATTGGTCACACCGGCGGAGCCCGTGTGCGAGGCCGCGGTGAACGGCCCGGTCGCCGTAGCCGATGCCTGCTGGATGCCGGGCTGTCGCGCGACACCGGCGGCGACGTTTCGCGCCTGCGCATAGGAGGCGACCGGTCCTTGCCAGTCCAGAGGCACGCTGCGGATTGCCGACCCCGTCATCGTGCGCAGCGAATGGCCGACGAACAACAGCATCGCTCCGAGCAGCGCGACGGCCGATGCGAGCACCAGGAGCCGGACAAGGGTGCGCCCCGGAGCGCGCACCATGCCCGCCGCGGCGAGCCGCAATCCTCCGCTCACGAGAACCGCTCCTCGCCGGTGATGCGACCGTCGGCAAGCCCGATCGTGCGGTCAAAGCGCGCCGCGACGTCGGCGTCATGCGTTGCCGTGACCTGCGCGAAGCCGAACTCGTCATGCAGCGCGTCGATCAGCTCGAGCACCCGCGAGCCGGTGTCCGAGTCCAGATGCCCGGTCGGCTCGTCGCACAACAGCAGCGCGGGTAGCTGAGCCAGCGCGCGCGCGATCGCGACCCGCTGGGCCTCGCCACCTGAGAGCTCGGCCGGCAACGCGTCGGCCTTGCCGGCCAGGCCCACGAGCCTGAGCAGGTCGGCTGGATCCAGTCGCCGGCCTGGATCGGCCGCTGCGCCGTCGGCCGCCTTGGCTGCGAAGGCCACGTTCTCGTATGCCGTGAAGAAGGGCAGCAGGTTGGCTCCCTGAAAAACGAACGCAATGCCGGTCGAGCGCGCGCGACCGCGCGCCACCGCGTCCAGCGTCGACAGCGGCTCCCCGCGCCACGTCACCTCACCCGCGTCGGGAACGACCAAGCCCCCGAGTACGTGCAGCAACGTCGTCTTGCCCGATCCCGATGGTCCGAAGAGCGACACGCGCTCGCCCTCGAGGACACCAAAGTTGATCTCGCTGAGCGCGGTGACGCGGGCGGTGCCGGTGCCGTGGACGACCGCCACGTCGCGACAGGCAGCGAGCTCGCCGACTGCGGCGACCGAGCTCACGCGACCACGACTCCGTCGCGCATCTCGACGACTCGATCCGCCGCGCCGGCCACGTGGGCCGAATGGGTAACGACGATCACCGTGCTGCCGCGCTCGTCTCGCAGTCGCCCCAGGGCGTCGAGGACGATCTGCTCGTTGGCGGCATCGAGCTCCCCGGTCGGCTCGTCCGCCAACACCAGCGGGGCCTGGCGCGCGTACGCAGCAGCTATCGCCACGCGCTGCTGCTCACCGCCGGAGAGCGCGCCTGCGCGGTGCGCCGCTCGAGCCGCGAGCCCGAACGTGGCCAGGGAATCCTCGGCCGCGGCGTCCGGATCCTCACGCCCAGCGAGCCTCAGGCCGACCGCGACGTTCTCACGAGCCGACAGTGCAGGCCAGAGATTGTCGCTCTGGAAGACGAGTGCGACTTCGCGCGCCCGGTAGCTGGCCAGCTCGACATCGTCGAGACGGCCAAGCGAGCGGTCTCCGACTCGGACCTCGCCCGCCGACGGCTCGTCCAACGCTGCGGCCAACGCGAGCATGGTGCTCTTGCCACAGCCCGAGGGTCCGAGCACGGCTACCAGCTCACCGCGGTCCACGCGCAGCTCGAGTCCCCTCAAGGCAACGGTTTCCACCGGGCCAGAGCGATAGATCTTGAACACGTCGTGCAGTTGCAGCGCCGGCCACTCGAGCTGCTCGGCCGCACGCTCCGGCTCGCGCCACAGGCTCTCGACGCCGCTACCGAAGCCGGTCATCGCCAAGCGAAGCTCTCGATCATCTTCCGGTAGGCGTCGACATTGTCCACGCCCACCTGAGTCCCGAGATCGACCACCGCAAGCCGGCCGCCGCGAGCGAGCTCATAGCGGTCGACGATCAGGGTCACGCGCTTACCGGTGACCGGATTCGGCGTGCTCTGAGTGGTGTACGTCGCCTTGACAGCCTGCGATGACCCCACCTGTACGAGCTTCGGCGCTTTGAAGGCGAGTGTCGGGTTTGACCGCTTGAGCGAGGTGAGCTGCGACGTGACCGAGTTGGTTGTCGGAGCGCTTCCGCGGCTGATCACGACCCGAACGAGGTTGTTGTTGTTGTGGAAGGTGACGGTGCTGCTTGCGCCCTGTCGCGTCCAGCCCTCCGGGTACTTGATCGAGTACCAAGCGGCTTTGTTCGTGAGAACCAGGAACACCTGGTTGTCCGGAATGTCCCCCGTCGCCGCGGACCGCGCTTCGGCCGACAGCGCGCCCGGAGCTGAAGCCGAAGAGCCCGACGAAGTCGAGCTCGGCGACGCCGCGGCGCCGCTCGAGACGGAGGAGCTCGGGGCGGAGGAGGCAGCCGACTGGCTCGAGGAAGACCCGCAACCGGCCGCGACAAGCGAGAAGGCCGAGATTGCAGCTGCACAGCCGTTCCGAAGCGAAAGCATGCCCGCAGCGTGACGGCGAGATCTGACTATCTCCTGAAAGCCTGGACGCCGGCCGCGTTGCTGCCGGGATACTTGCCCATGAATGCAGCCGACCCTGCTGATCGTCGAGGACGACGCCCCGCTCCGCGACATCCTCGTGCGCAGCCTGCGCGCCGAGGGCTTCGTCGCCAGCGCCGCGGCCAACGGGCGAGAGCTTCTCCAGCGCGCGCTGGCGGCGCCCCCTGACGTGCTCGTCATCGACATCGGCCTCCCAGACGCCGACGGCCGGGATCTCTGTCAGGCGCTCCGCGCCCAAGGCGTCAATGCGCCGGTGCTGTTCCTGACTGCTCGCGACACGCTCACAGACCGCCTCAGCGGTTTCAACGCAGGCGGTGACGACTACGTCACGAAGCCGTTTGACATCGAGGAGGTCGTGGCCCGACTCCATGCCCTGTTGCGCCGATCGACCGCCGACGCCATCGCGGATCAGGGCATCGCGCTCGATCCATCTGAACTCACGGTCTCGGTCCAGGGAACGTCACAGACACTGACGCCGACGGAGTTTCGCCTGCTCGCGGCTTTGGCTGCCCGGAGCGCCAGAGCAACCACCCGGCGAGACCTCATCCGCACGGCCTGGCCACACGGCGCGATCGTGCAGGACAACACGCTCGACGTGTACATCGCCCGCATCCGGCGCAAGCTCAAGGCACTCCCGGACGCGCCGACGATCAGGACCGTGCACGGATTGGGATACCGGCTGGAATGACGGTGCCACGCCCAGGGAGGCTGGGCCTGAGGGCAAGCCTGCTGTTGGCAGTGCTCGCCGCGATCGGGCTCGTGCTCGCCGGCCTGACAGTTGGGTTCAACCTCGTTCTCGCCGCTCGTCTCGACGGGGACGCGAACGGAGTTGTCCAGGCGCGCGCGTCGGCCGAGCTGGCCGCACTGCGGGCGAGCACAACCGGGGCGCGCATCGTGCTGCCGGAGGCGCCCGATGAGAGCGCGCCCGATACGCAGATTTGGGTGTTCCAGGGCGCCAAGGCGATCGAGCACCCGAGTTCCGCTACCGCCGCCGATCCGGTCGCAGCCGCTCTTGCCACGGGCCCGCGCGCGTCGCGGGACGTGACCAGCACGCGCACGCGCCTGTACGCGCTGCCGATCGTCCAAACCGGGCGGCGGCTGGGGACGGTCGTCGCGGGCGTATCCCTGTCTCCGTACGAGCAGACACGCCGCACGGGGCTGTTCGCCTCGGCCGTGTTCGCGCTGGCGATCTTCACGGCCGTCGGGCTGGCCGCCCGCTGGTTGATCTCCAGGGCGCTGCGCCCGGTCGCGCGAATGACGAGCCAGGCGGCTGAGTGGAGTGACCGCGACCTCGACCGGCGATTTTCACTCGGGCCACCCCGCGACGAGCTCACACACCTCGCGCATACGCTCGACGGCCTGTTGGACAGACTCGCCACCAGCCTCCGCCACGAGCAGCGTCTCTCGGCCGAGCTGTCGCACGAGCTCCGAACCCCGCTGGCCAACATCGCGGCCGAAGCCCAGTTCGCCGTCCGCCACACGCGGCAAACACCGGAGGGCCGGGCGGCGCTCGAGCACATCCGGCAGAGCACCACCCTGATGGGGCGAACGCTCGACACGCTGATTGCCGCCGCCAGAGCTGAGCTGAACCCCCACCGCGCCACCAGCGACGCCACTGCCTGCGCTCGCGCAGCGGCCGCCGCCTGCGCGCCGCTCGGTACGGGTGCCGGCGTCGAGATCTTGATCGAATCCGCTCGCGGGGGGCTGCGCGTAGCGGTCGAACAGGATCTCGTCGAGCGGATCCTGGCCCCGCTGATAGAGAATGCCTGCCGCCACGCCGCACACGAGGTCGTCATCAGCATCTCTCAAGACGCGGCGGCGGTCCTGTTCACGATCCAGGACGACGGTCCCGGCGTACCGTTTGAAGAGCGCGAGTCGATCTTCCAGCCCGGGCACCGGGCGGGGCCATCCGAGGGGACGGCGGTCGCCTCGCAGGGGGCCGGACTGGGCCTCGCCCTCTCCCGCCGGCTCGCGCGGTCTGCCGGGGGCGACGTCGAGGTCCGCAGGAGCCGCGACGGCGGTTGCTTCGTGGTCTGGCTGCCCGCCACCTGACGCGGGCCGTTCCTGGCCCTCGTGGTCCGAGCGACCCTGCCTTGCCCCCACAAGATGTGTCAGCAACTATTGGTTGTGATTAGCAGCTGTGATCAGCTTTTACTCGGCGGTCTGATCTTGACTTCGGACAGTCCGGCCGAGAGCATGGCGGCCATAGGCCGTGTCACTGTGTGGTGTGGCACGAATTCTTCATGAGGGGGCGATGTGACAGTAACCGCGCAGACCGATCCCGACTTCGCGTTCGAGGGCCTGCCACCGATCGACGAAGTTCACGCCGACCAGGTCACGGCTCACCCCGCGGATCCGCTCGGCCCGCTGGCGCAGCTGCCCGGCACCTGGAAGGGGCATGGCTTCAACACCATCTGGCGGCCACACACCGGCGGCCAGGACCGCTTTCTGGAGCTGAACCTGACGACCGAGACGCTCGTGTTCAGCGAGATCAACGGTCCGATCCCCAACCGGGGACTGCTGATGCCGGATATCAACATGTTCGGTCTCACCTACATGCAGCAGATCGCGGACACGAGCACCGGGGCTGGGCTGCACATCGAGCCCGGAATCTGGGCAGTCGTTCCGCCGACGACCGATCCGCACGAGCCGGCCACGGTGGTGCGGATGGCCTCGATCCCGCATGGGACCGCGATTCTCGCTCAGGGCACCACCCAGAGCTTCGGCCCGGGGGTTCCCCATGCCGGGGACAACAACATCATCCCCTTCCAGATTGGTAGCCCCCCGCCTGCAAACTCGCAGTTCGCCCAGGGCGAGCAGGATTTCCCGGAGCTCAACCTGTCGATTCCGACGACGTTCCGCTTCGCCTCTCCCGGCGTGACCCAGGCCATGGTGCAGAGCCCGAACAGCGTGCTCAGGGCGGCACTGGCGGGACAGAACCTCAAGAGCAGGATCTTCATCGGGATCTCGACCAAGCACGACCCGATCAAGGGCGGTGGAACGGCCAACACGGCATTCCTCGCCGCCGGATCCAACCCTCCCGGCGGCAACGCGAACGCCGTCGAGGTCGACGCCACCTTCTGGATCGAGACCGTGGCCGGACCCTCGGGGCAGCCTGACTTCCTTCAGCTGCAGTACTCGCAGCTTGTGCAGCTGGACTTCAACGGCCTCCGCTGGCCGCACGTCACGGTCGCGACGCTGCGCAAGCAATGAGCCGTGGGAGCGGCCGCGCCGTCGGCGGCCGCTCCGGCTTCCCGGGGCCGCGTCTGGTAAGCAGGGCTTCGTGCATCGGCTTGGCGCGAGCGCATGAGTGCAATCCGGCCCGATCGCGAGCTGAGCCTCGCCAGCGCCCGACGGATCGCGCTGGCGGCTCAGGGCTTCGCTGCGCCGCGCCCCGCGCGGGCTCCGAGCATCAACCAGATCACGAAGCTCGTGAGCAGGATCGGAGTGCTCCAGCTCGACTCAGTCAACGTCTTCAGCCGATCGCACTACCTGCCGGTCTTCTCCCGGCTGGGTCCCTACGATCGCTCTCGCCTGGACCGCATCAGCGGTCACGGCACCGGCGCGATCGACCGCCGCCTGGTCGAGTACTGGGCTCACGAGGCGTCGCTGATTCCCGTCGAGCTCCACCCCCTGTTTCGCTGGCGGATGGCGGATGTGGACGGGGAGGCCTGGGGGTCGATCGCCAGGATCGCCCGCAACCGGCCCGAGCTGGTCGCCGAGACCCTCAAGATGGTCGACGAACAAGGACCGATCCGTGCGCGGGACACCGGCGCAGTCCGACCGCCGCCCAAGGACGGCCAGATGTGGAACTGGCACGAGGGCAAGGTCGCCCTCGAGCATCTGTTCTTCACCGGACGGGTCGCGGCCGCAAGGCGGGTCAACTTCGAGCGGTTCTACGACACGGTCGACCGGGTGATCCCGGCCGAGATCCGCGACCGGCCGACGCCGCCCGAATCAGAGGCACAGCGCCAGCTGGTGCGTATCGCCGCGCGGGCGCTCGGCGTGGCCACCGAGCCCGACCTCGGGGACTACTTCCGACTGCCCCGGGCGGCGTCCAAGGCGCGAGTGGCGGAGCTTGCCGCGAGTGGTGAGCTGACCCCGGTCACGGTTGAGGGGTGGGCGGCTCCGGCGTATATCTGGCCGGCGGCCCGCAAGCCGCGCCGGGTCCACGCCCGCGCGCTGCTCTCGCCGTTCGATCCCCTGATCTGGTTCCGACAGCGCACCGAGCGCCTGTTCCACTTCCGTTACCGGATCGAGATCTACACGCCGGCCGCCAGGCGCGTGCACGGTTACTACGTTTTGCCGTTCCTGCTCGGCGAGACGCTGGTCGCCCGGGTGGATCTCAAGTCCGATCGCCAGCGAGGCGCTCTGCTGGTCCAGAGCGCTTTCGCCGAGCCCGGGGTCGACCGAGGCTACGTTGCCGCCGAGCTCGCCGCCGAGCTGCGCCTCGTCGCTGCCTGGCTAGGGCTTCACCGGATCGTGATCAGTGGACACGGAGACCTGGCCCGGGAGCTTTCCGCGATCATCGGCTGAGGCGGTGAACGGCTCGGTGGCTGCGATCGCTCCGGCCGCCGTCACGAGTGCGAGCCCCGTG
>DATCNP010000012.1:0-14332 GCA_036565205.1 Solirubrobacteraceae bacterium | reverse complement strand
GTTCCCGAACTGATCGCAGCGATCGAGCACTACATCGACGGCTACAACGACCGCGCGCAACCGTTCGTCTGGACCAAGACCGCCGATCAGGTTCTCGCGAAGGCCGTCAAACAACAACCCACTTCAGGAACGCTGCACTAGCACCGGCCACGGGACCGGCCGCCGAACCAGCGCCACCACGCCGCCGGGCAAACGCGGCCCACAGACAAGCGGGCCTACAGGACCCGCTCGATCTTGAGCTTGCGAACGCCGCGCGGAGTGGGGACGTCGATCGTCTCACCCGCCGAATGACCGATCAGCGCCTTGGCAATCGGCGACTCGGAGGAGAGCTTGCCGTTGGCGCGATCGGCCTCGGTCGGGCCGACGATCGTCCAGGTGTGGCGCTCACCGGAGTCCTCGTCGAGGATCTCGGCTGAGCGGGCGAACGAGAACGTGTCGCCTGAGGTCTCGGTCTCGACGACGACGGCATTACGAAGCCGCTGGCGCAGGCGCGAGATCTTGGTCTCCAGATGCGCCTGGTCCTCCTTGGCAGCGTGATACTCGGCGTTCTCCTTGAGATCCCCGTGCTCGCGGGCGGTAAGGATCCGCGAGGCGATCTGGCGCCGCGCCACCGTCTCGAGCTCGCCGAGCTCGGCCTTGAGCGCCGTCAGCCCGTGCGGGGTGATCGCTTCGCCGTCTGGATCGGAAACGCTCATCGGAGCCATGTTGTCACGAAGCCGGCTGATGGCTCCCGCCGCGGAGAGCATCGTGAACGCCTCCGGGGCGCGGTGCGTCGTCTCCGGGACTCGATGCGTGTCACGATGCCTGGTGGATGCAGGACCTGAAGAAGTTCTTCCGCGCCAACCCGCAGGTGTTCGTGCTGCTCCTGATCTGCCTTGTGCTCGGGCTGGGGACCTTCCTGGCCGTCGTGTTCGGGCTGGCCACGGCCGGCTCGACGAACGTGACCGGGCAGCCGACCGACGCGATCTTCGGGCTCGGGACGTTCCTGCCCTGACGCCGACGTCCGCGCGGCCGGCGCCTCGCTCCGGGCTGAGCGGGGGGAGGCGGGGGCAGAGAAGCCTTTCCAGCGGGCGTAGGATGAAGGCCCAACCTTCAAGGAGGCTGATCAATGTCGCGCCTGATTCGGATGGACAGTTCGGGTCACACGACCCTCGCCGAGTGGACGGTCGAGGATCCGGCCGCCGTCGAGACGGCGCTCGCCGCGTTCCGGGCCGAGCTCGACAAGGGCTTTTTCGCCGTGGTCACCCAGGGCGAGGGCGCCGCCGAGCAGGTGCGCGAGCTGCCGGTGGAGGCGCCGCTGGTGATCCTGCGCAGGCCGATCGCCGGGGGCTAGACGAGCACCGCGGCCCTATCGGTTGAGCAGACGGGCGCCGGCGAGCTCCCTGAGCTCGCGAACGTCTACTGGCGCCCGCGTACCAGCGAGACGTCGCTGAGGCGCTCTGGGCGGCTGTGGACGGTCGTGACGACCCTCCACACGATTCCGTTCGTTGCCGGCGCAGTCCTGCTCGGGGCGCTCAAGCCGGTGACGATTCCGGTCGGGCTGATCCTCATGGCGCACGCCTGGCTGATTCCTGAGCTCTACGCCTCGCGGGGCGCGGGCGTGGTTGCACTGCGGCCGCGCGCGGGGCCGAGCGCGGAGCGCAGCGCCCTCGGCCTGCTCGGCGACCTGGTCGGCCACGATGCTCGGCAGCTGCACGCGCGCAGCGGCCTGGTACTCGAGCGAGGCCAATTCGGCGTCTGGCTCGTGGGCGAGGCAGGCGCGCTGCTGGTGCGGCCCGGCGGTCGACGCGTCCATTGCTACTGCGTGCGGGCGACCGGATCAGATCTGCCCTCGAGCGACCGGATCTCTCACCTGCTACTCGCGCTCAGAGCCGATGAGGCGGGTTTTGCCACCGTCGCCAATCTCTCCTTCTCGGGAGCGTGCTGGCGGCTTCGCCGGCGCCTCCAGCCGGCAGCGCGGATCGGCCTGGACGCGACGCGGACGGCTGCGCGAGAACGTCCCCGCGGATCGAACTGACGGCGCTTGCGCTACCGGACCCGCACGGTCTGAGGGCGCTCAGAAGCCGGACGGATGGGGGAGATGCAGTGCGCGTACGGATGTGGAACCGACCCTGGCCTGCGCTGGTGCTCCCAGCGCAGTGGGCGGCGATGGGGATGTGGTTGCGCGTCCTCCGGCGGGTCGCCGAGCAGGTCCTCGGCGAGCCTCAGCCAGGCGCGCAACCGGTTCGCTGAAGCATGGAACATACGTTCGTAGAGTAGGGAGGGCGTCGGACGGAACCGATCGGCCGCTTGAGCGCGGGTGCGCTCGCCGGTGTGGCCCAGCGCAGCTGAAGGCCGGACGGGCGCGCTTCGGGGCTCGGCGAGGCCAAACGGCGGCTCACAGGCCACGCGTTACGACCTTCGGCGGGGGTAGGCCTAGAACGGCCGTAAACCGGCCCGACCAGACCTCACCGACGTTTTGTAACCATCGCGCGGCCTGAAATGTCCCCTGCCGCGCTCGGGGCGGCGCTCGCGATCGCGCCCTGCCGCGCTCGTGGCCGCGCCCAACCCTCAGCCGCTCGAGCCGAGCGAGGACCCCACCTCGAGCTTGGTCCCGATCCGCTCGATCACCGCGGTCGTGAACTCGCTCGTGCCGGCGTGGCCTCCGAGGTCGGGCGTCTTGGTGCCGGAGGCGATTGTCTCGAGCACGGCCTCGTAGATCGCCCTCGAGGCGCGCTCGGCGTCCGCGCCGTGCCGGTCGGCGGCATGACGCAGCAGTGCGCCGCAGGCCAGGATCATCGCCAGCGGGTTGGCGAGGTCCTTGCCGAGCAGAGCCGGCGCGGTTCCGTGTGGCGCCTCGGCCATCGCGACGGTGGTGTCGTAGTCCTCGTCGAAGGCCAGCAGCACGGACTCGGCGCCGGCGATCGAGCCGAACATCGGCAGCACCAGGTCAGACAGGCAGTCGCCGTCCCGGTTTAGTGCCGGGATCACCAGCGGCGAGTCGGTCGCGCCGGACATCAGGCCGGCGTACGTGGCGTCGATCAGCACCGGCTTGTAGTCGATCTCCGGGTGGCGAGCTGCGGCAGCGTCGAGCTCCTCCTTGAGCATCCCCTCGTAGGTCGGGGAGACCGTCCATTTCGGCCCCCCGTAGACCCGCGCCTCCATCATGTCTGCAGTTCGGAAGGCGTACTCGGCCACCGCGCGGCAGGTTGAGCGGGTGATCCGCTCGATCCGGTAGGCGACCTCGTTCGCCTCTCCGGCAGCGCCCTCGCGCCGCTCCTCGGCGCCGTAGGCATCCTCGATCGCCATCCGGACGATCGCGATCGGGTAATGGACACCCGCCAGGGTCGAGACCCCCGGTAGCCGGCGGCCCGTCCTGACTATCACCTTGCCGCCGACGCGCTCACGCAGGATCCGATTCGGCGATCCGACGTCATCCGCGCCCTCGGGGGTGATCGTCGCGGCCTTCAGCCCGAGGCCGGCAGCGCGCATCGCATCAGCGGCGTCGATCACGACCTGGTTCGAGCTGGCACGCCGGCTCTCGAGCGAGAGGTCGAAGCGCTCCAGGTCGAGATCGAGGCCGAGCAGCCCCGGATCGAGCACTCGGATCGACTCCTCGAGCAGTTCCTGGCCGGTCTCGTCGCCCTCGAGAACGACGACCTTTATCGGGTCGGGCATCGACCGTCACGATACTCAACCCACCCGGGGCGCCCGGGCGCCCGCGGCCACGGTCTGAGGGGCCTCCCGGGTGGCTGTGACTCCTGAGGGCGCCCGGGCGCCCGCGGCCGTCGCCTAAGGGGCCGGCTGAGCCCGCTCGGGTCCAGCCGGCAGCAGCTGATCACGGCGCTCGGCCAGCGCCGCGATCACGAATCGCAGGTGCTCGTCGAACTCGACCCCGAGCTCCTCGGCGCCCTTGGTCAGGTCGTCACGGCTCACTGCGGCGGCGAAGCTGGGCGCCTTCATCTTCTTCTTGACCGACTTCGGCGTCATCCCGACCAGACCTTCGGGCCGGACGTAAGCGCAGGCGAGGAGAAAGCCGGAGAGCTCGTCGACCGCGAACAGCGCCTTCTCCATCGGCGTCTCGCGCGGCACGCCCATGAAATCGGCGTGTGAGGCCACCGCTCGCACGAGCTCGGGCGGAAATCCGCGCTCCTCCAGTTCCTTGAGCGCGTAGCGCGGATGGCCGTCGCCGAGGTTCGGATAGCGCTCGTAGTCGAGGTCATGGAGCAGGCCCGTCAGACCCCAGAGCTCCGGGTCGCCATCGAATTTCGGCGCATACGCTCGCATCGCCGTCTCGACCGCCAGCATGTGGCGTCGGAGCGAGTCGGATTCCGTCCACTCGCAAAGCAGGGTCCAGGCCTCATCACGCGAAATCTGCACCTGCATGGCCGTTACCCTAGCTAACGAGCCGATCGGCAGACCCGGGCTCACGGAGCTCCCGTCGCGCGCGCCAGAGGCTACGCTGGGGGCCCCCCAAACGCACGCTGCGAAAGCGGGTCCGATACCAATGGAGAAATTCGTCATCGAAGGCGGCGTGCCGCTGTCCGGCACGATCGTCCCGTCCGGGAACAAGAACGGCGCGCTCCCGATCCTCGCCGCCTGTCTGCTGACAGACGACGAGGTGGTGCTGCGCAACGTCCCCAGGATCAGCGACGTCGAGGCTATGGTCGGCCTGATCGAGACGCTCGGCGCGCGCGTCAGCTGGCGCGGTCCGAGTGAGGTCGTGATCGATGCCTCGACAGTGGCGAGCACGCACGTCGATCGCGAGCTGTCCGACCGGATTCGCGCCTCGTTCCTGCTCGCCGGGCCGCTGCTGGCTCGCTTCGGCAGGGCCACGATGCCGCCTCCAGGCGGCGACGTGATCGGCCGCCGTCGGCTCGACCCACATCTCGACGCGTTCCGGGCCCTCGGCGCGCTGGTCGACGCTCACGGTGAGGACATCTCGATGACCGCGCCGCCGCTCGGGCTCACGCCTTGCGACTTCCTGATGGACGAGCCGTCGGTGATGGCGACCGAGAACGCGCTGATGGCCGCGGCGCTGACGCGCGGACCGACGGTGATCCGCAACGCCGCGTCCGAGCCACACGTGCAGGATCTGGCCAAGATGCTGGTCGCGATGGGAGCTCCGATCGACGGGATCGGCTCGAACGTGATGACGGTCCACGGCACGGCGAGCCTTCGCGGCTGCAACCACACGATTGCCCCTGACCACATCGAGATCGGCTCCCTGATGGCGCTCGCCGGCGTCACCGGCGGTGAGCTCGTGGTCAAGGACACCGTTCCCGAGGACCTGCGGATGATCCGGATGGTGTTCGAGCGGCTCGGGCTTCGCAGCGAGCTCCGGGGCCTGGACGTGATCGTGCCCGGCAACCAGGACCTGGTGATTCGCAACGACGCCGGCGACCACCTGCCGAAGGTGGAGGACGGCCCGTGGCCGGCATTCCCGGCTGACCTGACGAGCATCGCGGTCGCGCTCGCGACCCAGGCCCGGGGCTCGGTGATCATCCACGAGAAGATGTTCGAAAACCGGTTGTTCTTCACCGACAAGCTCGTGCGGATGGGCGCCGCGATAACGATCTGCGACCCCCATCGCGCGATCGTGGTCGGCAAGCGCGGGCTTCGAGGCTGCCGGATGGAGTCGCCCGACATCCGCGCCGGGATGGCGATGCTGATCGCGGCGTTCTGCGCCGAGGGCGAGACCGAGATCGGCAACGTCAGTCAAATCGACCGCGGTTACGAGCGGATCGACGAGCGCCTGCGCGAGCTCGGCGCCCGTATCACGCGTCTGGACGACGCGCCGGTACCGTCAGCGGGATGACATGCGTTCACCCGGGGCTCGGCGAGCCCCGATCGGCGATCGCTTGAGCGACGCACGCCCAGTCACAGGGGCGGCGGTCGATCGGACTCCGAGCGGGACACGAGACGTACTGCCGGACGAGATGCGCGAGCTCCGTGCCGTCACCGACCGGATCAGAGAGGTGTTCGAGCGCTGGGGCTACGGCGAGGTCTACACGCCGGCGCTCGAGTACGAGGACACGTTCGCGCGGGCTGAGCTAGCCGGCGCCCGCCCGGCGTACCGCGTCTTCGACGAGCACGGTGCGGTTCTCGTGCTGCGCCCGGACATGACGGTTCCGATCGCGCGGTTGGCCTCCACGCGCTATCCGCACGTCGAGCCGCCACTGCGCTTCTGCTACTTCGCGCATGCGTACCGAGGCGTGCGCCCCCAGCGGGGCCAGTCACGTGAGTTCCTGCAGGCCGGCGTGGAACTGCTGGGCGCGCCCGCGCCGAGTGGCACGGCCGAGGTGCTCGGTGTCCTCTGCGATGCGCTGCACGCTGCCGGACTCAAGGACTTCCGGGTCGGTCTGGGCGACGCATCGCTCTACCAGTCGCTGCTCGATGCGCTCGGGGTGGATCCGCAGCGCCGCGAGCTGATCCTCCATGCGCTGGTCAGCGGGGACTTCGTCAGCGTCGAGCGGCAGGTGCGGGAGCTCGGCCTGCCGGCAAGCGACGCCGAGCTGTTGCTCAGCGTTCCCCGCACCCGCGGCGGCCCCGAAGTGCTGGAGGGGCTCTCGGGACCCCTCGATCGGGCCGTCGCCGGGATGCGCGACGTCCACGCGCTGCTGGGGCCCCAGGCGGCGGAGCGGATCATCTTCGACCTCGGCCTGGTTCGCAACCTCGGCTATTACACCGGCGGCGTGTTCCAGGTCTACGACCCCGCCCACGGCGGGCCGATTGGCAGCGGGGGCCGCTACGACGAGCTGCTGGGCGCCTTCGGCCGTCCGCTCCCGGCCGTCGGGTTCGCACTCAACGTAGAGCGGGTCCACATCGCCCTCGCCGGCGAGGAACGGGGAGGGCTGTGATGGACGGGCTGCGGATCGCCGTGCCGCGCGGGACGATGTTCGCCGACACGCTCGACCTGCTCGACAAGCTCGGGATCGACACGGCCGAGGTGCGTGAGAACGACCGCAAGCTGCTGTTCGAGGAGGCCGGGATCGTGACCGTGCGACCATCGGACGTTCCGACGTATGTCGAGGCGGGGGCGGCGGATCTGGGCATCACGGGCAAGGACGTGCTCCTCGAGCAGCCCGAACGAGAGGTCTACGAGCTGCTCGATCTCGGCTACGGACGGTGTGAGATGGTGCTGGCGACCGTGGCCGGTGAGGACCGCGCCGCCGAGGCGCTGCGGCGGCTGGGGGTGGTCAGGATCGCGACCAAGTATCCGCGGATCGCCGCGGGCCACTTTCTGCGCACCGGACGCCAGGCGGAGATCGTCGAGGTCAAGGGCTCGGTCGAGCTCGCGCCGCTCACCGGTCTGGTCGAGGGCATCGTCGACCTCACCGCCACCGGGACGACGCTGCGCGAGAATGGGCTCGTCGTCCGCGAGCAGATCGCAGTCTGCAGCGCGCGCCTGATCGCCAACCGTGTCGCACACAAGCTGAAGGCGCCCATCATCGACGAGCTTCTGGAGCGCCTGGTTGCGGTGTGAGCGGATCAACGTCGCGGCTGACCCTGCACTGCTCGCGCGGGAGCTGCGTCAGCTCGTGCCCGCCCCAGATTCGGTCAGCGCCGACGTGGGCGAGATCATCGCCCGGGTTCGCGCCAGTGGCGACGACGCCCTGCGCTACTTCACGCGCAAGTTCGACACCGGCGGTTCGACTCCGGCGGCGCTCCGGGTGCCCGACGCCGAGCTCGACACCGCCGCCGAACGCCTAGAGGACGGGGTTCGTGCCGGCCTCGAGCTGGCCAGCGAGAACGTCAGGCGGGTGGCTGAGGCGTGGCTCGTCGAAGAGCGGGCGGTTGAGTTCGACGGGCACCAGGTCAAGCTCCGCAGCGTTCCCGTCGAGCGTGCGGGCGTCTACGTTCCAAGCGGCCGGGCGCCGTATCCGAGCACCGTCGTGATGGGAACCGTCACGGCGAGGGTCGCCGGCGTCGAGGAGATCGCGGTTTGCGCTCCGCCCGGGTCGAACGGCGACCTGGATCCGGTGCTCCTGGGCGCCTGCCGGCTCGCCGGCGCGTCGGTGGTCTACCGGATGGGTGGCGCGCAGTCGATCGCCGCGCTGGCCTACGGGACCGAGACGGTCCGGCCGGTCGACGTGATCGTCGGTCCGGGCAACCTCTATGTCCAGGAGGCCAAGCGTCAGGTGTTCGGGCAGGTCGGAATCGACGGTTTCGCCGGCCCCAGCGATCTGCTCGTGATCGCCGACGGCGACGCCGACCCGGGACCGCTCGCGCTGGACCTGCTCGCGCAAGCCGAGCACGGAGACGGCTCGCTGGTGGTCGGCGTATCTGACTCATCCGAGTTGCTCGACGAGCTCGCGACGCAGATCGAGCAGGGCACCGAGACCGGAGCCGTCGTGAGGCTCGTGCAGGCCGAGGTCGAGCAGGCACTCGCTCTGGCCGAGGCGTTCGCGCCCGAGCACCTCCAGCTCGTTGGGCCGCGCGCAGAGGCGCTGGCACCGCTGATCACCCGCGCCGGCTGCGTGTTCCTCGGAGCCGCCAGCGGAACCGCGTTTGGCGACTACATAGCCGGCTCAAATCACGTGCTGCCGACCAACGGCGCCGCTCGATTCGCCTCGGCGCTCTCGCCGGCGCAGTTCCGGCGGACGTTCACAGAGGTGACGATCGGAGACGCCGCCTCGGCGCTCGCGCGGTCCGCCGCGCCGCTGGCCCGGGCCGAGGGCTTCGAGCTCCACGCTCAGTCGATGGAGGCCCGCATCGAGGAGAATCAGAGCGATGAGCCGAAGCGCTGAGATCGATCGCAAGACGGGTGAGACCGAGGTCCACGTGAGCCTCGCGCTCGACGGGACGGGCGCTGGACGCCGCATGACCGGCGTCGGCTTCTTCGACCACATGCTCGACCTGCTCGCCCGCCACGGACGCATGGACCTGACCGTCACCGCAAGCGGTGACCTGCAGACCGGCGCCCACCACACGGTCGAGGACGTGGGCATCTGTGTCGGTCAAGCGCTCGGCCAGGCGCTCGGCGACCGCTCCGGGATCATGCGCTACGGGCAGGCGACGGTGCCGATGGACGAGTCGCGGGCCGCATGCGCGATCGACGTCTCGGGGCGCGGCCTGAGCAGGTTCGAGGGTTCGCTCCCGGCGGGCTCGATCGGGAACTTCGACCACGAGCTGGCCGAGGAGTTCTTTCGCGCGCTGGCGACGAACGCCAAGCTGACGATCCACATCACGATCGAGACCGGCACGAACGTGCACCACATGATCGAGGCCGCATTCAAGTCGCTGGCACGTGCGCTGCGAGCCGCAGTCGCGCTCGATCCGACCGAGACCGGGGTTCCGAGCACCAAGGGGACACTGGTATGAGCGATCAGCCGATGCTCGCGGTGATCGATTACGGGATGGGAAACCGCCGCTCGGTCCAGAAGGCGCTCGAGCGTGTGGGAGCGGTGGCTGTGATCACCTCCGATGCCGACCTGATCAGAGGCGCGGACGGGCTGGTGATCCCCGGGGTCGGCGCGTTCCCGCGCGCGATGGCGCACCTGAGGGCGCTCGACCTGATCGAGCTGATCCGGGAGCGCGCGACCGAGCAGATCCCGCTGCTGGGTATCTGCCTCGGCATGCAGCTGCTGTTCGAGCGTTCCGTGGAGCTCGAGCCGACGGAGGGCATCGGCCTGATTCCCGGTGAGGTCGGATGGCTCCAGACGGGCGGACTGCGGGTCCCGCACATCGGTTGGAGCGAGGTCAGCTTCGTCCGCGACTCCCCCCTGACCGATGGGCTGCCCGCTGCCGGGTGCCCGTTCTACCACGTGCATTCGCTGGCGGTCACGCCGCGCGACGAAGCCGACGTGATCGGCACAGCCGAATACGGAGCCCCGTTTGTGACCTTTGTGCAGCACGGGCCGATCGCCGGCGTCCAGTTCCACCCCGAGAAGTCCTCCGCCGACGGCCTGCGGCTACTGGAGAACTTCGTCCGCGCGTGCGGTGTCGCCTCCGGCCGGTCACCCCGTGGGGCCGCTGCGCGCGCATGATCCTGCTGCCGGCGATCGACATCCTCGACGGCAAGGCGGTGCGGCTGGCCAAAGGGGATTACGACGCCAGCACCGTCTACGACGACGATCCGGTCGTGGCCGCCCGCAGGTGGGTGGAGTCGGGGGCTCGTGGGCTGCATGTCGTCGACCTCGACGGGGCGCGTTCGGGCTCCCCGGTCAACCTCGAGCATGTGCGGAGGATCACCGCCGAGGTCGGGGTCCCGGTGCAGGTCGGCGGGGGGCTGCGGTCGGCGCAGTCCGTCGAGCAGGCGCTCGCGGCCGGAGCCACGCGCGTCGTGCTCGGCACCGCGGCCTACAGTGACGTCGACTTCCTCGACGACCTGCTGGCGGCGCATGGCGACCGCGTCGTCGTGTCGGTCGATGCACGCGGCGGGAACGTGGCCGCGGCCGGCTGGACCGAACAGACCGAGATTCCGGCCTCAGCGGTGCTCGAGACGCTTGGACGACGGGGGATCAGGCGCTTTGTCTACTCGAGCATCGATCGGGACGGGACGCTGACGGGTCCGGACTTCGACGAGGTCTTGACCGTGGCGAGCACCGTGCGGGGAACGTTCGTCTACTCCGGTGGGGTCTCCTCGCTCGAGGACCTCCGCGCGCTGGCCGCGCTCCGCCAGGTGAACCTCTCGGGTGTGATCGTCGGCAAAGCGCTCTACGAGGGCCGTTTCACCGTCGCGGAGGCGATCGAGGCCCTTCGCTAGTGCACTACAAGCGCATCATCCCCTGCCTGGACGTCGATCGGGGCCGGGTGGTCAAGGGCACGGGCTTCATCGATCTTCGCGATGCGGGTGATCCGGTCGAGCTCGCCAGCCGTTACGACGCCGCCGGTGCGGACGAGCTGGTGTTCCTGGACATAACCGCGACCTCAGACAAGCGCTCGACGGTCGTCGAGCTGGCCCGCCGAGCCGCCGATGAGGTATTCATCCCGTTCACGATCGGGGGCGGGATCAGGTCGGTTGAGGATGCCCAGGCGGTGCTCGACGCGGGTGCCGACAAGGTCTCGGTCAATTCGGCCGCGCTCGAACGACCGGAGCTGATCGAAGAGCTGGCGGTTACGCTCGGGGCCCAGTGCGTCGTGCTGGCGATCGATGCCAAACAGCGAGATTCGGACCGCTGGGAGGCCTATCTCGCCGGCGGCAGGACGCCCACCGGCCGCGATGTCGTGGAGTGGGCTCGTGAGGGCGCCGAGCGGGGGGCCGGGGAGATCCTGCTGACCAGCATGGACCGGGATGGGACCAACGCCGGCTACGACCTCGCTCTGACCGCGGCCGTCGCCCGCGAGGTCACGGTGCCGGTCATCGCCTCGGGAGGCGCCGGCGAGCTGCCACACCTGGCCGAGGCGCTGCTAGCCGGGGCGGATGCTGTGCTCTGCGCCTCGATCTTCCACTACGGCCGCCACTCGGTCGCCGAGGCCAAGGCGTGGCTGGCCAGAGACGGCGTCTCGGTCAGACCGATCGAGCCAGCTCGATAACCGCCAATGCCGGTCGATCAGCCCCTCTGGCGCCGTCGCGAGGTCCGCGAGCGGGGTAGGCCGAGGGCCGGTCATCGACCGCGCCGGGCAAGCTGGGTTTTGTTTGTAATCCCGGTTCGGGAGGCGACCGCTAAGCGGCCTCTTCTACGTAGCCCGCAGCCGCGCACGTATCGCAGTACGCGGCGGGAGGAACGCGAGGCTCGTAGCATCCGGGGCGGCAGCAGGTGGACGACCGCTTGGGTCGACCCCGTCCGATTCGTGCCGCGGCAGCGTCCTTCAACTCTTCGCGCATGCGATCGAGCTCTGCTGCGTGATCCGCACAGAACCGGCGGCCCGTCTCGGCAGCCTGCTGACAATGACTTCCACTCCGACAACGCATAGACCTATAATGATAGCAAGGCCGACACGAACGTTTGTTCCGTGCACGCTTATTTGCGGTTACGGTGCTGTTGAGGCTGCGTCCGCGGATGCGTTCGCCTGGCTTGTGCCCGGTGACCTGGCGGCCGCCGGCGGGCGTGTGGCTGGCGTCTCGGGCTACGGCGCCTGGCACGGGGATGATGTGCGGGACGGCCCGGGACGAGTTTGTATACCTGCGCGTAGCCGTTCAGGTAGATCGCGCCGTAGTCGGCGATCACGGCGTTGAACGCGCCGTCGGGGAGCGAGAAAACCTGCTGGCCGGTGCGGACGTTGAGTCCCGCGCTGCTCTTCGTGCCGAGGTCCGAGTAGTAGACGACATTGCCGATGATCGTCGCCGAGCCTGAGATCTTTCCGCCGGCGGGATGTCGCCAGCGGACGGCTCCGGATTGGGCGTTGAACGCGTACATGTTGCCGTCGTAGGAGCCGATATAGACCGTCGGCCCCAGGCCCCGGATGTCGGCGACCGCCGGCGAGGCGTAGACGAAGGCCCCGGTGCCGGTCGCCCAGGCGAGCGCCCCGTTGCGGGCGCCGAACGAGTACACGCGCCCATCGGTGTTGCCCATGTAGACGCGGCCGAAGGCGACCGCGGGGCTCGAGTAGAACTGTCCCGAGCCGAACCCGAAGCGAGCCCCATTGGTTCCCACCGCCCAGACCTGGCTGCCGCTGCTTGCCCGGACGGCGTATGCACGCCCCGCGTAGTCGCCGAAGTACAGGATGCCGTCGACCAGCGCCGGCCCACCCTTGATTGGTCCGCTGGCGTGATAGGTCCAGAACTGGTGTCCGTCGCTGACCCGCACGGCGTGGAGAGTGCCGGCCTGATCGCCGAAATAGACGGTGTTGCCGCGCACGATCGGAGAGGACTCGGCTCCGGCGCCGATCGGCCGCGACCAGACGATGCGCCCCGTGCGCATCGAGACGGCCACGAATCTGCCGTTCCCCGGGCTGACCTTGGCTCCGGCCGGCCGGCTGACGGACAACACCGGGACCAGGACCAGTTTCGCCCGCGGCGCGGCCGCCGGCGAGGCCGCGGCCAGCGTGCCCACGCTCCGCTGCCAGCGCAGACGGCCGGTCAGCGTATTGACTGCCTTCAATGAGCCGTTGTCGTCGAGCAGGTACAGCGTGTTCTGGTAGATGACGGGGGAAAACTCGAGCAGCCCTCCATCGAAGAACTTCCATCCGACATGAAGCGGCGGACGGAGCTTGCCGTTGCCGGTAAACAGCCGAGTTCGACCGGCGTCGTAGCCGTACCACGGCCAGAGGAAGTTGTTCACGACCACGTGATGCTTCGGTGGCACCGGCGTGACGGCGGGATTGGTGAACTCGAGGTTCGGGTGCGAGACGTTGCCCGGCGAATGCAGCAGCACGAAAGCTGCCGCTCCGCCGGCGAGAATCAGCGCGACTGCCCCGGCGATCAGCCCACGCCGCAGCCGCCGCCCCGAGACGGGATTCGGCATGGCGCCCATGGTAATGGGCATCTGAGTAGGCTGGCGCCGGGCGGAGCGCGAAGATGGCGCGATGAGCCCCGGCGCGCGAGACGAGCTCCTGGAACGCCTGCGGACGGTCCCGGCGGCAGTGGCCCTGCTCGAGCATCTGGACACCGTGCCCGGCGTATACCTGGTCGGGGGAGCGGTCCGGGACCTGCTGCTGGGACTCACCCCGGGCGACCTCGATCTCGTGTTCGAGGGCGAGCTGGCCGAGCTGACCGACCGCCTCGGCGGTGCCACCCGCGCCTATGACCGCTTCGGCACAGCGACGGTCGAGCTGGACGGCTACAGGTACGACGTCGTGCGCGCCCGCCGCGAGAGCTACGCGCACCCCGGGGCGCTGCCCGACGTCGAGCCTGCCGGGCTCGGAGACGACCTCGAACGCCGAGACTTCACGGTCAACGCGATCGCGCTTGCCATCGGCGGACCGGCCCGCGGGGAGATGACCGCCGTGGGAGGCGCGCTGGAGGACCTCGAGTCCCGGCGACTGCGCGTCCTGCACGACGCCAGCTTCAGCGACGATCCCACGCGGCTGCTCAGGCTCAGCCGTTATGCAGCCCGGCTCGGATTCTCGATCGAGGCCCGAACGCTCGAACTCGCCCGCGACGCCGTCACGGCCGGCGCGCTGCGGACCGTGTCCGGATCGCGGACCGGCGCCGAATTGCGTCTGCTCGCCCGCGAGGAGAGCGCGATCACGGGCTTTGAGCGGATGCGGGAGCTCGGATGCGATGCGGCGATCCACCGCGACTTCGGACTCTCCGACGCCGAAATTGCTGATCGAGCGATCGAGCTGCTGCCGGCTGACGGCAGGCGCGACGAGCTCGTGATCGCGCTCGCGGCGAGACGGGTCGCGCCGGCAGAGCTGGCCGAGCTCCTCGACGCGCTCGCCTTCAGCTCCGGAGCTCGCGCATCGATCTACGCCGCGGCGACCCGTGCCGAGGCAACCGCCCGCCAGCTCGCCGGCGCCGAGCGCG
>DATCNP010000011.1:0-36959 GCA_036565205.1 Solirubrobacteraceae bacterium | reverse complement strand
CCCCGAGCACGACCGCTCCGGCCTGCTCGTAGTCAGGCCGGTGGTCGCGGACGCCGCAGGCCTGCGTGGTGCAGCCGGGCGTGTCCGCCTTCGGATAGAAGTAGAGGACGACCGTCTGGCCGCGGTGATCGGAGAGCTTGACGGGATTGCCGTCCTGGTCGGGCAGCGTGAAGTCGGGGGCTTTGTCGCCTGGATTGATCATGGCCCGAAGCCTATTCTCATGACGACGCGCGGAGCCTCGGCGTCACGTCTCAACAGCAGCGAAGCGGCCCCGCACGGTCACATGGCGGGGCCGCCTCGCTACCTACGCATCAAGATCTCAGTAGCGCTCGTTGCCCTTGATCTTGAGTGTTGAGAGGCCTGTGACCGAAGGCTGAGAGCCCGTGAAGGTGAACGTGCCGGTCAGGTGCTTGAACAGCCCTGTGCCGCCGGTGTAGTGGCCGCTGCCCGCGAGCGTGGCTGATCCGTCGGCGTGAACCGTCGCCGTCCCCTTGGTGGTCAGGAACTGCAATCCCTGGGCCGTGTAGTTGGTGCCGGTCGACTTGAAGCTGGTGAGCCCGCCTGCGCTCACCCCGGTGATGGTCACCTTGGTGATGCCGGCCGAGCGCCCACCCGGGTGGGCGTCGTTGATCGATGCGTCCAGGGAGGTGCTGCCCGGAGCCGGAAAGGTCTTGCTGGTCGAGATCGCGGCCAGGCGGGTGGTCGAGGTGAACGAGTGGTTCTTGGCGGTGCTGGCCAACGCGACGGCGCTGAGCGCTGCCGTGATCACGGCGACCAGCGCGACCGTCAGTGTGCGTCTGAGCATGAAATCCCCTTTGATCGGAAACATGAGCTTCACATCCGGCGAGCACGATACAAACCACCCCTGGCCGGCGCCAGCGCTCCGGGGCTACTTCAGCAGTCGCGAGAGCCGGCGGTCCTTGAGCAGCCGTCCCTCGGTCTGGCAGGTCGGGCAATAAGACATCACGTAATCCTCGTAGTACACGGCCTCGAGCCGGTCACCGCACCGGGGGCAGGGCTCGCCGTTGTGGCGATGAACCATCAGCGGCAGCGGGAGCTTGTCGGGAATCGGCAGCGAGACGACGTCCTCGTAGTGCGCGATCGCTCCCCCGAGCTTGACCAGAATCGCCTCGCGCAGCGCGGCCGCGTCGGCATCGGTCAGCTCCGCCCCGCGCTTGAACGGGGAGAGCTTGGCTTCGTGGAGGATCTCGTCCACCCACGAGCGGCCGATTCCGGCGAGCACGCGCTGGTCGCGCATCAGCGCGTACAGCGGTCGTGGCGCATCGAGCAACGGGCCCAATGGGGGCGGATCCGGCCACGCCTCGGGACCGAGCGTCGCAAGCGTCTCCTCGTCCTCGAGCTCGTGCGCCCGCAGCAGCTTGACCCAGGCCGCCTGCTTGGTACCGAACTCGCGAAGTCGCAGCTCGCGGCCGTCATCGAGCCGCACCAGCAGCCGGGAGGTCCGGTCGCGCAGCGACGCCCGAGTCTCGAACAGCTGCAGCCGGCCGGCTGACATCAGGTGGATGAGCAGCTTCAGATCGCCCTCGAAGCTGATGACGAACAGCTTGCCGCGCCGGCCCACACCCTCGATCAGCGTCCCCTCGAGCATCGACACCGGTGGGTCGTAGGTCCGCAGCGCATTGATTCCGGGCGCGAGCACGCTCTGCACCCGCGCACCGGTGAGCGCCTCGCCGATCCGGCGAGCGGTGATCTCGACCTCAGGCAACTCCGGCATCGCTGCCCACGAGCGTAGCCACCCCCACGTCCTAGGCGAATTGTTCACCGCTGTTCAGGCGTTCTTTACACCCGCGCAGAAGACTCCCGGCCATGAGCGAACTACTGGCGATAGTCGGGCCGGACGAGCGGGAAGAGCGGCTCCTGCAGGAGATCGCGAGCTGGCGGCCGAAGCGTGTCACCCTGCTGGTAATCGAGCGCAACGGCGACTGGGCGCACGACGACTCGGCCGCAGGGCTCGCGGTCCGCGACCGGATCGCGCGCCTCCTGGCGGCGATCGAGCTCCGGACGGGAGCGACGGTGGCCGGTTTGGCCGGCGACCCCGATCAGCTCTTCGGCTGGCGCTTTGACCACGTCGTCGGCGGCCGCCTGCCCGTCGCGGCCTGAGCGCAACGCACTCGCTGGCCGGGCGCCGTCGCGCGCCGCTCGGGCACCGTCGCGGCTGTACCCTCCAGCCCCAGGATGAGCGCAACTGCAGCGCCCGACGACATCGTCCAGAAGCCCGAGGAGGCAGCGTCGAACCAGCGAGAGCCGTTGCTGGTGATCGAACCGCTGCTTCGGTTCCTCGACTCGGCGGGACTCGACGCGCCCAGCGACCTGACGGCGGCGCCGGTCGGTGACGGTCACTCCAACGTCACCTACGAGCTCTCGACGGGCGTCGTGCTCCGCCGCCCCCCGCGCGGCCCGCTGCCTCCGAGCGCCCACGACGTGCTGCGCGAGGCACGGCTGCTGAGCGCGCTCGAGCCGACGCCTGTCCGCTCGCCAAAGGTGCTCGCCGTGTGCGACGACCCGGCGGTGATCGGGGCGCCGTTCTATGTGATGGAGCGCGTCGTCGGCGACGTCGTGACCAGTTCGATCCCGGCCCGGCTCGACACACCCGTCGAGCGATCCCGGATCGCCGATGAGCTGATCGATTCCCTGGTCGAGCTGCACGCGGTCGATTGGACGACGCTGGGGCTCGAGGGGTTCGGCAAGCCGACCGGCTACCTCGAGCGCCAGCTCAGGAGGTTTACCGGACTCTGGGAGCACAACCGCACGCGCGAGCTGCCCGCGGTCGAGGAGGTCGGGGCGTGGCTGACCTCCAACCTCCCGCAGTCGCCACCCTCGACGATTGTCCACGGCGACTACCGGCTCGGCAACACGATGCTCGCCTCCGATGCCCCGGCGCGGCTGATCGCGATCTTCGATTGGGAGATGGCGACGATCGGCGACCCGCTTGCCGACGTCGGCTACATGATGATCCACTGGAGGCAGACCGACGACCCGCCGGCGAGCAAGTTCAACCTCCAGAGCGTCACCTCGCTGCCCGGCTTTCCCACGCGCCGAGAGCTGATCGGGCGCTACGAGGAGCGCTCCGGGCGCTCGATGCAATCGCTCGACTGGTACGTCACGCTCGCCCTCTGGAAGGCGGTCGTGTTCATGGAGGGCAATTACAAACGAGCCGTCTCCGGATCGACCGACGACCCCTACCTGAAGACGTTCGGGGAAGGGGTCCTGGAGCTCGCCACGCGAGCCCTTGACGTCACGCAGCATGGCTTCTGATTACGGCGGCCTCCTGGTCGACTGGGGAGGCGTGCTGACGAGCAACGTGTTCGACTCCTTCCGCGCGTTCTGCGAAGGCGAGGGACTCTCACCGGACGAGGTCGGAGCTCGGTTCCGCCACGACCGCGAGGTCCGGCAGCTGCTGATCGACCTGGAGACGGGAGACCTCGAGGAGGGCGACTTTCAGACCGGCTTCGGCGCAGCGCTCGGGGTGCCGGCGGATGGCCTGATCGACCGGCTGTTCGGTGGCGTCCACGTCGAAGCGCAGATGATCAGCGCCGTCCGGCGCGCGCGGGAGCAGGGCATCCGCACGGGCCTGATCTCCAACTCCTGGGGGACGCGGCGCTACGACCGGGCGCTGCTCGCCGAGCTGTTCGACGGGATCGTGCTCTCGGGCGAGGAGGGCATGCGCAAGCCGACGCCCGCGATCTACGCGCTCGGAGCCGAGCGGATCGGCGTTCCGGCAGCGAGCTGCGTGTTCGTCGACGATCTCCCGTTCAACCTACGGCCCGCGGCCGAGCTCGGGATGGCGACCGTGCATCACATCGATACGGGCGGCACCATCGCCGAGCTCGAGCGGCTGTTCGGAGTCGCCCTGCGATGACCCGGGCCTTGGCGGTCGCATCGCTCGCCGCGCTCTCACTCGCTGCCTGTGGCAGCAGCTCGCTGTCGGCGCAGCAGCTGAGGAGCCGCTCCTCGCCGCCGTGCCGCATCGCCACTCGCGAGCTCGACCGGGTCCCCACGCCAACCTCGCCGGCCGGCGAGGCCGAGTTCCTCAAGCGGGGCATAGCGGCGCTGGCTCCCGAGCTGAGAGCGCTGCGGGGGCTCCAGCCACCGAGTCAGCTCACCCACGACTTCTCCATCGCTCTACGCGCGGGCTCCGCCGAGCTCGCGGCGCTGCGCCAGTCGGCTCGCCGGCTCGCCACCGGGGGCGACCCGGTGGTCTCGATCAAGGAGCTCGAGCTCAGGCTCGCGCCGCCCGAGGCTGAGGCGAACAGCGCCTGGACCTCGCTCGGGATCCCGGCCTGCCTCACCCGGTAGGAGCGGAGGCCGGGAACTCAGCCGGCCCGACCGTGCGCGGTCGGCGCACGATCGGGCGGCGGAGAGTCGTGGTCCGAAACGGTGAGGCTTACAGGCTGTTGGCAGCCTTGTTGCCGGCGTTCAGGACGACCTGCGGGATCGGCGCGAAGTCCAGCGCGGCGCCGAAGTGCTGCCCGGTTGTGAGGGCGTACTTGATGAACTGCTTGAGCAGCCCCCTCTTGCTGGAGCCCCGAGGGACGATCGCATAGGTGAACGTGGAGATCGGGTAGGCGATCTCCACGCTCTTGGGCGGGTTGACGATGCTGACCGCGTTGCTCGAGGGAACGTGCTTGACGGTCTGACCCGCGTTCTCGATGTCGGTCAGGTTGGGCGGCTCGAACCGGCCGGCCGCGTTCTTGATCCGCGCTGCCGGAACGCCGTGGGCGATCAGGTATGACGCGGCGATGTAGGCAACCCCGCCGTTGGTCGATTGCAGCTGCGCGGTGACACCGGAGTTGCCCTTCTGGCCGACGCCGGTGGGGAACCCGACCGATGTCCCGAAGCCCACGCGGCTCTTCCAGGCGCCACTGACTGAGCTCAGGTAGTTGGTGAACGCATACGTGTCACCGGAGCCGTCGCTTCGGAAGATCGGCGTGATGTGCAGGTTGGGCAGGTTCGTGCCCGGGTTGAGGCTCTTGATCGCCGGCGAGTTCCAGGTCGTAATCTGCCCGAGGTAGATCTTGGACAGCACCGCGCCGGTCAGGTGCAGGTGCTGGGTGAAGCCGGCGATGTGGTAGCCGATTGCGGTGGCCGAGAGAGCCCAGGGAATCTGGATGCAGTTGTTGCATGCCGCCCTCTGGGTTGGATTGAGCGGCGCGTCGGAGGCGCCGAAGTCCACCAGCCTCTGCGAGACGTCGGTGATACCGGTACCGGATCCGACGGCGGCGTAGCTCACCGAGTTACCGGTCTTGGTCTGGAAACCGGTCGCCCACTCGGCCTCGAGCGGCGCGACCAGGGTCGAACCCGCTCCCGAGAGCGTGCCGGCCGCTAGCGCGGTGGCCGTGAACGCGGTCGTCGCGCAGGTGGCGAGAGCCGCGACCGCGAGATAGACCAACTTCTTTCGTCTGACGGCAAAGCCTTTCAAGTGAAGCCCTTTCCTAGTGGACAGTTCACCCGCGTCGGCCCGGCCGACCGTGTGCGAGCAGCGCTAGCATGGGGCCATCGCATCCGGCACTTGTTGCCGCCCTGTGATCAGCTTTTGGCTTTCCTGTGAAGTGGTCGGAAGGCATGGGCTGACGGGGATGAATTTGTCTACGCTGCCGCGCGATGTCAGTGCGAGCCAGACCGTCCCCGCGAGGGACGCAGTGGTGGCGGCCGGCCCGTCTCTCGTTCGAGGGCAGCGTCGGCGACCGCGTGCTGCGGGGGCTGTGCGTGGCCGCCGGCGTGCTCGTCGCGCTGGTGCTGGTCGACGTCGCCTACCAGGTCATCAACGGCGCACGGCCGGCGATCGCGCGCTACGGCCTGTCCTTCCTCGAGCGCTCCGCCTGGGCGCCCAACTTCGGCAACTTCGGGGCGGCGACGGCGCTGTTCGGGACGGCGGTGAGCTCGGTGATCGCGCTCGTCCTGGCCACGCCGCTGGCGATTGCGATCGCCATCTACCTGAGCATGCTCGCCCCCCGTCCCGTGCGGATCATCCTCGGGCCGCTGGTCGAGATGCTGGCGGCGATCCCCAGCGTGATCCTCGGCTTCTGGGGCATCATCGTGCTGGCACCGTTCATCCAGGCCCACGTCGAGCCGATCCTCCACAGCGTCCTGGGCTTCATCCCGATCTTCGGCGCACCGCAGAGCGTCGGCGAGAGCGTGTTCACCGCGGGAGTGATCCTGACCGTGATGGTGGTGCCGATCATCGCCGCGCTCAGCCGCGACCTGTTCCTGACCGTGCCGAGCGAGCTGACCGACGCCGCCGAGGCGCTGGGCGCGACCCGGTGGGAGGTGATCCGCGGCGTGGTGCTGCCATCGACCTTCTCCGGGGTCAGCTCCGCGACGATGCTCGGGCTCGGCCGCGCGCTCGGCGAGGCGATTGCCGTGACCTCGGTGATCGGCTCAGGGACTGGAATCCACGGCTCGCTGTTCGAGACCGGCAACAGCCTGGCGGCGCGGATCGCCAACGACATCCTGTTTCCCATCTCGAACCTGCAGATCGCCTCGCTGTTCTACCTGGCGACGATCCTGCTGGTGATCGGCGTGGTGACCAACGTGATCGCCCGGTCCATCTCCAGCCGCTACGACGTGCACCGCGCCTTTGTCTGAGAGCACCACGTTCGACGCCCGGGAGCTGCCGTTCGATCCGGCGGCGCCGCTGACCCCTTCCGGGAACCTGCGCCGCCGCCTGATGGTCTCCCGTATCGCCCAGGGCCTGGCGATCACGGCTGCCCTGGTCGCCGTCGCCGCTCTCGGGCTCGTCCTCTATACCGTGATCGGCAACGGAGCCGGCGCGCTCAGCCTCAACTTCCTGGTCAAGGACCCTCCGGCCCTCGGCGGACCCGGTGGAGGGATCGCCTCGGCGATCGTCGGGACGGCGCTGATCGTCGGAGTGGGGACGGTCATGGCGACGCCGGTCGGCGTGCTGGTCGCGATCTACCTGGCCGAGTTTGCCGGACCGCGTTCGCCGCCCGGCCGGGCCCTGCGTCTCGCGCTGGACCTGATGCAGGGGCTGCCGACGATCGTGGTGGGGCTGTTCGTGTTCGGACTGCTGGTCAAGCCGGAGCACACCGACTCGGGCTTCGCCGGCTCGGTGGCGCTGGCGATCATCATGCTGCCGCTGATCGCCCGCTCGAGCCAGGAAGTGCTGCTGCTCGTCCCACGCGGGCTGCGTGAGGCCTCCGACGCCCTCGGCGTGGAGCGCTGGCGCTCGATTCTCACCGTCGTGCTCCCCACGGCGCTGGGTGGAATCGTCACGGGCACGATCATCGCCGTCGCTCGCGCCGCCGGCGAGACCGCGCCGCTGATCGTGGTCGACTCCCTGTTCACCCCGGCGACGACCCTCCAGCTGTTCGGACATCCGGTGCCGAACATCCCGGTCTCGATCTTCACCGCGGCCGAGGCTGGAGACAAGAGCGCGTTCACCCGGGCCTGGGGCGAGGCGCTCGTGCTGCTGGCGCTGATCCTGGCCGCCAACATCGGGGCGCGAGTCCTGCTTGCCCGCAGCCGCGCGAGAATGGGCGGATGATGACCAGGGGGCCACGGTGAGCGCGGAATCGCCCGACTCGACGGCTCGGCCGCGAGTGCGCCTCCAGAGTCCCGCGCCGCGGTCGGCGCCGCGAGCCGACGCCAACGGTGGCCGGCCGGAGCTTCAACGCGCCGCGGTGTTCGACATCCGCGACATGTCGGCCTACTACGGCGACAAGCGTGCGCTGGCCTGGACGACGATAAAGATCTACCGCAATCTCGTGACCGCGGTCATCGGTCCCTCCGGGTGCGGAAAGTCGACGTTCATCCGCAGCCTCAATCGCCTGAACGACACCGTCCCCGGCTTCCGGCTCGAAGGTCAGGTGCTCTACCACGGCCACGACGTCTATGCCCGGGCCACGAATCGGGTCGAGGTACGCCGCCGGATCGGCATGGTGTTCCAGAAGCCCAACCCGTTTCCCAAGTCGATCTACGACAACGTCGCCTGGGCGCCGCGCAATCTCGGCATGAAGGCCGGCCTCGATCAGCGAGTCGAGCGCGCGCTACGCAGCGCCGCGCTCTGGGACGAGGTCAAGGACCGCTTGCGGGCGAGCGCGCTGAGCCTGTCCGGCGGTCAGCAGCAGCGTCTGTGTATCGCGCGAGCGGTCGCCGTGGAGCCCGACGTGTTGCTCCTCGACGAGCCGGCGTCGGCGCTTGACCCAGTGGCCACGGCGGCGATTGAGGACCTGATGCACGACCTCAAACACCGCTACACGATCGTGATCGTCACGCACAACATGCAGCAGGCGGCGCGGGTGGCCGACCGCACGGCGTTCTTCTCGCTGGACTCAGCCGACCGTGTCGGAACGCTCGTGGAGTACGACGACACCAACACGATCTTCACCAACCCGGCCGATCCGCGCACCCGGGACTACGTGACCGGGCGCTTCGGCTAGGGCCGGCCCAGAGCTCCGGCGCGGCCTAGAGCCCGGGTGAGGCGATGGCGTCGCTGGGGACCTGCACCAACAGCGGCTGGCCACACTGCCAGCAGTACGACGCGCCTGTGCTGTGCGGCGACCCGCAGGACGCGCACACGCCCGCAGTCCCAGTTTCCTCGAGACGCAGGATCCGCTCGACCTCGCCCAACTCGGCGTCGGCGTCCTGGAGCACGGCGGCGCGCTTGACGATCACGTCGATTCGGATCTGGTCTCGGATGGCCATCTCGTAGACCAAGCCGCCCAGGTCCCACTGCAGCTCGGCCACGCGGGCATTGAGCTGGTCGCGTCGCCGCTTGAGGTCGAAGCTCCGGTCCTCCCCGATGCTCGTCTTGGAGGTCAGCGGCGGCGCGGTCGGCTGAGTCCCGGTCGGCGCCTCGGCCGGATCGGGATCGCCCGGAGCCGCCTGCTCAGCCCCGGCCCTGCTCAGTGCGCGAAATCTGGGCATCTGGCCGAGCGCTCAGTTACCGAAGAACGAGCCGTCGAACTTCCCGCCCTTGTTGAAGCCTGGGCCATGACCCTGCTGCCCGACCGTTACCGTTGCGGGCGGCAGACTCTTCGAGCCGCCGAGCACCTTGCTGGCCGCGTTCGAGGCCTTGGCTGCGACAGCGGCCGGGGGTGCGGCCGCTGCGCTGGCCTTGGATTTCGAGTTCGACCCGCCGCCCTTGCCGCTCTTCTTGCTCGACGTCGTCGCCGGCGTGCGGGCGGTGGTCGCGGAGCCCGAGCCGCCGCCGACGCTCACCACCTGAACCGGCGGAGCGGCGGCCTGCTTGGGGGTGCCGCTCGTGTGTCCGATCAGCACGCCGACCCCCATGGCCAGCAGCAGGGTACCGACGCCGGCCACCAGGGTTGCGCCCGAGGACACCCGGGGCCGGTCGGCGGACGGACCGCGGCGCCACGCCGAGCGGCGAGTCTGGCGCACCTCGGTGACGGCCGCCGGCGCGGCGGGAAGCGCAAATCGGAGCTTGCCGCGGCGCTCGCCGCAGTTGACGCAGTAGCGCTGGTCGCTGGACAGCGGCACGCCACAGTTGACGCAGCGATCACCCAAGGTCGCGGCAACCAGCTGCTGCGTGGGCGCGTCATCTTCGGCCACGCCTGCCGGCCGCGACACGGGATCGCGAGCGTGGGTCATCTCGGGGTTTTCAGTGGCCATGGTCGCTCCGACTAAGTTAGGCGGGCGGCAGCCGAAAGATGTGACCAACCTGTTACTCGCCGACCGACGGGGCCCGGCCAGTCGCCGCTATCAGGATGGTCACAACCTCTCCCTCCCCGGCGGCGACAATCGTCGGTCGCATGCCGAGCTCTCGGAGAACCGATGCTGGTCCGATCTGTCAGCAGCGGTGCGACGAATGCGGCTCTCGGCTGGCGCACGACCAGGGCTACTGCCTCACCTGCGGAACACGCCGGGGCCTGCTGCCGCCACGCGTCGCGGTGGCGATTGGAGAGCTCTACGAGCACAACGCGCCGCGGATCCAGTCCGAGCCGATTGCTGCCGGGCCCGAACCCGACGCGGCGGACCGGCTGATCCCCGCGGCCCGATCCTCGGCCGTTCTGATCCTCGTCATGCTGGCCTTCGGCTGCGTGGTCGGCGGAGCGACGGGCGCGGGCGGCCTGGCGGCCCTGGCCAGGACGCTGGTGGTGTCGATCTCGCCGTCAAATCCGGCGCCCACGCCGGTGGCGCAGTCCGGCGGCGGGAGCTCGGGTTCCTCGTCCGCCGGTTCGCCTGCGCCGGCCTCGACGCCGGCCGCCGCCGCTCCGGCCCCCCAGCAGACGATCACCGTGCCCGCCGCCACCCCGCCCGTCCCGAGCGGCACCACACCGTCCGGAGTTGCGCCCAGCCTGCCGCCGGTCAAGCACGTGTTCGAGATCGTGCTCTCGGGCCAGGGTTACAACCAGTCGTTTGGCACCAGCCAGGGTCACGAGTACCTCTCGAGCACCTTGCGTGCGCAGGGAGAGCTGGTCGCCAACTACTTCGGAGTCGCCTCCTCACCACTGGCCAACGAGGTCGCGATGATCAGCGGACAGGGCCCCACTCAGCAGACGGCGGCCAACTGCCCCCAGTTCGCCGACATCACACCGGCCACGACCGGCAAGTCGGATCAGGTTCTTGGCAGCGGCTGCGTATATCCGTTTGCCACGAAGACCCTGGCTGACCAGCTGACCATCGCCGGCCTTGGCTGGCGCGCGTACGTCGAGGGCGTCGGCACGGGATCAGGGGTTCCGGGCGCTACGTCGAGCTCCAGCTCGACTACGACCACCAGCACGAGCACTACGACCTCGAGCTCGACCACCGCCACGAGCACCACAGCCAGCCCGAGCACGCCGGCGACGGCCACCCCGGCCAACACGTGTCCGCATCCCGCCCTCGGCTCGAGTGACGCCAATCACTCGGTCTCCCCTACGAGCAGCTACGTGACCTGGCGCAACCCGTTCGTGTACTTCCATTCGCTGCTCGACGGGACTGCGTGCAGCAGCAATGACGTCGGGCTCGACCGGCTCGCGGCCGACCTGAAGAAGGCGAGCACGACTCCCGCCTTCTCCTACATCGCACCCAGTCCCTGTGACGACGGCAGCGATCAACCCTGCGCGCCCGGTGCGCCCGCCGGCCTGGCCCAGGCCGACAAGTTCCTTCACACCGTCGTTCCCGAGATCGAGGCCTCGCCGGCCTACAAGGCCGACGGACTGATCATCATCACCTTCGACAGCGCGCCCCAGACGGGAACCAACGCGGATCTGACCAGCTGCTGCAACCAGCCCTCATTCCCGAACCTGGCCGCGCCGGGCGGCGGGGGCACCAGTACGGCGCCGGGAACGTCGAGCACGACGACCACCACGAGCTCCAGCCCGACGACCACCACGAGCTCCGGTCCGACGACGACCGCGGCCCCGGCCGCAACCACGACGACGACAACATCGTCCACCGGCACCTCGACCACAGGCCCGAGCTGTCCGGCGACCTCAGGTACCACCTCGAGCGGTCCAACGACGAGCACCACGACCACGACGTCGTCCACCACGAGCACGACGGGGACCAACCCCAACTCCGGCTGCCCGGCCCCGGGCACCGCCCCGGGCGGCGGCCAGGTCGGGGCGCTGCTGATCTCACGCTACGTGAAGCCGAACTCGATCGACCAGGTCGACACGTTCAACCACTTCTCGCTGCTCAAAACCGTCGAGAACCTGTTCCAGCTGGGTCCGCTCGGTTACGCGCAGGATCCGGGACTCCCGGTGTTCGACTCGGCGATCTTCAATGCCGCCACGCCGTGACGCGATAACGCCGCGATTACCAAATGTTCACCTACGTGGCAGGTGCTGCTCGCGAGACTGCCCGCCGCAAGTTCATCCGCCCCTCTCAGATCAGGAGACAGCGTGAAGCGCATCTGCCTACTCGGTGCTGCCATGGCCGGCCTACTCGTCGCCGGGGTCGCCACCGCGCCCGCAGCGACGAAGCATGCGAGCAAGAAATCGACCAAGCTGACGTGCACTCTCAAGCTCGTGAACCAGATCCCGAGTGACGATGTGTCAGTCACGCAGGGCGCCGGCTCCGGCACCCAGTTCGGCACGGCCGCTTGCGGCACGCCGCTCGGCCGGGGGGTGGAGCAGGACTCGTTCACGCTTGACGACGCCGGCGATCTCACCGGCCCCTATCAGCAATGGTTCAACACCGGCTCGGTGAAGGGCAAGTACGTGCTGACGCCGACTGACAACCAATCGCCGTCGGCGACATTCAGCCAGGCCAGTTATTCCGGCACGATCAAGGTGACCGGCGGCACCGGCGCCTTCAACAAGGCGTCCGGGACCGGCACCCTGACCTGCGCGACGCAGGACTCCGCGCATTACACGTGCACGGAGAAGCTCAAGCTGAGCTGAGCGGGAACTGGGGCTGATCGCGTGACGCCCTGCCCGCGGCCGGCGTTCGCAGCGAGCGGACGCCGGCCACGGCGCGGGCTCAGTCGCGCGAACCGCGCCCGTAGAGCAGCTTGAACACGCGGCGCAGCATCATCGTGCTGCGCGGCTTGTAGGGAAACATGAACGGCTCGCGCTTGAGCGCCCGGGGCGTGATCAGAAGCGACTGGACCTTGGTGTACTTGCGGATCCCGTTGGCGCCGTGGCGGGTCCCGAGACCCGAGGCCTTCCAGCCGCCCATCGGCAGGTTGAGCGCCGTGTAGTTGACCTGCGCGTCGTTGACGCACACGACGCCGGCCTCGATCCGCCGGGCCAGAGCCTCGCCGCGTTTGACATCACGCGTCCACACGCTGGCCTGGAGGCCGTAGTCGGAGTCGTTGGCCAGCCTGACGCCCTCCTCGGCATCGGCGATCCGCATGATCGGCAGCGTCGGGCCGAACGTCTCCTCGCGCATGCACTTCATCGAGTGGTCGACGTCGA
This sequence comes from Solirubrobacteraceae bacterium, assembly GCA_036565205.1. GTDB lineage: Bacteria > Actinomycetota > Thermoleophilia > Solirubrobacterales > Solirubrobacteraceae > Palsa-465. Next base: position 24,114 of record DATCNP010000011.1, on the reverse strand, counting down.
CCAGCACGGTCGGCTCGTAGAACCTGCCCGGGCCCGGCCGCGTGTGGCCGCCGGTCAGCACCTTGGCGCCCTTGGCGATCGCGTCCTTGACGTGGTCCTCGACGATCTGGAGCTGCGGCGGGAATATCACCGCCCCGACCTCGACGGTGCCCACGCCGGTCGGGGCGCCCTGGCGGAGCTTGCGGACGTTGTCGGTGACCTTGCTGACGAACTCGTCGTACACCGAGTCCTCGACGTAGCAGCGCTCGACCGAGATGCACACCTGGCCGCCGTTGTTCATCGAGAAGAACGTCGCCGCGTTGGCGGCCCGGTCGAGGTTGGCGTCGGCGCAGACGATCATCGGGTCCTTCCCACCGAGCTCGAGGTAGCAGGGGATGAGCGCCTCGGCGGCGGCCCGCATGACCGCCTTCCCGGTCCGGCTCGAGCCGGTGAACATGACGCAGTCGACCTCGGCGATCAGCGCCGCTCCGGTCCGGCCAGCTCCGGTCGCGACCTGGAACACGTCCTCGGGCAGGCCGCACTCGCGCATCATCTCGGCCATCAGCAGCGAGCTCAGCGGCGTCACCTCGCTCGGCTTGAGGATCACGCTGTTGCCGGCGGCCAGCGCCGGGATGCAGTCGCCGAACGAGTTGGCAATCGGGTAGTTCCACGGACCGATCACGCCCACCAGGCCGAGCGGCGCGTAGCGGACGACCAGCTTCTTGCCCACCGCCAGCGGGTTGTTCCACGACGGGACCCGCTCGTCGGCGAGATAGCCCTCGGCCTGCTTGGCCCAGAAGCCCAGCGCGCTGGCCGTGTAGCCGAAGTCGGCGAGCTGCGCGTCCTCGTAGGTCTTGCCGGTCTCCGAGACAACCGTGTCCAGGACCCGGTCGATGTTGTCGAACATCCACTTCTGCGCCCGCCCGAGGACCCGTGAGCGGCCGGCGAACCCGACCGCCTCCCAGCCCGGCTGGGCCGCCCGCGCGCGCTGGGCCATCGCGTGGAGCTGTTCGGCGCCGAGCACGGGCACCGTGCCAATCGCCTCTCCGGTCGCCGGATTCTCGACGGTGATCGCGTCCGCGGCCGCTCCCCCGTCGGTATCGGCCCGCGAGTGCTCTTCGACGGTCATCAGGGGTCGAGCTCGATCGACTCGATCGCCGGAGGGTCGACGGGCCGATCACGGGCGCCCGTCGGCGCTCCCTCGATCGCGTCGACCGCGTCCATCCCGGCTGTGACCTGACCGAACACGGTGTGCTTGCCGTCGAGCCACGGCGCGCCGTCGGCGGTGACGATGAAGAACTGCGAGCCGTTCGTGTTGGGTCCGGCGTTGGCCATCGCGAGGGCACCGCGCACGACCTTGTGCTGGTTGAACTCGTCCTCGAACTGGTAGCCCGGCCCGCCGGTCCCCGTGCCCTGCGGGCAGCCGCTCTGGATCATGAAGTCCGGGATCACGCGGTGGAAGATGATCCCGTCGTAGAAGCCGTCGCCGGCGAGCTTGCGGAAGTTGGCCACCGTCTTGGGCGCGTCGTCATCGAACAGTTCGAGGGCGATCGTGCCATGGCTTGTGTTCATGTTGGCTGTAGACATGAGCTGACCCTACCCGCTCGGGCCCCCGCTATCTCAGCCGCGCGCACGCTCGAGCGCCAGCACATGACCGCGGACGTCGGTCCCGTCGACCAGTGTCACGACCTTGTCGGCGACGCTCTCAGGCACCTCGACGAGCGCGAAGCGCTCGAGCACGCGCACGTTGCGCACGGCCTCGCCGTCGAGCCCGGTGGCGGTGGTGATCGCGTGGATGATGTCCGAGGGCTCGATCCCGGCCGCCCGGCCGCCGGAGACGATCAGCTTGCTGGCCGGTCCGCCGCCGTTGGCCGACACGCGGGGCTTGGAATGGCGGCGCGGCGGAGCCTTGACCGGCATCGGCGCGACGTGGGCGCCCTTGACCCAGGGCGAGAGCTTGACGCCCGCGTGGCGCTCGATGGCCTGTATCTCGCGCTGCTGGCGAGGCTCGTAGAAGGTGATCGCGCGGCCGCTGCGGCCGACGCGCCCGGTCCGGCCGATCCGGTGCACGTACACGTCGGGAGAAATGGGGACGTCGTAGTTGATCACGTGCGAGATCCCGGAGATGTCAAGGCCGCGGGAGGCGACGTCGGTCGCGATCAGCAGTGGCAAGTTGCCGCTCTTGAACGAGATCATCACGCCGTCTCGAGCCCCCTGGGTCATGTCGCCGTGCAGCGCTCGGACGTTCATTCCCTTGTCGCGCAGGGAGCGATACAGCTGGTCGCAGCGGATCTTCGTGCGCACGAACACGAGCGCCTGCTCGGGCCTCTCGGCCTCGAGCACGGTGGCCAGCGCCTCGGGCTTCTCACGCGTTGAGACCTCGAGCGCGAACTGCTCGACGGTGTCGACCGTCAGGGTGTCGGTCTTGACCTTGACCAGTACCGGGTCGTACAGGTACTGATCGGCGAGCCGGCGTATGGCCGCCGGCATCGTGGCCGAGAACAGCGCCGTCTGACGGCTGGAGGGGGTCAGCGAGAGGATCTTCTCGACGTCCTCGAGGAAGCCGAGGTCGAGCATCTCGTCGGCTTCGTCGAGGACCACGAACCGGCAGGCGTGCAGGACGAGCGAATGGCGCGAGATCAGATCCTTGACGCGTCCGACCGTCCCGACCACGATCTGGCCGCCGGCGCGCAGCTGTGCCTGCTGGCTGCGAATCGGCGCGCCACCGAACACGGCCACGACGTCCACGCCCTTGCGCTTGCCGTAGGTTCGCAGCGCCTGGGTGACCTGGATGCAGAGCTCGCGGGTCGGCGTCAGCACGAGCCCCTGGACGTCGTTCTCCTCAGTATCGACGTACTGGAGCATCGGCAGGCCGAACGCCGCCGTCTTTCCCGAACCGGTCTGCGCCTGGCCGATCACATCGAGCCCCTCTAGCAGCGGTGGGATCGCCTGGTCCTGGATCGGGCTCGGGGACTCGTAGCCGACATCGTGGATCGCCGCCAGGATGTCGGGAGCGAGTCCGAGCTCGTCAAACGTTGTCATTGCCACGGACGATAGACGGCGCGCGGCGCGCAAGCCCGCAATGTCACGGTGCGGACTTGACAAAATCGTTTTGGTACCTAACCTTTAGGCACCTCAAGAACGCGAAGCGAAGGAAACTCCAGGCCAATGTCAGCAACCACGGACCGAGTCCCCGCCCACGTCTGGCGGATCAGCGCCGTCGTGATCATCGGGTCGATCATGTCGATCCTCGACACGACGATCGTCAACGTCGCCCTGGACACGCTGGGGCGCGAGCTGCACAGCACGATCTCGCAGATCCAGTGGGTGGCGACGGGCTATCTGCTCTCGCTGGCCGCGGTGATCCCGGTCACCGGCTGGGCTGCGCGCCGCTTCGGCGCCAAGCAGGTCTACATCACCTCGCTGGTGCTGTTCACAGCCGGTTCGGCGCTCTGCGGCCTGGCCAGCAGTGCGACCGAGCTGATCCTGTTCCGGGTCCTGCAGGGGATCGGCGGGGGGATGATCCTCCCAATCGGTCAGCTGATGATGGCCGAGGCGGCGGGTCCCAAGCGGATGGGCCGGGTGATGAGCGTCGTCGCCGTGCCGGCGATGCTGGCGCCGATCCTCGGGCCCGCGCTTGGCGGACTGATTCTCGACAACGTGAGCTGGCGCTGGATCTTCTTCGTCAACGTGCCGATCGGCGTGATCGCAGTCTTGACCGCGGTGCGCTCGCTCCCGCGCGTGGAGCGTACGGCCACCGACGCGCTCGACTACCGCGGGCTCATATTGATGGCCGCCGGGCTGCCACTGATCACCTACGGCCTCGCCGAAGTGGGGAGTACGGGCGGCTTCACCTCGGTCAAGGTGGTCCTCCCGATCCTGGCCGGAGTCGCGCTCGTCGCGCTCTTCGCCCGGCACGCGCTCCGCGTCCGGCACCCGCTGCTCGACCTCCGGCTGTACCGCAAGCCGACGTTCTCCGCGGCCTCGATCGCGATGTTCTGCCTCGGCGCCGCGCTGTTCGGCGGGCTGATCCTGCTCCCGCTCTACTGGCAGGGGGTCAGGCACGAGAGCGTTCTCAACACCGGCCTGCTGACCGCCCCGCAGGGTCTCGGAGCAGCGCTGATGATGCCGATCGCCGGCCGCCTGACCGACCGCTACGGCGGGGGGCCGCTGGCGCTGATCGGCGTGATCGTGACCACGCTGGGCACGATCCCGTTCGGGCTGATCGGCGCCCACACATCGATCGCATGGCTATCGGTGGCGATGATCTTCCGCGGCTTCGGGATCGGATTGGCGTTCATGCCGGCGATGTCGGCGGCGTTCGCGTCGCTCGAGCGCTCCGAGCTCTCCGACGCCACCCCGCAGATGAACGTGCTCCAGCGCGTTGGCGGCTCGATCGGAATCGCGGTGCTGGCCGTGGTCCTGCAGCGCTCGCTGATCGGTGCCCACACCTCGGCGGCGATGGCCTCGGCCTACGGCACCGCGTTCTGGGTCGCGGCAGCGCTGACGGCGCTGGCGATCATCCCCTGCATCGTGCTGATGCGAACCGAACGCGCAGCGCGCACGACGGCAGCCCGGACGCCGCCCGAGGTGCTGGCCGAGGCGGTCGCGGCATGAGCTCCGAGGTGAAGACGGCGCCGGCGCCCGTGCTCGAGGAGCCGAGCCAGCGCCTGGGCCGCTCGTTCAAGTCGACGATGGGCTCGCTGCGCCGCCTGCGCGGGCGCGAGACACACAAGTGCGGCGCGCTCAGCTTCGCGCAGTACGGACTGCTGTTCGGACTCGAGGACAAGGACGAGCTGCCGACCCGGGAGCTCGCGGTGATGGCCGACCTCTCGGCGGCGACGGCGACCCAGATGCTCGACCATCTCGAGACCTCGGGACTGGTTGCCCGCACTCGCTCCGATTACGACAAGCGCGTCGTGCTGGTGTCGCTGACCGCCAGCGGCCGGGAGGCGATCATGGCCCACAAGGCGCGCTTTCAGTCCCGATGGGGGGAGGCGCTGGCCGAGTTCAGCGACGACGAGCTGCTGGTCGCCTCGGCGGTGCTCGACCGCCTCGCGGCGATGTTCGACGAGATTCCGGCCGACTGACTAGAAGGAGACCGCCCCGTCGAGGTGGGGCGTTCCCTTGTTCGCGTCGCGCACGCCGAAGCGGATCCCCTCGGCCGAACGGCCCTCGGCGAACTGCACTGTCGCGGGCAGCAGGATCGGGCGCTTGAACGCCGCCTGCACCGCGAACGCGCGGGGCAGCTCTGACTCGAGCGCTGCCAGCGCCCGCGCCTTGGTCCACATCCCGTGGGCGATCGCGGTCGGGAATCCGAACAGGCGGGCGCTCAGCGGATGGATGTGGATCGGGTTGAGATCCCCCGAGACCGACCCGTAGCGGCGCCCGAGGTCACCGGCCAGACGCCAGGTCGCGCTCGCGGGAAGCTCCTCGGCGCTCGGAGGGCCGGAGTCAGCCGGCGCCCCGCCGGGAGGCGGATCGCCTGAAGGACCGCGGCGCAGGTTGGTCGAGTGCTCCTCCCAGACGAGCTCGTCTCCGACCCGGGCCTCGGTCCGGATCGTGAATTGCCTCCCCCGCGGGTGGTACTCGAGCGGATCGGCCCAGACCTTGAGACCGAGCAGCTCGCCGGCGCCGATCGGCCGGTGCTGCACGATGCGATTGGCGATGTGCACGAGGCCAATGGCCGGAAACGGGAACCGGCCGTCGGTCATCAGCGCCAGGTGCAGAGGGAAGGCGAGCATGTGGACGTACGTCGGCGGCAGTTCCTCGCGCAGCGTGAACCCGCAGACGCGGTCGTAGTCGGCCAGACGCCCACGGTCGGTCTGCACCTCGGCCAGCGTCAGCGTCAGGTCGGGGACCTCGTGCCCGCGGCCGCCGAGGAACGGAAGCCGCGAGGCGCCCGGAATCATCGACGCCCCGGCGCGGGCGAACATCGGCAGCATCGAGGGCGCCCCGCTGAGCTCGCGCTCGGCCATCGTCATGCCCCGATCAGACTCTGGCCGCAGACGCGCACGATGTTGCCGGTCACACCGGCCGACCCCGGACTGGCATACCAGGCGATCGTCTCGGCGACGTCGACCGGAAGGCCGCCCTGCGAGAGGCTGTTCATCCGCCGACCCGCCTCGCGGACGGCGATCGGCATCGCCGCGGTCATCCTGGTCTCGATGAACCCAGGCGCGACGGCGTTGAGCGTGATGTGGCGCTTGGCCAGCGCGGGCGCCCAGGCCTCGACGAAGCCGATCACGCCCGCCTTCGAGGTCGAGTAGTTCGTCTGTCCGGCATTGCCGGCGATCCCGCTGATCGAGGAGACGCAAACGATCCGTCCGTTGGCGCGCACGAGCTCCTGCTCGAACAGCGCCCGGTCGATCCGCTGCGGCGCGGTCAGGTTGATCCCGATCACCGTGCTCCACTGCTCCTCGCTCATCCGACCGAGCGTTTTGTCGCGGGTGACACCGGCGTTGTGCACGACCACGTCGACGCCGCCGTGGTGCTCGCTCAGGTAGGCGGCGATCGCGCCTGGTGCGTCGGCGTCGGTGATGTCGGCGGTCATGAAGGAGCCACCCAGCGCCCCGGTCACCGCCGCCAGCTCATCGGCCATCGCCGGCACGTCGAGTCCGACGACGTGCGCGCCGTCGCGGGCCAGAATCTCGGCGATCGACGCGCCGATCCCGCGGGCCGCGCCGGTGACCAGCGCGACCTTCCCGTTCAGCGGCTGCTCCCAATCGACCTTGCCCGGCCTCGCGACCGGCTTGCCGATCCGCACGACCTGACCCGAGACGTAGGCCGACTTCGGCGAGAGGAAGAAGCGCAGCGTCGACTCGATCGCGGCCTGCGCCCCGGGGCGGGCGTAGACGAGCTGGGCCGTCGCACCGCGCTTGATCTCCTTGCCGATCGCGCGCACCAGCCCCTCCAGGGCGCGCTGGGCGATCGCCTCGGGCGGCGAGGGGCAATCCTCCGGAGGCGTCGCCAGCACGATCACGCGTCCGCTGGCCTGGACCCGCCGGATCGTCGGATGCAGGAACTCCCATGCCTCCCCCAGGCGCTCGCTCGAGTCGATCCCACTGGCGTCGAGAACGAGCGCCTTGAACGTCAGGTCCGCCGCTGCCGCCTCTGGGTTGAAGATGCCGGCATCGAGGCCGGCGCCGGCCGCGGCCGCACGCAGGTCGTCCTGCATCGGGGTGGAGACCTCCGCGCCGATCGAGGCGAGCACCGAGGCCACCTCTTCGGCGAGCCGCCCTCCGCGCGCCGCTCCGAGGAGCACCGGACCTGAGATCAGCGGCCGGCCCGGCTCGTAGCGCTCGAGCTTGGTCGGGTTGGGAAGCCCGATCTGCTTGGAGACGATCCGCCCGATCGGGGTGTTGACGAGCTGCTGGTAGCGGTCGCTCACGGGGACGCCTCCATGATCGCGGTTACCCCGAGTCCGCCGGCGGCGCAGATCGAGATCAGCCCGCGGCCCGATCCGCGCTCGGCCAGCGCCTTGGCCAGCCCGGCGACGATCCGGCCGCCGGTGGCGCCGAACGGGTGCCCGGCGCCGAGCGAGCCGCCGTGGACGTTCAGCTTCTCGCGGTCGATCGAACCGAGCGGCGCCTCACGGCCGAGCCGCTCGGAGCAGAAGACCGGGTCCTCCCAGGCCTTGAGCGTGCACAGGACCTGGGCGGCGAAGGCCTCATGGATCTCGTAGAAGTCGAAGTCCTGGAGCGTGAGACCGGCGCGGTCGAGCATCGTCGGCACGGCGTAGGCCGGGGCCATCAGCAGCCCTTCCCGCTTGTGCACGTAATCGACTCCGGCGGTCTGGGCCCCGGTCAGGAAGGCCTGGACCGGTAGCCCGCGCTCAGCCGCCCACTCCTCGCTGGAGAGCAGCACCGCGGCCGAGCCGTCGCTGAGCGGCGTCGAGTTGCCGGCGGTCATCGTGCCCTCGGGGCCGCCGAACACCGGCCGGAGCTTGGCCAGCTTCTCGACGGTCGAGTCCGGGCGGAGGTTCTGGTCGCGCTCGAGCCCCAGGTAGGGAACCACCAGCTCATCGAGCCAGCCGGAGTCGTAGGCCGCGGCCAGGTTGCGATGGCTGCGAACCGCGAGCTCGTCCTGCTCCTCGCGTCCGATGCCCCACTCGGTGGCCATGATCGCCGTGTGCTCGCCCATCGAGAGGCCGGTGCGCGGCTCGGCGTTGCGGGGGGTCGCCGGAACCAGCTGCTGTGGGCGGAGCCTGGCCAGAATGCGAAGGCGCGCCGTGTTGGACTTGGTCCGACTGAGATCGAGAAGGACGTTGCGGAGGTCTTCGTTCAGCGCCAGCGGTGCATCGGAGGTCGTATCCACGCCGCCGGCGATCCCGGCCTCGATCTGCCCGAGGGCGATCTTGTTGCCGACCAAGATCGCGGCCTCGAGCCCCGTCCCGCACGCCTGCTGGACGTCGTAGGCGGGCGTCTCGGGAGCGAGCTTGGATCCGAGCACCGACTCCCGGGTCAGGTTGAAGTCGCGACTGTGCTTGAGCACGGCGCCGGCGGCGACCTCGCCGAGGACCTGGCCCTCGAGTTCGAACTTGGTGCTCATCGAGTCGAGCACCGAGGTCAGCATGTCCTGGTTGGATGCCTTCGCGTATGGCCCGTTCTGGCGCGCGAACGGAATCCGGCTGCCGCCGAGGACCGCTACGCGGCGAGCAGTTGTAGTCATCTCTGAGGCTCCTGGCTAGTTAGTTACGACGGTGTAGCTTAGCGTCGAGCGAACGCTCGCGTTTGCTCGAGGGATCGGCCTCGTGACCCGTCGCGGTCGTGAACCCGCCGCCGGCGGTCAGGCGCCGGACCAGGCGCGGGGCGAGGATCCGCGCCGCGGCCGCGATCCAGTACCAGCGCGGGACGTAGCGCTCGGCCCGCCCGCCCGGGCCGGCCTCGTAGATCGCCTCTGCAACTGTTTCAGGCTCCGAGACCATCCATCGCGTGTACGGCTTGGCCAGCAGCTCGGCGGCGGGAAAGCCCTCGGTCCTGACATACCCCGGGAGGACCAGGCCGACGTGAACGCCGTGCGGGCACTCCTCGGCGTGGAGCGCGTCGGTCCAGCCCGCGAGGGCGAACTTGCTCGCCGAGTAGGCGCCGGCATTCGGGCGCGAGACGCGTCCGGCCGTACTGGCCACGTTGACGATGCTGGCGCCGCGCCCACCGGCGCGGGCCGCGGTCTCGCGCAACAGTGGCAGCAGCGCGTGGGTCAGCCGGGCCGGAGCCTCGAAGTTCAGCCTCATGTGGCGCTCGATGTTCTCCCAGCCACTGGTGGCGAACTCCCCGCGCCAGGACGCGCCGGCGTTGTTGACCAGCATGTGGAGCTCGCCGTGCTCGCGCTCGACGCTCGCGCGTACCGCCTCGGGAGCACCCGGCTCGGTCAGGTCGAGCGCGATCGTGGTGGCGCCCCCGAGCGCACCGGCCAGTGCCTGCAGCCGCTCGGCGCGCCGGGCCACCAGCACGAGCTGCGCATCCGGCACGCGTGCGAGCCGCCGCGCGGTCGCCTCGCCGATCCCGCTCGATGCGCCGGTGATGAGCGCCACGAAGGCCATCGACGGCTAGCCTAGCCACCAAAAGGTGGGGTAGCGTTGCGCGCACCTTGAGCACCGTGGCCCTGATCACGATCCCCTTCTTCACCGGGGCGATCGGCTACGTGACCAACTGGACCGGGGTGCTGATGCTGTTCTACCCGGTCCACTTCAGGGGCTTCCGGGCGCGCTGGCTCGAGCAGCTGGTGCTGCTGATGCCGCACAAGATCCAGCAGATCCCGGGGCCACGAGGTCTCCGAGCAGCTCGGCTACGAAATCGACGCCTACTCGATCCAGCACGAGATGTCGACGCACTACGGCCGCATGGTCGCCACCGACGATTCGCTGATGCTGTTCGCCGCCCCCACCGAAGCGATGGAGCACCTGCTCTCGTGAGCGGCGTCGTCGCACGGCTGGGCGCGCGTGTCGCGCGGCTCGACCGCCGGCGTCTGCCGCACTGGGCGCAGCATAAACCTGGCTACATTGCAGTTCAGTTAGCCCCGGCGGCGAACATCGAGTTCGGTTCGTAGCCGGCGAACGTCACGCTCTGCCCCGGCGGGGCGTCGCGCTTGACGATCACGCAGTAGGTGCGCGGGCTGCTGCGGCTGCGGACGCAGGTTCGATACAGGCGGCCCGGCTCGATCGTGTAGGTGTTCAGGTGCTCGAGGTTCGAGCGGAACTCGGCCGGCGCCCTGTCCCCCATCCAGGCCGCGGCGCGCGCCAGCGCGTCGGACAATGCGCGCTGGTTGGCGTCGATCGAGGAACGGTGGGTGATGCCGATCATCGTCATCGCGCCGGTGACGAGCACGACCGCGAGGGTGCCGGCGTAGTCGCGAGCGACCAACCGCGGGAGGTCGGGACGGCGCCGGCGCAGCAGTGCGCCTGCCGGAGCCGAGAAGGCCACCACGGCGAGCAGGTTGAGCAGCAATCCGGCCAGGATTCCGGCCACCAGCGACTGCGAATCCCCGGACACCGGCAGGACCAGGCCGATGATTCCGTCGAACACCGTCAGCGCGATGAACGTCGGCCACAGCCAAGCCCCGCGGCGGCGCCAGCGCACCCGGGCGAGCCAGCCACCGAACATCGATCAAGGGTAATGCGGACAGCGGATCCGGGCGCCGGCACCGCTCGGTCAAGTAACCTCAGGCACACCCTGTCGAGGGGCCGCGGCGGAGATCCCGAAGCGGCTTCGTAAGCGGGCGCGGCGGAGATCCCGACCGGCCCACGAGAGCGAAAGGGAGCGAGAGATGGCTACCCATACGGCTGAGCCGGCCCGCGAAGGCGTAGGCGAGCTCGAGCACCTCCAGCCCGAAGATCGGATCTGGCTGCTGCGCGCGATGCTGCTGATGCGCGGCATCGAGGAGCGGGCGATGAACCTCTACCGGCAGGGCAAGGTGCCGGGCTCGTTCTACGACGGCTACGGCCAGGAGGCCGTGTCAGCCGGAGCCGCGTTCGCGATGGCCCCCGAGGATCGGCTCTGCATCCTGCACCGCGACCTCGCGGCGCATCTGATCCGGGGCGTCAGCCCGGCGCGGATCTTCGCCCAGTACATGGGTCGCGCTGCCGGGATCACCGCCGGCCGCGACGGCAACGTCCACTTCGGCGACCGGCAGCTCGGCTGTGTCGGGATGGTCTCGATGCTGCCCGACATGATGCTCGTGGCCACCGGGATGGCGATGGCGTTCAAGCTGCGCGGCGAGCGTCGCTGCGCGCTGACCTGGTTCGGCGACGGCTCGACTTCCCGGGGAGACTTCCACGAGGCGATGAATTGGGCCGGGGTGCAGAAGCTGCCGGTCGTGTTCGTGCTCGAGAACAACCAGTTCGCCTACTCGACTCCGGTCGACAAGCAGTACGCCGTAGACCCGGTCGAGCGGGCCGCCGCGTACGGGTTCGTCGGCGTGACAGTCGACGGCAACGACGTTGAGGCGATGTTCGAGGCGGTGCGGGCGGCGCGCTCGCGAGCGGTGGAGGGCGGCGGTCCGACCCTGATCGAGGCGCTGACGATGCGAATGCACGGCCACGCCGCGCACGACGACATGAAGTACGTCCCGCTCGAGCAGGTCGAGGAGTGGCGGTTGCGGGACCCTGTGGAGCGTCAGGAGAAGCGGCTGCGCTCGCTGGGCGTGGATGTGGACGCGGTGCGGGCTGCGGTTGCGGAGGAGATCGACGCGGCGGCGCAGGAGGCGCTGGCCGGGCCGATGCCCGATCCGGCCGACGCTCTCTCGGGCGTTTTCTGCGAGGGCGAGGCCGAGGCGCTCGGCGACGGGCAGGCGCCCTGGAGCGGGTTCGCCGGGGGCGGCAGCTGATGGCCACGATGACCTACCTGCAGGCGATCTCCTCGGCGCTGCGCGACGAGCTTCGAGACGACGAGCGCGTGCTGCTGATGGGCGAGGACATCGGCGTGTTCGGCGGGGCGTTCAAGGTCACCGACGGATTCGTCGAGGAGTTCGGCACCGATCGGGTGATGGACACGCCGCTGGCCGAGTCGGGAATCATCGGTTGCGCCGTCGGCGCCGCGGTCGTTGGCATGCGCCCGGTGTGCGAGATGCAGTTCTCCGACTTCATCTCCTGCGGCTTTGACCAGCTGGTCAACGTCGCGGGCAAGATGCACTACCGCCAGGGGCTGGCGGTCCCTCTGGTGGTCCGGCTGCCCTCCGGCGGCGGCTTCTCCGGCGGGCCGTTCCATTCCCAGAACCCCGAGGCGCTGTTCATGCACTCGCCGGGTCTGAAGGTCGTGGCGCCGTCGACGGCTGAGGACGCCAAGGGATTGCTGCACGCGGCGATCCGCGACCCCAACCCGGTATGCTACATGGAGCACAAGCACCTGTACCGGCGGGTGAAGGGTGAGGTGGCCGAGGGCGTTTTCGAGACGCCGTTCACCGCGCGGGTGGCGCGGCCGGGATCGGATCTCGTCGTGATCGCGTACGGAGCGATGGTGGGTGTGGCGCTGGAGGCGACCTCGGACCTCGAGGGAGCCTCGATCGAGGTCCTGGATCTGCGCTCGCTGGTGCCTCTGGACGAGGACGCGATCCTGGATTCGGTGGCGCGCTGCTCGAAGGTCGTGATCGTCGATGAGGCCAACATGACGTGTGCGGCCGGCGCCCAGGTCGCGGCGCTGATCGCTCATCGAGGTTTCGAGGATCTCGACGGTCCGGTGGTGCGGGTGGCAACGCCCGACGTCCCGATCCCGTTCTCGCCGCCCCTGGAACAGGCGGTCCTGCCCGGCGTCGAGCGTGTGAGGGAGGCTTGCCGTGAGCTCCTCGCCCACTGACGCTTCCCAGGTCCTGACCGACGTCACGATGCCGGCGATGGGCGTCTCGGTCGCCGAGGGGACGATCGTCGCCTGGCGTGTGGAGGTCGGCGACCGGATCGAGGCCGAGCAGACGATCTGCGAGATCTCGACCGACAAGATCGACACCGAGCTGCCATCGCCGGTCAGCGGGGTGGTGGCGGAGATCCTGGTGCAGGTCGATCAGACGGTCGATGTCGGGGCGGTGCTGGCGCGGGTCGCGGGCGGCTCGGGGGGAGTTGTGCCCGCTACGCCGAGTGGCGAGGAGGTGGCGGAGGCTGTTTCGGGTGCGCCGTCGGCGGGGGCGAAGGCTGCGGAGGCTCCGGCCGCGCGTGCGGATCGCGCGCCGAGCGCGTCGGCAAAGTCGGGCGCGGGCCGCCGCTACTCCCCCGTCGTCCAGCGAATCGCGGCCGAGCACGACATCGATCTCGCCTCCGTGGCCGGGACCGGACGCGACGGGCGCGTGCGCAAGCAGGACGTGCTCGCAGTGGTGGCCGGAAACGGGGACGGCGGCGGCGCGGCGGCCGATCCGCCGCTGCACATCGAGAGTCCGTATCGCCCCGACCCGGTGCCGGTGGACGCGGGAAGCGGCCAGCTCTCGCGGATGCGCCGGCAGATCGGCGCGCACATGAAGCGCTCGCTCGAGACCTCGGCGCACTGCACGACCTGGATCGAGGCCGACATGAGCCGCGTCGAGGCGGCGCGCGCCAAGCTCGGCGTGACGGCGCTGGCGTTCGTGGCGCGGGCAACGATCGACGCCCTCCGAGAGCACCCGGCGCTGAACGCGTGGATGGAGGGCGAGAAGTACACGCGCCCAGCGGAGATCAACCTCGGGATCGCGGTCTCGCTTGGCGACGACGGGCTGATCGTGCCGGTGATCCACAACGCGCACGAGCTGTCGGCCGAAGGGCTCGCCGCGAGGATCAGGGATCTCGCGCGGCGCGCGCGTGCGCGTGAGCTGAAGCCCGACGAGGTCAGCGGCGGTACCTTCACGATCACCGCGCCCGGCCAGTTCGGTTCGATCATGGCCACGCCGATCATCAACCAGCCGCAGGTCGGGATTCTCGACTTCGAGGCGGTGGTCAAACGCCCGGTGGTCGTGACCGACGCCGAGGGGAACGACTCGATCGCGATCCGCCCGATCACGATCCTCGGCCTGAGCTGGGACCACCGCGCGCTCGACGGGGCGCTGTCGGCGCAGTTCCTGGCGTCGGTCAAGCGCAACCTCGAAGGTGTGCAGGTCGCGAGCTAGCATCGAGTGATGGCCGCTGATCGTCCCGAGCTCTGGGTCTGTCATCTCGGAACGGTCGAGTACCGCGAGGCGCTCGACCTGCAGGAGCGCGTACGCGCCGCGCGCCAGGCCGGCGAGCTGCCCGACGTGCTGCTGATGCTCGAGCACTGGCCGGTCTACACCCGCGGCCGTCGCTCGGCTCCCGGCGAGCTGCCGATGGGCCCCGAGTGGTATGCGATGCAGGGGATCGACGTCGTCGAGACAGACCGCGGCGGCAAGGTCACCTACCACGGTCCCGGCCAGCTCGTCGGCTATCCGATCGTCGGCGTCGACGATGTCGTCGCCTACGTGCGGACGCTCGAGCAGGCGATCGTAGCTGCCCTGGCCAAGGAGGGAGTGACCGCCCGGGGGCGCCAGAAAGACGGCCCTGACTACACCGGCGTCTGGGTGCAGGAGCGCAAGATCGCGTCGATCGGCGTTCACGTCGCCCGTGGCGTGACCACGCACGGGTTCGCGGTCAACGTCGAGAACGACCTGCAGCCGTTCGAGTGGGTGGTGCCGTGCGGCCTCGAGGGGGTCCGGATGACCTCGTTCATCAAGGAGACCGGCCGGCTGAGCGGGCAGATGAAGTGCTTGCGCCGGCGCGTGGCGTTCGAGGTCGCGCAGGCGCTCGGGCGCCGGCAGCGGCTGGTGGCGCTCGCCCGTCTGGAGGCGGCTTTGGGCGCGCCTCAGGCCAACAGTCCCGCGATCAGCGCCGCCGTACCCGCCGGGTCCTCTATCACCTGACGCCAGGTCACGCGCACAACGCGCCAGCCCGCCTGCGTCAGGAGCTGGTCGCGCCGGCGATCGCGCTCGAATGCCTGACGCGTCCGGTGAGTGGCGTGGCCGTCGGTCTCGACGATCAGGTGCTCCGAGCGCCAGAGGAAGTCGACCCGCAGCGCCGGCTCGGCGTCGGCGGCGATCACCCAGGCGTTGACCTCGGGCTGGGGTAGGCCGGCGCGCCGGACGAGCGCGACGAACAATTCCTCGAGCTCGCTCCAGGTCGCGGTGGTTCCGGAGTAATGCTCGTCGAGGATCGCGCGAACGCGCGGGATCGCGTGGCGTCCGTGATTGCGCGCGAGCTGGTCGTGGAGCGCGCGGAGGTCGAAGACCTCGAGGATCTCGGCCTGGTCGTAGGCGCGCTCGACGGCGCGGCGGTTGATCACCTCCGCGAGGTCGAGCTGGGTGCGGGCGATGGTGGTGCAGGGGATGCGGTTGACCGCCGTGACGTCGGCGGCTGTCAGCGTGGTGGACCGGTGGACGTCGATGCCGGCTCGGGGGTGCCGGTCGCGGTCCGGAATCGTCACATCGATGCCAGTGCGCTCGGTTGCCCGCAGCTCATGGAGCGCAGCCGCAGACCGGTGGGAGAGAACCGCCGTCGGACCGCAGGCCAGAACCGCCGCCATCCACCGGCCTTCTCGGCTCAAGAGCTCGGCGGGCACAAGCGACACGACGCCTCGATGGACCCGGTGCAGGCGACCGCGAGCCACGCGTTGCTGCACCGCGCGCGCACCCAGCCCGAGCGCGCGGAGCTGCGCAACGGACGCGACGGCGTGCTGGAGTCCAGCCAGCTCCGAAATCGCCGCATCCAGGTGACGTCGGGGCGAAAAGCGAACCTGGGGTTCGCTTTCTGCCCTGACGTCTGGCCGGGAGCGCTTCGCGCGTGCCACCCCGCCAGCATCCCGCTGAAAACGTCACGCGTGTGCACCGTCCCTGTGCCAAACCAGCGGGCCCGCGCATCGCGCGCGATAGCCTTGGCTTGTGGCCCTACGCGAGCACGCGACCCGTTCGAGAGCGAACCCTGGTGGAATCGCCGACATATCGAGCGTGCTCGGCCCCGACGTCGTGCCGCACAAGTCGCGCAAGCCGCCGTGGTTCAAGGTCCCGGCCCCGGGCGGCGAGCGCTACCGCGAGCTCCAGGCGCTGATCGAATCGGAGAACCTGCACACCGTCTGCCGCGAGGCCGCGTGCCCCAACATCGGCGAGTGCTGGCAGCGCGGAACAGCGACCTTCATGATCCTCGGCGACACCTGCACGAGGCGCTGCGGGTTCTGCAACGTGAAGACCGGCAAGCCGACGTGGAACGACCCGCTCGAGCCCGCTCGCGTTGCGCGCAGCGTCGCGAAGATGGGCCTGCGCCACGCGGTCATCACCAGCGTCGACCGTGACGACCTCCCCGACTACGGCGCCTCCGCGTTCGTCGGCGTGATCCGCCAGCTCCGCCGGCAGGCGCCGCGCTGCAAGGTCGAGGTGCTCACGCCCGACTTCCGCGGGGCCGAGATGCCGCTGGCCAAGGTGATCGCCGAGCGACCGGACGTCTTCAACCACAACGTCGAGGTTGTCCCGCGCCTCTATCCAGTCGCGCGCCGCGGCTCCACGTGGGAGCGCTCGAAGCGCGTGCTCCGCACCGCCAAGGAGATGGCCGGCGACGAGGTGGTGACCAAATCAGGACTCATGGTCGGGCTCGGCGAGACGTTCGAGGAGATGGTCGACGCGCTAGGGCAGCTGCGCGAGAACCACGTCGAGGTCCTGACCGTGGGCCAGTATCTCCGACCCACGGAAAGGCACCTCCCGATCGTGCGCTACTGGCACCCCGACGAATTCAAGGCGCTCGAGACCGCGGCCTACGAGCTGGGCTTCACCCACGTCGCCGCCGGTCCTCTCGTCCGCTCCAGCTACCACGCCGACCAGCACGTCCCCCAAGACGAGCCGGGCGTTGGCCCGCTCGCGAACGTGGCCACGGGATGAAGCGCCGGACACTGATCGCGGCACTGATCGTGCTCGCCGCGCTGGCGCTCGCGCCCGCGGCGCTGGCCGCGGCCGGCGGAGGATCGTCGGGATTCGGCGGTGGCGGTGGCGGCGGTGGTGGCGGCCACGGCTCCGGATTCGCGCTCTACATCCTCTTCCAGCTGCTGTTCCGGATCGCCCTGCTCGGACACGGCCTCGGCTTCCTGTTCCTCGTCGTATGCGGGCTGATCTACCTCGCCTTCAGGCGCATGGCCCCGGGCGCGTCCGGCGGGGCGTCGAGCTTCTGGCAGGCCCGCGGGAGCTCCGGGCGCGCGTCGCGGCGCACGGTCGCGACCCGGGAGCGGCGGATCGAGCTCGCCGCCGCCGAGGCCGCCGAGGACGACCCCGCGTTCGCACCCGACAACGTCCGGGCGATGGCGGCCGGCCTGTACGTCGCGATTCAGGGGGCGTGGGACGCCCGCGATCGCGTTCGACTGCGCGGGCTCGTCGCGCCGAGCCTGCTGGTCGAGTGGGAGCGCCGTCTCGACGACCTCGACGCCAGGGGCTGGCACAACCGCGTGCAACCGCTCGAGCCGCCGACGGTTGAGTACGTCGGCCTGACCCACAAGAGCCAGCCCGATCAGGATCGCATCGTGGTCCGGATCGAGGCACGGCTGAGGGACTACGTCGTCGACCGGATGGGCAACCACCTCCGGCGCGCCGGACGCGCCACCGAGACGATCCGCACACGCGAGTACTGGACGCTCGGGCGCCGCGGCGAGCGCTGGATCCTGCTCTCGATCGAGCAGGGGGCGGAGGGCTCGCATGCGCTGCACGATCAGGTCGTGGCCACACCCTGGTCGGACGAGAGCACGCTGCGCGACGAGTCGCTCCTCGAGGCGGCGGTCGCTGAAGCCGTGCCCGAGGGAACCAAGGTCTCGGAGGTCGCCGACCTGCAGTTCGACGGCGACGCGCGGGCCGCCGCGCTCGACCTGAGCCTGGCCGACGGCCGCTTCTCGCCCGATGTGCTGGAGATCGCCGCCCGGCGCGCGACCGCCGCCTGGGCCGAGGCGGTCGACGGCAGCGACGCGACGCTGCTCAAGCTCGCCACACCGGCAGCGGCCCGGGAGATGCTGCATCCGGGCGACCCGTCGGAGAAGACCCGGCTCGTGGTTCGCGGACCGGTGGTCAGGCAGATCCGGATCGCCGGACTCGACGCCGGTTCTGAGCCCCCGACGATGACGATCGACGTCGAGCTCGAGGGACGGCGCTATCTCGAGGACCGCGACACCGCGGCCGTCGTCGCCGGCAGCCAGCTTCGAGCCACCAAGTTCACCGAGCGCTGGACACTCGCGCTGGACGGCCCGCCCGAGCAGCCGTGGCGGATCGCCGCGGTCGGCGCCCCAGTCGGCCACCCGTAGCCAGCGGCCGCGGATAGCCAAACCCCCGCCCCGGGTCGGGCGACTGAGTCCATAAGCTCACGGGCGCGTGTTCCCGATCAAGGACAACATCCCGACCGATCGCTTCGCGGTCGTGACGGCGGTGCTGATCCTGGCCAACGTCGTCGTCTATCTGCTGGCGATCCGGCACGGAGGCTCGTTCTTCAGCGGGCCGAGCCAGCAGGAGCTGGTCAAGTACGGCGCGATTCCCTATGCGCTCACGCATCCGGGCAAGCACTGCGGGCTGGCGACCGTGGCCAACTTCACGACGACGGTCGCCTGTCAGGGCCAACGCGGAGTGAGCGGTACGCTGACGGGCTTTATTCCCACCTGGCAGACCGCGATCTCCTCGATGTTCATGCATGCATCGTTCCTGCACATCGCCGGCAACATGCTGTTCCTGTGGATCTTCGGCAACAACGTCGAGGACTCGATGGGGCGGTTCAAGTTCGTCCTCTTCTACCTGGCCGGCGGGCTGGCGGCGCTCGCGCTCCAGGTCGCCGTCGCCCCCAGCTCGAGCGGCCCGACGATCGGGGCGTCGGGGGCGGTCGCCGCCGTCCTCGGGGCCTACATCGTGCTCTATCCGCGGGCACGGGTGCTGACGCTGGTGTTCATCATCTTCCTGTTCACGGTGATCGAGCTCCCGGCGCTGGTGATGCTCGGGGTCTGGTTCGCCGAGCAGGCGGTGTTCGGCGCCGCCGGCCTGACCAACCCGGCCGGCGGTGGCGGTGTCGCCTATTTCGCTCACGTCGGGGGGTTCGTGTTCGGGGCCCTGGCGATCAGGTTCCTGGCCACCCGACGCCACCAGGTGCCACCCGCCCGTCCGGTCCGCTGACCGGTGCGAGTCGTGATCCTGATCGTCGCGTTGGTGTTCATCGGACTGCTGGGAGCGCTGACCGTCAGGGACATCGTCCGGCACGGGGTCACCCCCGTCAGCGTCCTCGCGGTGTTGGTGCTGACCCTGTTCTGTACCGGGATCGTCGGCGCGCTGCGCCATCCTCCTCCGAATGACTGAACGCTCGGTCCTGCTCGAGGCGAGTAGGACCAGACGCGCCGAGCGCGAGGCTCGCGCCCGCCGGGCCCGGCGCCGCCGCCGAGTGCGCACGAGCGCGATCATCCTCGCTGCCGGCCTGCTCGCCCTGCTCGGACTGACCGCGACGGTCGGCTCGGATCCGAGCCTGCCCCGGACGTCGCCGCCGGTGCGATTCCACGGACCACGCGAACCGGCTGCCGCGGGCTACGGAGCCGGATTCGCTCCCGCGGGCGAGCGTGTGACGGTCAGGTTCGCGAAGCCGATGCGTAGCGGAGCGCTGTTCGACGTCGATACGGGCAAGCTGCTCTGGGCGCGTCGGCCGGCTCGGGTGCTGCCGATCGCGAGCCTGACGAAGATGATGACGGCACTGGTGGTGGTCGCCCACGCGAAGCCGGATACGAAGGTGCTGGTAACCCGCCAGGCGGTCCACTTCTCGGGCTCCGGGGTCGGGCTGCTTCCGCTCGGCAAGCGCGTCTCGCTCGAGACGCTGCTCTACGGGCTGCTGCTTCCGTCGGGCAACGACGCCGCGATCGCGCTGGCCCAGCACGTCGCCGGGACGCAGAGGCGATTCGTCGCGATGATGAACTCCCGCGCGCTGGCGATGCACCTGCGCTGCACGCACTTCTCGACCGACTCGGGAATCGTCGACCGGGGCAACTACTCCTGTGCGACAGACCTCGCGGTGATCGCTCACGCCGTGCTTCGTCAGCGCGTGCTGGCGCCGATCGTGGCGGCGCGAGACGCGGTGCTCCCGCTCCCGATCAAGGGCGGCAAGCTCTACCTGTACAACAACAATCCGCTGCTCGAGCTCCAGTACGCCGGCACCGACGGGGTCAAGACCGGCTTCACCACGCTGGCCGGGCAGTGCTTGGTCGCGGCCGCTCGGCGCGGTCATGTGTGGCTCGGAGTCGTGCTATTGCACTCCGCCGACCCGTCTGGACAGGCCGAGAAGCTGCTCAGCGCCGGGTTCGCGGCGCTGCACGCACCGCGGCGGTGACGCGCTGCGGCCGGCCGCTGCTATCACTCGGCGATGGCTCTGCGCGCGATGCCGGCTGTCGGCGGATCGGTTCTGATCCGCTATCTCGCTTCGAGCGCCCGCGGCACGGTGCGCGAGGTGGGCGATGACGGGCGCAGGCTGCTCGTCTGCACCGAGGAAGGCGAGACGATCGCATTCGTGCTCAACGGAGCAACGGCCACGTTCACGGCCGAAGGCAGCCAGGAAGGGGCACGGCTCTCGTTCGGGGAGGATTAGCCACCCGAGAGCAGCTGTGACGCGCTCGGCACCGAGTCGGAGATCTTCTGACCGTGTGAGGCCGCGGTCTGCCCGACCGAGCCCAGCTGAGAGTTGAGTCCCTGAATGTCAGCCGGGTTGGCGCTGCCGCCGGCGAGCGAGGACTTGAGCGAGCGGATCTTGGCGGCGACGGCGGTCAGCGGTGCGAACAGCGTTCGGAGGATCTTGCTGCTCCTGACGTCGACCGCCGCGAGCTTCAGCTCGTGATAGACGAACAGCGATGCCAGTCCGGCCTTGATCAGGGCGAGCTTGTGCAGGAACGGGTGGCGCAGATCTCCGGCCTTGATCGGTTCGTAGATCCAGTGGTGAAAGGCTCCAAACGCGAGACCGGCATGGAACAGGAACTTGGTCTTGGCAAAGTGGACGTGGCCGCTTCCCTGGCTCAGGGCGGCGGTGGTGCCGCCGGATGACGAGCCGCTGCCGCAGGCGGTGAGCCCGAAAGCAGCGACGAGTCCGAGGACGGCCAGCAGGACCACGGATCTGCGAAGCACGTGGGCGATGCTACCCGCGCGTCGCGACGGCGCACCGGCCGGGCGCACCGCGAGCCGGTGCGGCCGCTACGATGCCCTGGGGTCCGGTCGTTACAGGAGGTTGCCGATTTTGCGTCCAGTTCGCCTGCTTGCCCCGCTGCTGATGATCGTGCTGGCCTTCGCCGGGGCGACTGCGGCGAGTGGCACGCCTCGCCTGGCATCGGCCCACGCGGCCGGCGGCTGCAACGTGGGATCGGGCCGCAACGACGGCTACAGCTATGTGACCTCGCTCTCGGTCCGCGCGACGAGCTGCGCGCGCGGCATGACGCTGGTCAAGCACCACGGTCACCTCAGTGGCTGGGGCTGCAAGAGGAAGCTGCTCGACCGCAGCCCGGTCCAGTACGACGCGAGGATGACCTGCCATAGCGGCGCCAGGCAGGTCGTCTGGACCTTCACGCAGAACACCTGAGCCCTTGGCTCAGTGGGTGAAGTCCTGATCGACCTCGGCTAGCACGAGCTTCTCGGCCAGCGCCGAGCCGGCGTCGTTGAGGTGGATCCCGTCAGGCTGGCGCACGATCGTCGGCTGGCCGGCGATCGTGATCGCGTCTCGGTAGCGCCCGTCGGGGGTGAACACCGGGACCGTGTCGATCACGCGGATCTGGTCGCGCCACGGCTCGGCTGCGACCTCGACGGCGGCGTTGACGACCTGCGAGATCTTCGCCCGCGCCGGGTCACGAGGCGCCGGGAGCGTCAGCCAGTAGACGCGCGCGACGCCGGCCTGCCGGTAGGTGTTCATCATCGCCCTCACGCGACCGGCGTAGATCGCCGCCCACTCGGCGCCGCAGCAGTTCACCTGACGCCCTCCCGGCCCTGGCATCGAGAAGCCTTCGTTGGCGCCGATGAAGACGACGACCGCCTGGGGGTGAAACTGCCTCACCTGGCTGGTCGCGAGCCTCCCCCAGTCGACCAGGATGCTCTTCGAGATGCCGGAGCCGATGTGGGGGTCGGGTGTGACGGTCACTCCTTGGGGGTCGAGGGTCCGGGCCAGGTCCAGGTCGAGGGGCTGCGACATCGAATCTCCCGTGACCAGCAGGCTGTGGAGCCGACGGCGAGCCGGCGCGGGGGCGCCGAGCTCGGCGGGCGTGAAGGCGTCGGAGGTGACCGGCGGGATCGCACCGGTGCCGGCCTGACTGCTCGCGGACACGAACGAGCCGGCGCTGCCGACCACCCCGGAGCCTGGCGACAGCCACGCCGTCAGGGTATGCGCGGCGGAGTGAAACGGCAGGCTGCCGGCGACCCAGGCCGCGGGACGGCCGATCGCGAGTACGACGTCGCGCCCGATGCCTGGTGACATCTCATCGCCGGCCTTCTTGATCGACCCGCCCTCGGCGAGGACCAGGACGATCGCGGCGATCGCGACTGCGAGCAGCGCATCACGGGCGCGAAACCTGCGCGCTCCGTCGCGGTCGAAGCGCTCCATCAGGTTGTCATCGACGTGTTCAGGGCGGGGAGGAGCCATCAGAACCTGAAGTAGATAAACGGAGGGACGCCCCCGCTCGGCACTGTCGCCGCGACGAACAGTATGAGCACGGCAAGCGCCGCGCCGAGCAGCGCCGGACTTGCCCGGCCGAGCCGGGCCTGGAGCGAGGCGACCGGACTCGGTGGCAGGAGCTGGAGCCCGATGACCACGACGATCGCCAGCAGAACGGGCGCTTTCCAGAGCGTCGGCGAGCCAGCCGAAGTCAGTCGGCCGAGAAATGCCCACGCGAGCCCGATCGACTGGGCCCTGAACAGCACCCATCCCAGCACGATCAGATGAAAGGTCACGAACCACCGCAGCCAGACGGGGGTTCGTAGCCGGCCGCCGATCACGCGTTCGCCCACCAGCCCGACGCCGTGGAAGGTTCCCCAGAGCACGAACGTCCACGCGGCGCCGTGCCACAGTCCGCCGAGCACCATCGTGATCATCAGGTTGCGGTATGTGAACAGCTTCGAGCCGCGATTACCGCCGAGCGGGATGTAGAGGAAGTCGCGCAGGAACCTCGAGAGCGTCATGTGCCAGCGGCGCCAGAAGTCTCGGAATCCCGTCGCCCGGTACGGACTGTTGAAGTTCTGAGGGAAGACGAAGCCCATCAGCAGTGCCAGCCCGATCGCCATGTCGGTGTAGCCCGAGAAATCGCAATAGATCTGTGCGGCGTACGCGTAGCCGGCCAACAGGACATCCGGCGCGTGGTAGGCCTGCGGGACCCCGAACACGGGATCCACGATCGTCCGCCCGAGATAGTCGGCGATCATCACCTTCTTCACCAGCCCGAGCGCGATCAGCCCGAGCCCCGCGCTGACGGCAACGCGCCGCGGGTCCCGCGGCTCTCGCAGCTGCGGCAGGAACTCGCGCGCCCGAACGATCGGCCCGGCGACGAGATGGGGAAAGAAACTGAGATAGACGGCAAAGTCGATCAGCCTTGCCGGCTCGATCAGCCCGCGTTTGACATCGACCGTGTACGAGATCGCCTGGAACGTGAAGAAGCTGATGCCGACCGGCAGCGCGATCGTCAGCAGCGGGTAGGGCACCCCCAGCGAAGCCGCGTGTAGCGCTCGGGCGAAGGCCTGGGCAAAGAACGAGTAGTACTTGAACACACCCAGCGCGAGCAGGTCTCCCGCGACCGCCAGAGCTGTGATCCGGCGCCGGACACGGTCATCGGCGGCTCGATGGATGAGCTTCGCGGCAGCGTGGTTCCAGAGCGTGACGCCGGCCAGCAGGAGACAGAAGGTCGGACTTGCGGACGCGTAGAACACGTAGCTCGCGACGACGATGAACGGCTTCCACGCCAGCGGCCTCGACATCAGCGCCCAGGACAGCGCGAGGACGATCGGGAAGAAGATCGCGAACTGAATCGTGGGGAAGAGCATCGGGCGTCGCGAGAGTCCGGGCGGGTAAGCAGGCCGCCGGCGGATTCGTCAGACTAACCGCCGGTGCTTTGGGCACGCACTCACCCCTCAGCGCTGCGCTCTGCCTCAGCTACCGCGATCGTCACCGTGGGGCTGACGCTGGCGCTGGCGCTGCCGGCGACCGGACAGGGCGGCTGCGGCGGGGTCGAG
>DATCNP010000010.1:0-29166 GCA_036565205.1 Solirubrobacteraceae bacterium | reverse complement strand
GAGCCGGTCGAACGGGACCCAGCGCCGGCGGGGATAGCTCGACGGGTTCTCGCCGTGGAAGCGCGCGCTGCGGCGCTGGGGCGCGAGGTCCTTCCAGAGCACCGTCACCCGGACGACGTCCACGCCGAGCGCCTGCATCCGGCTCAGGGCCTCCTCCCGGGCCGCGTCGCCGCGGTGCAGGAGCTGGTCGTCGTCCTGCACGATCGAGAACTGGCCGACGCTCGCGTGCGCGGTGCCGGCGAGCCCGAGTGCGAGCAGGGCAGCGAGCAGGAGCGGGGTGAGGTGCGTTCTCATTGGGGAAAGATGGCGGAGCGCGGTTCGGCGTCGTGCCGCACCGCGCTCCGCAGGGTCAACCCGAGGGTAGCGCCGAAGTTTCGCCGGCGCGCCGGGCTAGCCCGAGGCGGCCGAGAAGCCCTCGGCGACCTTGCCCCAGTCGACGACGTTCCACCACGCGTCGATGTAGTCGGGGCGCTTGTTCTGGTACTTCAGGTAGTAGGCGTGCTCCCAGACGTCGACGCCCAACAGCGGCGTCTTGCCGTCACTGATCGGGTTGTCCTGGTTGGCCGTCGATACGACGGCGAGCCCGGAGCCGTCGTGCACCAGCCACGACCAGCCCGACCCGAACCGGTTCACGCCCGCATCCTTGAACTTGGCCTTGAAGTCGTCGAAGGACCCGAAAGCCGAGTCGATCGCGCTGCGCAGGTCGCCGTCCGGCTCGCCGCCGGCGTCGGGGGCCATCCAGTTCCAGAACAGCGAATGGTTGTAGTGGCCACCGCCGTTGTTGCGCACCGGTCCCTGCTTGTCCTGGGGAAGCGAACTCAGGTTCTTCAGCACTTCCTCGACGGGCTTCTCCGCCCATTCGGTGCCCTCGAGCGCCGCATTGGCCTTGTCCACGTAAGCCTGGTGGTGCTTGTCGTGGTGGACGCGCATCGTCTGCTCGTCGATGTGGGGCTCGAGCGCGTTGTAGTCGTAGGGGAGGGACGGTACCGAGTATGCCACGGCGTTTGACTCCTTTTTCGAACGGTTACGGGCCGTTCTATCAGACCGCTCCGGGCGGCTGGGCGCGCCGGTGGCGGATAGGCTTGCGGGCCCCGATGACGTTACTCTCGACCTACTTCCTGCCGACCGAGCGCGAGCCCCCGGCAGACGCGGAAGCGATCTCGCACAAGCTGATGGTGCGAGCCGGTCTGGTTCGCCAGGTTGGCTCGGGGCTGTGGAGCTGGCTCCCGGCCGGCTGGCGGGTGCATCAGCGGATTGTCGAGATCGTCCGCGAGGAGATGAACGCGATCGGGGGGCAGGAGATGCTGATGCCCGTGCTCCATCCCGCCGAGCCCTGGCGCCGCTCCGGGCGCTATTCGATCGAGGAGCTGTTCAAGCTCAAGGACCGCCGGGGCGCGGACATGGTGCTGGCGATGACGCACGAGGAGATCGTCACCGGGCACGTAGCCACCGCGATCCAGTCCTACCGTGACCTGCCGCTGATCCTCTACCACTTCCAGGTCAAGGAGCGCGATGAGGCCCGGCCGCGCGCCGGAGTGCTCCGGACCCGCGAGTTCGTCATGAAGGACTCCTATTCGTTCGACCGCGACCGTGCCGGGCTCGACGCTTCCTACGAGCGCCACCGCGCCGCGTATGACCGCATGTTCGACCGCTGCGGACTCGAGTGGTACCGGGTCGAGGCCGATGTGGGCATGATGGGCGGCGTCGGCGCCCACGAGTACATGGCCCCATGCGCGGCCGGAGAGAACGATGTCGTGCTCGCCGCCGGCTATGCGGCCAACATCGAAGTCGCGAGCGCCGATCCGCAGCCGGTCGCGCTCCCCGCCGGCCTCCCGGCTCCGGAGAGCGTGCACACACCCGGAATGCGGACCGTGGAAGCGGTCACGCGCGAGCTTGGCGTTCCCGCCGGCGCGCTGCTGAAGGCGTTTCCGATCATCGTCGAGGGCGGCGAGATGAAGCTCGTGATGGTGCGCGGCGACCACCGCGTCAACGAGATCAAGCTCGGCAATGCGCTCGGCGAGGGCTTCCGCGCCGCGCTCCCGGACGATGTGGCCGAGCGCCTCGGACCGCCCGGGTTCATCGGTCCGGTCGGCGCGCAAATGCCGATCCTGCTCGACCAGGGCGTCGCTCCCGGCGCTTACATCACCGGGGCGAACCAGTCCGATAGCCACCTCCGCGGGGTCGAGCCGGGCCGGGACTTCGAATACGAAGCCGTCGACGTGCGATCGGTGCTCGAAGGCGACACGGTTGCCGGCGCGACGGTCAGGATCGAAGCGGCGATCGAGGTCGGGAACATCTTCAAGCTCGGCACTCGGTACTCCGAAGCGCTGGACGCGAGCTACCTCGACGAGTCGGGAGTCTCACATCCGATCTGGATGGGGAGCTACGGCTTCGGCCCGGCGCGTGTGGCCGCCGCGGCGGTCGAGCAGTACGCCGACGAGAAGGGAATCTCCTGGCCGCGGACGATCGCCCCCTTCGACGTCGAGCTGGTCACGCTGGGCAAGCCGGGAACGGAGGAGCGGGCACTGTCGGACCGTCTCAATGAGGAGCTCCAGGCCGCGGGCCTGGAGATGCTTTACGACGAGCGCGACATCGGCCCGGGCGAGAAGTTCGCCGAGGCCGAGCTGCTCGGGTGCCCGCTGCGGGTAACGGTCGGTCGCCGCACGCTCGGAGCGGGGGAGATCGAGGTTCAGGTCCGACGTGGGCGCGAGGGGCGATCGGTGCCCATCGATGGCGCCTCCGAGGCGATCGCCGAGCTCTGGCGGGGGCTGCCCTAGGTGTAGGGACGCTCCCGTGACCCCGCAGATCACCAAGCGGCGGTTGCTCGGCCTGGACAGATCCGGGCCCGCGCCGCAGGCCACGCGGTCCGATCAACCGCTGAACCCGTGGACGATCCCGAATGCGATCGGGTTCGCCCGGCTGGCGGGGATCCCGGTGTTCCTCGCGGTCGCGCTCCCGAGCCACAACGGCCACGACGCGCTCGCCGCTGTGCTGTTCGCGGTCATCTGCTGGGCCGACTATC
Organism: Solirubrobacteraceae bacterium; assembly: GCA_036565205.1. GTDB lineage: Bacteria > Actinomycetota > Thermoleophilia > Solirubrobacterales > Solirubrobacteraceae > Palsa-465. The sequence continues at coordinate 26,144 of DATCNP010000010.1, read as the reverse complement.
TCGACGGCTTCGCCGCCCGGCTGACGGGTCAGTACAGCCGACTCGGCGCACTGCTCGATCCGATCGTCGACCGCCTGCTGATCGTCTCCGGAATGGTGGTAGCGTGGGACTTCTCGCTCCTGCCGCGATGGGCCATCGCCGTTGCCGTTGCCCGCGAGCTGTTCATGCTCGGACTGAGCCGCTACGGGCTGGCGCGTGGCGTCGAGCTGAAGATCAACTGGGCTGGACGGATCGGCGTCGCGCCGACGATGGGCGCTCCGTTTCTGGCCATTGCCGGCGTCCACTGGCTTGCCGTGGTGATGCTGTACATCGGGCTCGCGCTCTCGCTCACGGCGAGCGGGCTGTACGTGCGCCGAGGCCTGCGGGAGGTTCGCGCCCAGACCGCCGGCTTGAAGTAGTGCCACCGCAGTGCGAAGATCAGCCCGCAAGGGGCGCAGGCCGGAGGAGCAAGCCTCAAGCTCAGCTTGACCCTATGGGGTCTTCCGCGATATACTCGCCCCATCCTTCGCCACATCGAACCCGCTGCACGGGAAGGATCTAAATCCAATGGACACGTTTCCAGACCTCGGCTCGCTCGCCGACCAAGAGCTCAAGGATCTGATCAAGCAGCTCACCGAGGAAGAGATGGAGATCTCGTACCAGCGGCGGATCCTGCACGGGAAGATCGACATCCTGCGGGCCGAGCTCGTCAATCGCCTGCGCAAGAAGGACGAGACCGGCGAGCTCGTGATCACGGGCGCCGATGTCCAGCAGCTGACCGACATCCTGGCCGGCCGAGTGCCGGCCGAGGGGTCCGAGTAACCACGGTCTCGGTGGCTCTGCACTGCTCAGAGTGCGGCTTCGTAAACGCAGATGGCGCCAATTACTGTCAGCGTTGCGGGGCGTTCATCACACAGTCCGAGCCCCCTCCCGGTACGACGACGGCCGCTTACAAGGTCGGCGAGACGGGTGAGATCGAAGCGATCGAGTTGGAGGACGTGGTGGCCCGCGGCGCCGCTCTCGTGATCCGCGCCGGGGGAGGCCGGGCCGGCGAGAGCTTTCCTCTCGAGGGCGACCGGATGACCGTCGGCAGGCGTCCCGACAGCAACGTGTTCCTCGACGATGTGACGGTGTCGCGAGACCACGCGATCATCGTTCGCCGCGGCAGCGACTACTTCCTGGATGATTGCGGCTCGCTCAACGGCACCTACGTGAATCGCGGCCGGATCGAGTCGCACCGCCTGGCCGACGGCGATGAGCTCCAGATCGGCAAGTACAAGCTCGCGTTCCTGAGCCGCTGATGAGCACCGAGACGACCGACCCCGCGATAGGCCTGCCCCAGGCGACGCCGCCTGACGTACGTCCGCGCCAGAAGGCGGTGACGATCGGCGCGGTCTGCAAGTCGCTGCACCAGGAGTTTCCCGACATCTCGATCTCGAAGATCCGCTACCTCGAGGACCAGAAGCTGCTCGCCCCACGCCGCACGCAGGGCGGTTACCGGCTCTACACCCAGAGCGACATCCAGCGGCTGCGGACGATTCTCCGCCTCCAGCGCGACGAATTCCTCCCGTTGCGCGTGATCCGCCAAGAGCTGGCGGGCGGACGCTCTGACAGCGACCCGGCGCCCCCTGGGACAGATCGGCGAACGGTACGGCGAACGATGGTCTCCGTGCGCGAGCGCGGCGCGCTGTACGCGATCGAGGAAGTGGTCGAGGAGACCGGCGCCGACCCGAAGCTGGTCAGCGAGCTGGTCGAGTTCGGGGTCGTCAAAGGCGAACTACGCGGCGGCGCGCGGTACTACGACGAAACCGAGCGCGAGATCATCAGGGCGGTCTCGGAGCTCGCGCGCTACGGCGTTGGTGGGCGCAATCTCAGGGTCTTTCGCAGCTCCGCCGACCGTGAGGCGCAGCTGCTCCAGAGCATCCTCGCGCCAGCGCTTCGCTCGCGTAACCCCGAACGCCGCAAGGAGGCGATCGAGGCGCTCGAGAACCTCGCCTCGGTCACGACCCACCTCAAGCACCTCTTGCTGATCCGCGATCTGCGCAAGATCGCCACATAGTCCGCGCGGTCGGCCGATGGACACCGTCGATCTGCGCGAGTACGTGCGCGACGTCCCGGACTTCCCAAAACCGGGAATCGTCTTCAAGGACATAACGCCACTGTTGCTCAACGCCGCCGCGATGGACGCGGCCATCTCTGGGCTGAGCGAGCTCGCGGCCCCGCAAGGGGTGGACTTCGTCGTCGCCGCCGAAGCGCGCGGCTTCATCCTCGGCGGCGCGATCGCCCGGCAGCTCGGAGCCGGATTCGTTCCCGCCCGCAAGCCGGGCAAGCTCCCGAAGGAGACGGTGAGCGCCGAGTATGCGCTCGAGTACGGACTCGACGCGCTCGAGGTCCACTCCGACGCGCTCGCCGGGGGCGCACGCGTGCTGGTGCACGACGATCTGCTCGCCACGGGGGGAACCGCGGCGGCCCTGTGCGAGCTGATCACCGGGCTCGGGGCCAAAGTGGTGGCCTGCGCATTCCTGCTCGAACTGAGCTTTCTCGGCGGCCGCGAGCGCCTGGCGCCGTACCCCGTACAGACGCTGATCGATTATCCCGGCTGACGATGCCGACCGCCAACCGCTCGCGGACGATCGAGGCGGCCCAGGAGGATGTCTGGGCCCTGATCGAGGATCCGCATCACCTACCTCGCTGGTGGCCGGGAGTAACACGAATGGAGGCGGTCGAGGAGGAGAGCTGGACACAGGTCTTCTCGAGCAGGCGCGGCCGCGCGGTCCGGGTTGACTTCCGCCTGCTTGAGTCGCACGCGCCGTCGCTGCGCTCGTGGGAGCAGGAGATCGAGGGCTCGCCGTTCGAGCGCATCCTGAACCAGTCAATCACGATCGTCCGGCTGGAACCGGTGCAGCGGGGCACCGCGGTCACGATCGAGCTCCATCAGAAGCTCCGCGGTTACTCGCGCACAGGTGGGCTGATGCTCCGGCGTGCGACCAGAAAACAGCTCGACGAGGCGCTCGAGGGCCTGCAGCGGATCCTCGGCTGACCGACCCGGCCGACGCGGATCAGATCCCCGTGAGCTTTCCCTGAAGGACGATCGTGCCCGGCGTCTTCGGGGCTCCGGAGGTCTCGAGCGTCACGACCAGCTCTTTGAAGTGCGATGCGTTGGCCGGCAGCTGGCCGGCAGTCGACAGCCGGCCGTTCGAGCCGACGCCTGGATTCACGAATCCGAGGATCCGGGCGTCGGTGGGGGAGTTGTAGAGCCAGACCGCGTACGCGCTGGGTGGCTTGATGGTGTTCGGGAGCACGTGCTGAGCGACGATCGCGATTCCCTTCGTCGCCCCCTGTCGGAGCACCTCGGCGATGCCTGCGGCCTTGCTGCGTCCCGACGGGGGGGTGAGGTTGACCTGCGCGACCACGCTGGCGGAGGTCGAGGGAGTCGACGTCGCCCTGGCAGCGGCGGTGCTCGACGTGTGCACTGCCGTCGAGCCAGCGAGCGGCGCGCTGCTGCCCTTGGACAACAGGGCGATCGCGGCGACGACAACAACGACCAACAGGCTGCCGAGCAGGATCGCTCCGCCCCGCCGTGAGATGCGGCGCCCGTCGGATTGCACCCGGGCGGCCTTCGTCGCCCGGGGCTCGCGCTCTGGCCTGGGGGCCCGGGGCTCCCGTTCGCGCCGCGAGCGCTTGAGCACGCTCTCGCGCTTTGGCTTCGCTTCCCGGGGCTCGCGAGCGCGTCTGGATCGCTTCAGCAGCACGCTCTCCCGCTTGGGCTTGCCCGTCGCCGCCGGCGGCGGTTCGGCCCTTGGAGCGGCAGCGGGCGCGGGCACCGAGGTGCGGCGCGGGATGTCAGTCGGGATGTCCGGCAGCGGTCCGTTGGCGACCGGAGCGAGCTCGGCCGACAGGACGCGAGCCCAGGCGCGCTCGATCGCCGACTCGGCAAATCGATCGCGGGTCACGGTTCTAACGCGCGGCGGGAGCTGCCCGAGGAGGTAATCGGTGATCAGCGCCCGGCGCTCGGGTGGGACGCGAGTTTGAGGGCCGAGCGCGTCGAAGGCAGCAAGTGCGCGGGCGCGAACCGCCGCCCGGTCGATCGAGAGCAGTCTCGCGATCTCGTCGTAGGTGCGGCCTCGCTGCAGCACGAGCTGCAGCACAGCTCGTTGATCGGCGGGCAGGTCGTCAAGGGAGGCCATCGCCCCGTAGCGTAGATGAGCCCCCCCCGGAATGGCGCATCCGACGCGGGTTTGCATCGCCGCGAACCAATATGGTGCTTCGCTGATGCCGGTCGAGCTTCCGTTTCGCCTCGGAGAGGGCTTCGACAACCTCTACGGGCTGGAGGTGACGCACGTCAGCGATGAGTTGCTCCGCGGCCGGGTCGAGGTCACCGAAGCGATCAAGCAGCCGGCTGGACTCGTTCACGGGGGCGTCTATGCGGCTGTCGCCGAGAGTCTGGCCTCGACTGGCACGGCGCTGAAGGTTGTGCCGGAGGGGAAGATGGCCAGCGGTCTATCGAACCTGACGAGCTTCCTGCGGCCGATCACAACGGGGTCGCTCCACGCGCAGGCAAAACCGAGGCACCGTGGTCGGACGACGTGGATATGGGAGGTGGAGATCACCGACGACGAGGATCGACTGTGCGTTCTGGCACGCGTCACAATCGCGGTGAGGGAGCTGCGCCCCGGCGATGAGCACCTGCTGGCGCGGCCGCCCGGCTGAGCCGGTGCACCGGGCGGATTGGCGCCCTTCCGGCCGGCCTCAGTGCTTGGCGCCCTGGCCGAGGTAGGACTGCACGAAGCTCAGCAGCGCCGGATCGGTCGGTGCCCTGACCTGGAGGCGTCTCGTCCACGCGAGCGCCACCACCCCGGCGATCCCGCGGCGCCGTCCGAGCACCACTGCCTGACCCGCGGCCACCAGCGCGGGGCTGAATGGGGCCGCGACGCGCTGCGAGAGCGCGAGCAGTCCCGGCGGCGTCCTGCGCGAGGCGTAGAGGAGCACGACGTCGCCGACCTCGAGCGCCTGGAGGATCTCGTCGTCGCTCAGCACCGTGCCCTGGCGTCCGACTGCCACAGGTACGTGGGCGCCGCTGGTCGGCGGATCGGAGTCATAGCGGGGCACGGGCCGGCCCGGCGCGAGGTGCGCGTGACCGAGGTCTCGAAAGCTCTGTCCAAGCCCGCTTGAAGAACCCGTGATCCCAGCCTGGTCGCGGCCGGCGAGCAGCCCGCCGGAGAAGACGGCGATCAGGGTGATGGCGATCGCGAACGACGCGACGACGATCGCGACCCGCTCCAGGACCCGGAACGCACGGCGCTCGCTCATAGGCGCAGCGTAGCTTCGGCTTTGCCGGCGAGCCGCCGGCGAGCGCCTACTCGGCGACGCGCATTCGTGCCCGCCGCGACGCTGGACGTTCCGTCCCGAGCGCGGCGGCGGCGGCGAGCTCCTCGATCGCCGCTCGGAGCTCGTCGGCGAGCGCCTCGAGCTCCGGCAGGGCGTCGTAATCGGCGTTCAGGCCGAAGTTGAGCTGGCCGTTGTAGCTCATGATCGCGATTCCGAGCGCCGTGTTCTCGGCCAGCGGGACCATGGGGAACATCGCATCGAGCTGGTGGCCGAGCACGTAAAGCGGAAATTGCGGTCCCGGAACATTCGTCACCACGAGGTTGAACATGCGCTGACGGGCCTGAAGGCGGGCAGCCTGCGCCATGATCGTCGGAGGAGCGAAACCCGAGAGCCCGGTCAGGACCTGGGCGCCGACTGCCTGGCCCGAGTCCTTGATGCCGTTCATCTCGGCGCTGATCGTCCGAAGCGACTGCACCGGATCGGTCATCCCGACTGGAAGCGGCGCCCACATCGCGGCGACCTTGTTGCCCAGGGCGCCCCGCTCGACGTCGGCGCGCACCGAGATCGGCACCATCGCCTTGAGCACGACACCCTCGGTCGGTACCCCCTGCAGGCGCATGTAGCGGCCCAGCGCGCCGGCAACAACGGCCAAGACGGCGTCGTTGACCGTGCCGCCGAGGCTGTTCTTGATCGCCTTGAACTCGGCCAGATCGCCCCTGACCCAGGTGAACCGGCGGTGCGGCCCAATGCGGACGTTGAACGGGCTGCTGGGCGCTGCCTGGAGGCCCGTCTTCGCGACGGCGCCGACACCTGCGAGCGCGGTCGCGACGCGACCGGCGATCTGTCGCGGGCCGCGCAGCGTCGCCCTGAGGCCGCGGACGACCTCGCCCGGAATCGTCGCCCGCTCGAGCAACGCGTCGGCGAGCAGTTGCGCGCCTCCCGGCAGCGGGCGGGGAACCCACTCGTGCTCCGGCGCCGCGACGGGCATCGGGTCAGGCGAGGAGTCGAACAGCACAGTCGCGATGTCGACGCCGGAGACGCCGTCGACGAGGGCGTGATGCGTCTTGGACAGGAGCGCGAAGCGGTCGTCGTCGAGCCCCTCGACCAACCACAGCTCCCACAGCGGGCGTGAGCGGTCGAGCGCCTGGGAGAAGACCCGCCCCGCGAGCTGCTTGAGCTGGTCCTCGTCGCCAGGGTGCGGAAGTCCGGTGTGGCGGACGTGGAAGTGGGGGTTGAAATGCGGATCGTCGACCCAAACCGGGCGTCCCTGGTTGAACGGAACGAACGCCAGCCGCTGGCGATAGCGCGGGATCAGGTGGAGGCGGGAGACGATCACCTCGACCAGCTCGTCGAAGGCCGGCGGTTGGCCTTCGAACACCATGCAGCCGGCGACATGCATGTGTGTCGCATCCCGCTCCATGTGCAGGAAGGAGCTGTCAAGCCCGGTCAGGCGATCTGAATTGGGCACTGGGGAGGATTCTTGCAGGCTCGCGAGTGTGATTAGGATCACACAAAGCCGCCGCCGAGCCTGTCAGCCTGTCGCGGTCGTACTCGACCTGCCGAATCACCCTGCCCGATGCAGGGATGAGCGGGGGACCCACCGCCGGGTAGTGGTGATCCTTCCACCGGAACGGGGCGAATCGGACGCCTGGCACATCAGCCAGCCGCGACCGTAGCGAAGCGTCAGCCACGCACGACCGTGCCGTGGCGCAGGCCTTCGCGAGCCCGTCAGCTAACCCCGCAGGCGCCCGGTCGAGAGCACACAGGAGGTCCTCGCCTTGAGGCCCGAGAACCCGATGCGCGGTTTACGCGCACCCCGAATGACCATCGGCACGAGTCTGCTCGCCGTTCCCGCCTCGGCCGTCGCGCTGACCGGAGTTGCGGCGGCGGCCGGATTTTCCGGGCCGGCCCCGGCGCTCCAGCCGAATCCGATCAATGTCGCCGTCTCACCGAAGCAGCTGGCTTATGGCCATGACGTCAAGGTCACGGGCACCGCGCCGGCTGCCGCAGCGGGGCGAACGCTCGCACTGGAGCTCGCCGCGGCGCCAGGCGCGAGCTACCGGACGCTGGGGACGGCCACGATCAGGCCCGGGGGCAGATTCTCAGTCACCGCGCCGCTCAAGCGCTCTGGCTACGTGCGCGTCGTCGAGTCCGGCCCCTCTGGCGGCTCATCCAGTGTCCCGCAGCCAGTTGCAGTCAAGGCCGCGCTGCGAGTCCCGGTGCGCGCGGTCGACGTCCTCGGCGGTCACGCCGTCGCGGTTCGTGGCCAGTTGCTGCCGACGCTCGCCGGGCGGCGGATCCAGCTCGAAGCCCGGTCCCACCGCGTCTGGCGCACGCTGGCCGCAGCCCGCACGGGCTCGCACGGCGGCTTCCGCCTTCGCTTCGTCCCCCAGGAGATCGGTCACGAGCGGCTGTTGGTGACGTTCGGCGGCGATCGGACTAACACCCGCACCGTGCGCCGCACAGGCGTGACGGTGTTTACGCAGAGCGTTGCCTCCTGGTACAACGACGGCGGCAGCACAGCCTGCGGATTTCACGCCACGTACGGCGTCGCCAATCGCAGCCTGCCGTGCGGCTCCAAGGTCACATTCCGCAATGGTGGACGCAAGGTCAACGCAGTCGTCGACGACCGCGGTCCGTTCGTGGGCGGCCGGGAGTGGGATCTGAACCAGAACACCGCGGGCGCGCTCGGCTTCGGCGGGGTGGGCGCCGTCTGGTCAAGCCGCTAGGCGTCTGAAGGCTCGCCTAGCCTGCGCTGCGATGCCGGTCCGCTGCGTGGCTCACATCGACATGGACGCGTTCTACGTCTCGGTTGAGCTGCGCCGGCGGCCCGAGCTTCGCGGCCGGCCGGTGATCGTCGCCGGCACCGGGCCGCGATCAGTGGTGACCACCGCGTCATACGAGGCGCGGCGCTTCGGCGTCGGCTCGGCGATGCCCGCGGCCCGGGCGCGGCGGCTGTGCCCGCAGGCCGTGAACCTGACCCCGGACTTCGCCTACTATCGCGAGGCCTCGGCGGAGGTGATGTCGATCGTCCGCTCGCACGTCGAGCGCGTCGAGGTGATCGGGCTCGACGAGGCGTATCTCGAGCTGACCGGCCTTCCCGCTCCACGGGCCGGGATGCGCCGGCTGGCCGCCGAGATCGAGCGCGGCACCGGACTCGGCTGCTCGATCGGGATCGGCCCGAGCAAGCTGGTGGCCAAAGTCGCCTCGGACGCCGAGAAGCCCCGGGGCTTCGTCGTACTCGGCCGCGAGGACGCATGCCGGCGGTTCGGCTCGGCCAGATGCGGGCTCGTGCCCGGGATCGGTCCGAAGACCGCCGAGCGCCTGCGCGCGTGCGGGATCGACACGCTGGCCAAGCTCGCGTCGGCACCACCGGCTGAGCTCGCGGCGCGCTTCGGGCGCCGCTTCGGCGCAGAGCTTCAGCGGCGTGCCCGCTTCGAGGACGACTCGCCGGTGACCCAGGAGCGCAAGGTGCTCTCCGAATCGCGCGAGACAACGTTCGACCGGGACATCAACGAGCTTGCCCAACTCGAAGCGGTCCTCGACGGCCTGGTGAGCAGGCTGTGCGCGGCGCTCGTCGATCAGGGAAGGCGTGGACGCACGATCGGGATCAAGGTACGTCTGGACGATTTCACGACCCACACGCGCGCTCGCACGCTCCCGGCGGCGGTCAGTGACGTCGAGCGGGTCGGTTCGGTGGCGCGCGAGTTGCTGCGGCGCTTTGCCCCGCCGCGCCCGGTGCGGCTGCTCGGCGTGCGGGTCGCGGGCCTCGAGGCGGCGTCGGACACCGAGCGCCACCAGCTGATGCTGGCGTTCGGAATGTAGGCCGTTTCCGGAGGGCTCAGTACAGAGCGGTCGCCAGCCGGCGGCGGAAATCCCGCGCCAGCGGGTCTTCGACGCCGAGTTGGTCGAGGATTCCGACGACCACGCGCCGGATGTCCTCTCGCGTCCCGTCAGCCGACGGCAGGCTGCCAATCAGCAGCTCGAGCGCGCGCTCGGTCTGGCCCGCGTCGAGCGCTGCGAACGCCTGAGCGACCTCGGGAACGGGGTCGTCCTGCTCGAGCTTGATTCGCGCGGCGAGGCCATCGCCGGCGAAGCTCGCCGGCACCTCGCGCAGGAGCCCGAGCGCGCCGTCTGCGTCACCTCGCGAGTGCAGCATCCGGGCCAGGGGCAGGACGGCATCGGCGCGGCCGGGCTCGAGCTCGACCGCCCGGCGCAACGACTCCTCGTCTCCGCGCTCGACCAGCGCTTCGGCCTCTGAGGGAACAAGGGAGTCGAGGAACCGCTCGACTGCCGGCGGCGGCAAGGCGCCCACGAACTCCGAGACCACCTCCCCGTCACGGAACGCCTTGACGGCGGGAATGCCCTGGATGCCGTAGGAGCGGGCCAGTTCCGGATTGGCGTCGGTGTCGACCTTGACCAGCTCGACCTTGCCCGCGCGCGCTTCGACCGCGCGCTCGAGGACAGGCCCCAGCTGCCTGCAGGGACCGCACCACTCGGCCCAGAAATCGACCACCACCGGCACTGCGCGCGAGCGCTCGATGACCGCGGTCGGGAACTCTATTTCGGAGACGTCCATCGAGAACGATGGTACATCGGGGACCCGGGCTCCCCGATCGTGCTCGCGATCGTGTACAAGGAACTCGATGTCCGAGCGAGTGATCGAAAGCGGCGGCGTTGGGCTGTCGGCGCAGGAGCAGGGCGAGGGATTGCCGGTGGTGCTGCTGCACGGACTGACAGCGACGCGCCGCTACGTGGTAATGGGATCGAGCGCACTCGAGCGCACGGGACACCGGGTGATCTCCTACGACGCCCGCGGACACGGTCGCAGTTCACCGGCGCCCGCCGCCGACGCCTACGGCTACGAGCTTCTCGGCGCCGACCTCGAGGCGGTGATGGACGCCTTCGACGTGCAACGGGCGGTGCTCGCGGGTGCGTCGATGGGGGCCCATACGCTGCTGTGGCTGGCGCTTGCGCGCCCCGAGCGGGTGGGGGCCTTGGTAGTCATAACCCCGGCGTACGACAGCGCGACCCAGGACGACCCCGCGCGGCTCGCGCATTGGGATGCGCTGGCGTCGGGCTTGCGCCAGGGAGGCGTCGAGGGGTTCCTCGCCGTCGCCGGCGAGTCGGGTGAGGAGGGGAAGTGGCGGCAGACGATCGACAAGGTGATCCGTCAGCGTTTCGCGCTGCACGAGCACCTCGATGCGGTCGCGGACGCGCTCCAGGCCGTTCCGCGTTCGAGGCCGTTTGGTGAGCTGAGCGAGCTGAGCGCGATCACCGTCCCGACATTCGTGGTCGCGAGCGACGACGAAGCCGATCCCGGCCATCCCCGGGCCGTGGGCGAGGCCTATGCAGCCGCGATTCCGGGTGCTCGTTTCGTGACCGATGAACCCGGTCAATCTCCGATCGCATGGCAGGGAAGCCGGCTGTCAAAGCTGATCGGCGAGCTTGCAGCCGAAGCAGCCGGAGCGTGAGCCTCGGCCGAGGGTCAGGTAATCAGCGCCCCCGCCACAGCTCGGACTCCACGGCCCGGATCGATTGACCCTCGAGCATCAGCCGGGCCCAGATCTCGCCGGTCCAGAAGCGGAGAATCTGGGGCCGGGGCATGCCCCTGACCGCCGCGAGCCAGGAATCCCGAGGGACCTCGAGCAAATCGCGCAGGTTGCCGTCCTCGAGAAAGCCCGGAGCTGCCGCATCGGTCAGGTACCGGCGAACGTCAAATCCAAAGCCCATCTTTGCTCGCTCGGCCACACCGGCGGGGAGCAACTCTCGGGCCAACTCCCGCAGGATACCTTTGCGGTACGGCGTGACTCGGGCCTCGAGCGGGAGATTTAGCGCCAGCGCGATCACCTCCGGGTCCAGAAAGGGCACCCGGGTCTCGACCGAGTTCTGCATCGTCGCCTTGTCCTGCCTGTTGAGCAGGTGCGGAAGATAGGTGGACAGGTCGCCGGCCAAACCCGCCTCGAGCGCCGCTCTGGGCCCGGTGTGGTGGGCGTAGGCGCTCTGAGCGCGCCGTTCGATCGACCGCCAATCGGCCTCGGCGTCCGCGGACGGCGGGCTCTGGATCAGCATCGCGCTCGGATGCGGCCGGGACATCGTCAGGAGCTTCGCCATGACTCCGGCGCCGCGACGACGCCAGACCCTGCCGGCCGACGCAAGCACCTTCTGCCCGCGATCACGGCGCAGCTGGCGATCGGGCACGAAGCCCTCGTAGGCCAGGCGATGCAGTTCGCCGTATCCGCCGAAGAGCTCATCGGCTCCTTCGCCGCTGAGCAGGACCTTGACGCCGTCGGAACGGGCAAGCGCCGCGATCCCGGCCATCGGCACCGAGCTCTCGTGCGTGAGCGGGTACTCGTTGTGGGCCACGACGCCGACCAGACTGCGCCGCCACGACTCGGCGGTCACGTCCACGGTGCGAAGCTCGACGCCGAGTGCTCGGGCCACTTTCGCGGCCCACGGTCCCTCGTCGGCATCCGCTTGGTCGACGATCGATGCGTTGTACGCCCTGATCGTCGGCTGCTCGTCGGCCGCAAATGCGGTGATCAGGCCCGAGTCGACACCCCCGGAGCACATCGCCCCGACCGGCACATCGGACATCAGCCGCAGGCGTACCGACGCCCTCAGCGCCGTTTCGAGTTCTCGACGCAGCGTCTCGCGGCTGCGCCCTGCGGCCACCCGCATCCGCTCCGCGTCAACTACGCCGGCGGGCTCGTACCAGCGGGATTGCCGCACCGACAGATCGCGCAGATCGACATCGACCAGTGACCCCGGCGTTACGCGGTCGACATGTCGGAATGGCGTCACCCTGCCGTTGACCCAGCCATAGGACAGCGCGTGGGAGAGGGCGTCGAGACGCGGTTCGCGTGAGATCCCCGCAGCGAGCAGGGCCCCGATCTCGCTCGCGAACCAAATCGCTCCATCCTGGCGGGCGAGGTACAGCGGCTTGACGCCAAAGCGGTCTCGTACCAGCAGCAGTCGCTCCGCTGCTGTATCGAGCGCGGCGAACGCGAACAGGCCGTTGAAGCGCGGGACGGCACCCTCATCCCAGACCCGCAGGCCGTGGAGCACCGTCTCGGTATCGCTGTGGCTACGCCACTGCACCCCGGGGAGCTGCCGGCGGAGCGACGCGTGGTTGAACACCTCTCCGTTGTACGTGAGCCACCATCGCCCCTCTTGGTCGCACATCGGCTGATGCCCGGCCGGAGAAGGGTCGACGATCGACAGCCGCGTATGCACGAGGCCGACCTGTCCGACGACCTCCACGCCGACATCATCGGGGCCGCGATGCGACAGCGCCTGCGCCATCTTGCCCAGGACGGCAAGATCCGGAGTGGATCCCTTCGGAAGAATGCAACCGGCGATGCCGCACACGGCGCCTACGCTAGGACATGGGGTGGGCAGTCTGCGCGGGCGTGAGCCGTGGGCAGTCTGCGCGGGTGTGAGCCCGGCGCCGTCCGGTTATCTAGGTACGGCGGTAATCAGCCAATTCCGGGCCGTAAGCTGCTCGACTGGTGACCGCAGCGCCGTCTGGGTATTCAGGAACCCCGCTGCCGCGCAAGCTCGGAATCAAGCCGGGCTCTCGGCTGGCGCTGGTGGGCGCGCCCGAGGACCTGGGGGAGACGCTCGGCGAGTTGCCGGACGGGGTCGTAATCCGGCGCCGAGCACAGGGCCCGTGCGACGTGATCGTGGCGTGGTTCACGAGTGCAGTCGAGCTCGAGCGGCGGCTGCCGGCGCTCAAGCGCGCGCTGGATCCGGCCGGCGGTCTGTGGATCGCGTGGCCCAAGCGCTTGTCTGGAGTGCCCACGGACCTCGGCGAGGGATTCGTCCGGGAAGCCGGGCTGGCCGCCGGGCTGGTCGACAACAAGGTCTGTGCGATTGACGAGACGTGGTCTGGGTTGCGATTCGTCTACCGCGTTCGCGACCGGCCCGCGGGCTGATCTCTGAGCACGTAGACGCGGGCGCAACCGAAACCGTGAATTGAGCGCAGCAGTGGCCTGAGCGCACGCGTCAGCGATGCGAGGTGCTGGCAGTCGGAGACGAGCAGCGCCGCGCCGGTTTGGTGTACGAATCTGACGGCCGCCGCGGGTTGCAGCCGGCCGTCGAACAGCCGGTCGGCCGCCCGGGAGCGGGGTCCGTAATCCTGACTCCAGTACCCGTGCCCGACCCAGACCCGCCGTCCCGTCTGCGATGGGACATCGATCGCGAATGGGGTGGGGGCCAGGACGCCGCCCGGCGGAGCCTTGGCGCTGACCCAGTCCAGCGCGCGCGCATCCGAGTTCGTCAGGTAATACTGCACAATCGAGCTGCGGGCGACGCGGACGAACTTGCGCCCGTCGTAGGCGAGCCCCGGAATCGTCAGCAGGGCGATCGCGACCGCGCCGAGGATCGCCGGCAGCCGCACTCGGCGCCAGGCCCGCACAGCCAAAACCGTGAACGGGAGGCTCAACCCCTGCAGGGCATGCGGCGCGAAGGCGTCGTTGGCGAAGTAGGTGACGAAGCTGGCCAGGATCCACAGCAGCAGCATCTGCTCGATGACGACCCCCCGCGGACGTTCGATCCCTCCCAGCATCAGAAGCGCCAGAGGCCCGAGGCCTACGAGCAGCGTCAGCGGCGACAATCGCCCGATCGCCTCGTTGTGCGAGGCGAGCCTCCACGCCGCGTCGGTGTGCGACAGCAGGTAGTAGTAGCCAAGCGGCAGCGCCGCGCCGATAGCCGGCACCGCCAGCGAGAGCATGTCTCGCCCCCGGCGCCAGAGCGCGAGACCGGCGAAGATCACGATCAGCGTCGGGCCCTCCCACGGGTGCAGGAGCGACGCCCCGGCCGCGGCCATGACGGCCACCGCGAGCGGGCCGCGCCCGACCGAAAGACGGAAGCCGGCCGGTCCCGGCGAAGCGCCGAGCCCCGGGTCGATCGCCCGCTCGGTGGCGAGCAGGGCAAGCACCGCGAGCGCCAGTCCGAGCGCGCTCGGGACGTACCCCCACAGCTTGTTGGCCGGGAGCAGCTCGTAGGCCAGCAGGTAGAGCTGAAAGCGCAGCACGCCCGAGCCGAGCTGAGCCCAATTGAAGAGCGCGGTCAGCGGGGCGTACAGGAACAGCGACAGCGCCACCACCGCGACTCGCGGCCGCAGTTCGTCACCGAAGGTGCGCCTGGCCAGGGCCAGCGCGGCGGCGAACAGCGCGAGCGCGGCGATCGGCTTCCAGATCAGGTAGGCGACCTGGAGCGGGACGCCGATCCTCCACAGCGCGCCCGTGATCGCAAACGCCGGCTCGAGGTATACGTGCCCACTGGGAGTGAACGTGAACAGGTCTGAGGCCAGCAGGTGGCTGCCCGCGTCGCGTGCCCAGGCGAGGTATTGCAGCTGATCGGCACCGAGCACCCCGTCCGCCCCGATCAGCCCGTCCGCGCCCGTCCACCGCGCGTGGGCGTTGACCGCATGAAGCACCAGCAGGACGACCGGGAAGAGGCCCCAGGCCGTCAACGCCGCGAGCAGGGTCAGCTCGGCGCCCGATGCTCTGGCCCCGGAGCGACGCATGGCGCGCAAGCGTACCCGGGCGGCCGGGCTCCCCACTGGTGTGCAGGGAGCCGGCCGCGCGGGCCGCTGCTATCAGCCGAGCGTTATGTGATTCACGCGGTCGGCCGGCGCGAGGTAGCCGTTGCCGCTGTAGTGGATCGCCACGGTCAGGGCGGTCGACTGGTGGTTGATCAGCCGGCGGAACGAGACGCCCGCGCTGAACTTGCAGTCCGGCCCGATCGCCGCGACGGTCGAGGCCACCCTGCGTCTGCCGTCGAAGTACCTGATCGACGCACTTCCGCTACAGGCCAGCGCCGGCGGAATGAACGACGGCCCTCTGACCGTCCCGCTCGTGGTGAAGGCGAACGGCTTGTGGCTCGCCCGCGACGGTGTCGTCCTCGTTCTGACGCGCGGATGCGGCCGGGGGTTGGGCTCGGTCAGGAACGTCTGGTCACCGCCCCGGGAGACGACCGACCCGCCGTGGATGGCCACAACCTGATAGTGGAAGAGCGTGCCCGGCGCGAGCCCCTGGAGCTGAATCGAGACCGTCACCGGCGTCGTGACCGCCGGGAGCGTCTGAGCGAAGGTCTCGAAGCCATACGCGCCAGTCAGCCCGTACTGCACCACCCAAGTCGTGGCCTCACCCTCGGGATTGATCGTTCCCGTCGGCGTCGCGGTGGTCTTGCCGACCTGGCTCGGCGGGCCGGTTTGGGCGTCTGCCGGCGGATGCCCGGTGGTCGTGAACGTGCGATCAGCGCCCGTCCCGGTGCCGGACCTGTTCAGTGCGGTGATCCGGTAGTGGTAGGTCGTGCCCGGGAGCAGCCCGGAGATCGTCGACTTGACCGCCACGGGCTTGGCCCCGTGTCCGGCCGAGTGCGCGGTGCTGGTGAGGCCATAGCCGGTCGTGAGGCCGTAGTCGAACACATACCCCGTCGTGTTCCCGTTCGGGTTCACGGTCCCGTTCAGCACGACGCTCGTGTCGGTCCGGTTGGTCGCGGCCCCGGTCGTCACCGTCGGTGAGGACGCCGCAAGCGCAACGCCGGCGGCGAACGCGGCGAACGCGAGGGCCACGAGGATCGCGGCGAACACCTTCAGTCTGCGCATCATTCCTGCCTCCTCAGAATGTTGACGTCGGTTCTATACCCACGCAGTCGCGTAAGTTGCGCACCGCGCCAAGCGGCGGCGATAGCGTTCCTGCCGGGATGATCTTCTACGAGCCGGACAGCCGGGACCGGGGGACCCTGGCGCACGATCCGTTCAAAGCGATCGTGGCGCCGCGGCCGATCGGCTGGATCTCGACCACCAGCGCCAATGGCGCGGTCAATCTCGCGCCCTACAGCTTCTTCAACGCGGTCGGCGAGGCGCCGCCGATGCTCGCGTTCTCGAGCAGTGGTGCCAAGGACTCGGCGACTTTCGCCTCCGAGGTCAGCGAGTTCGTTTGGAACCTCGTCACCTGGGAGCTGCGCGAGCAGATGAACGAGAGCTCTGCGCCGCTGCCGCGCGGGCAGAGCGAGTTCGATCGTGCGGGCCTCGAGATGGCACCCTCGCGACTCGTGAAAGCGCCCCGTGTGGCGGCGGCGAAGTGCGCGATGGAATGCCGTGTCGTGCACCACCTCGAGCTCCACGATCTCGACGGCAACAGAACAGATCAGCACCTGGTGATCGGCCAGGTAGTCGGGGTTCACCTTGACGAGCAGGCGGTCGCGGACTACGGCGTGGACACGGCCACGCTGCGGCCGGTCGCGCGTTGCGGTGGGCCGGCCGACTACACCGTCGTCGACCGGCTGTTCCAGATGCGCCGGCCGACGTCCTGAGTTCGCGCGGGTCCATGGTCCGCCCGCGGAAGGCGAAATTCCCAGCGCTCGATGCGATGGTGCGAGACTGGCGATTCCGGCCCATTCCCTAATAGGAGGTCTGTATGGCGGAGAGCGTCTATCGCGTCACCGAGGTCGTCGGGGTCAGCAGCGAGTCCTGGGAGGCCGCGGCTCGCGTGGCCGTGAAGACCGCAGCGAAGAGCGTGCGCGAGCTGCGCGTGGCTGAGGTTGTACGTCAGGACCTCACGATCCAGGAGGGGGGCGTGCTCAACTACCGCGTACGCCTCGGCATCTCGTTCAAGTACGACCGGGGCGAGTAGCACGGCCGTATCGCAGAGCGCTCGCTCCGGGCAGCCGTGCCGGAGCGAGCCTCGACGCGAAGCCGGCGCGTGTCAGAGCGCGCAGCAGGGGAGGGGCGGACCTATCGCTCGACGCCGGATCGACCGCTTCCCGGTCGGGCCGCGTGCCCATGTGACGCGAGCGTAGCCGCGCGGACGCACCGATCGGCACCGTCCGTCGACCAGAGCGATGGATTTCGGGCCCCCGGTCGGATCTCTAGTCCCAAACGATCGAAATAGGACTGGAGGCACGGATGAGCAGACGCTCGACAGGATGGGTCCTCGCATTGACCGGAATCGGCTCGCTGATGGCCGCGCTGGACACGCTCGTCGTCTCGACGGCGCTCAGCACGATCCGGCTTCACCTCCACGCGTCGGTGGAGCAGCTCGAGTGGACGGTGAACGCATACAACCTCAGCTTCGCGGTGCTGCTGATCACGGCGGCCGCGCTCGGCGACCGCTTCGGGCGGCGCAACCTCTACGCCGGCGGACTGGGGCTGTTCGCGGCGGCGTCGGCGGGCTGTGCGCTGGCGCCGGACGTGGGCTGGCTGATCGTCGCGCGGACGGTGCAGGGTGCGGGTGCGGCGCTGATACTGCCGCTGGGTCTGGCGCTTCTCAGCGAGGCGTTCCCAGCCGAGCGGCGGGGGGCGGCGATCGGGATCTTCAGCGCCATAACCGGCCTGGCTGTCGCCAGCGGACCGCTCGTGGGCGGCGCGATCGTCCAGGGGATCAGCTGGGAGTGGATCTTCTGGGTCAACGTCCCGATCGGGCTGCTGGCGATACCGCTCGTTCTGACGCGCATGCGTGAGAGCCGCGGGCCGCAGGCCTCTCTGGACATCCGGGGCCTGGCTCTGGTGACGCTCGGGGCGCTCGGCATCGTCTGGGGGCTGGTGCGCGGAAACCAGACCGGCTGGGGCAGCTTCGAGGTGCTGGCGGCACTGTCAGTCGGGATCCTGTTGATCGCCGGTTTCATCGTTTGGGAGCTGCGGGCTCGCGAGCCGATGCTGCCGATGCGCTTCTTCCGCTCGCGCGCCTTCTCGGCCGGCAACGCGGCGATCTTCTTCACCTTCGCTTCGCTGTTCGGGACCGTGTTCTTCTACGCCCAGCTGCTGCAAACGGCGCTCGGCTACGGCCCGCTCGGGGCTGGGCTTCGCCTGCTGCCCTACACGGCGACGTTCATGACCGTCGCCCCGATAGCCGGGGCGCTGGCTGACCGCATCGGCGAGCGGCCGCTGCTGGTCGGGGGCCTGACGCTGCAGACGATCGGGATGGCGTGGCTGGCGGTGATCGCCAGGCCGGACCTGGCCTACTCGCACATGCTCGCGCCCTTCCTGCTCGCCGGAGTCGGCGTCTCGATGGCCATTCCGGCCGCGCAGAACTCCGTTGTCGGATCGGTTGCCAGCGACGCGATCGGCAAGGCGGCGGCCGCCAACAGCATGATGCGCGAGCTCGGCGGCGTGTTCGGGATCGCCGCGGCGGTGGCCATCTTCGGCGCTACAGGCGGGTACGCCTCGGCACAGGCCTTCACCGACGGCTTTGGACCTGCGATCGGCGTCTCCGCAGGTCTGGCGCTCGCCGGAGCCCTGGTTGCGCTGGCGCTCCCGGGCCGGCGCAAATCACTTATCGGAGTACACCAGCTACAAGCACAGGAGGCCACACAATGAGCAAGGTCATGGTTCGCTACAAGGTCAAGCCAGAGCGAGTGCAGGAGAACGAGCAACTCATTCGCGCCGTCTACGAGGAACTCCAGCGCACCGGTCCGGCTGGGTTTCACTACGCGACGTTCAAGCTCGATGACGGCGTGAGCTTCGCGCATGTCGCGTCGGACGAGAGCGAGGGCGGCCGCAACCCGCTGCGCGAGGTGAAGGCGTTCCAGGAGTTCCAGAAGGACGTTGCGGAGCGCTGCAGCGAGCCTCCGGTCCTCAGCGAGCTCGAAGAGGTCGGCTCGTTTCGCTTCTGGCCATGAACCCGGTCGTGCATCTGGAGCTGCACACTGCTGACTTGCCCGAGGCCCGGGCGACATACGGGCAGCTCTGCGGCTGGCGGGCGGAGGCAGTACAGACCCAGAGCGGCCCGTACATGGCCCTCGGCCTCGGCGAACGCTTCGGTGGCGGCATCGTGGAGTGCGGCGTACGGCGGCCCACATGGCTGCCGTACGTGCAGGTGAGCGAGATCCAGGCGGCGGCCGCGCGAGCACGCGAGTTCGGAGCGTCCGTGCTGCTCGAGCCCAGGGAGGGCCCAGCCGGTTGGCGCACGGTCGTGTCAACGCCCGCGGGCGGCGAGATAGCCTTCTGGCAGCCAAAGGTCTGGGCACCGTGAACGAGCGGGCTCTGCTCGAGACCGCACGGGGCGGTGATGAGGACGCGTTCTCACGCCTGGTCGCGCCGCACCGCGCCGAGCTGCACGCCCACTGCTATCGCATGCTCGGCTCCGTTCATGACGCCGAGGACGCTTTGCAGGAGGCGCTGCTGCGCGCCTGGCGCGGGCTGGAGAGCTTCGCCGGCCGAAGCTCGCTGCGCTCCTGGCTCTACCGGATCGCCACCAACGCCTGCCTGCGGGCGATCGAGCGCCGGCCCCAGCGCGTGCTGCCGATCGACTACGGACCACCGGGCGACCCTCACGATGAGCTCGCGGCGCGGCTGATCGAATCCGCGTGGATCGAGCCCTATCCCGACGACGCAGACGACTTCACGGCGCCCGAGGCCCACTACGAGCGGCGCGAGAGCATCGAGCTGGCGTTCGTCGCCGCGCTTCAGCACCTGCCGGGGAGGCAGCGTGCCGTGCTCATCCTCCGTGACGTGCTCGGTTTCTCAGCGCGTGAGGTCGCCGAGACGCTCGAGACTTCACCGGCGGCGGTGGACAGTGCGCTGCAGCGAGCGCACAAAGCCGTCGAGGAACGGCTGCCGGCGCAGAGCCAACAGGCCACGTTGCGCGCGCTCGGCGACGAGCGCCTGAGCGAGCTCGTCGTCGGCTACGTCGACGCGTGGGAGCGCGGCGATGTCGAGGCCGTGGTCGCGATGCTGGCCGAGGACGCCCGGATCGCGATGCCGCCGATCCCGACCTGGTACCGGGGCCGCGACGCGGTCGCGGCATTCCTCACCGAGCGGGTGCTGCGCAGCAACCGGCCACGTCGCCTGATCCCGATCCGTGCCAACGGAGCACTGGCGTTCGGTCAGTACGTCCGGGATGAGCGCAGCGACCGCCTCCAGGCGCACGGAATCATCGTGCTCAGCCTCGAGGGCGACGAGATCATCGAGCTCACGGCGTTTCTGTCGCCCGATGCGTTTGGGCACTTCGGACTGCCGTCCGAGCTCTGATGCGGCTGTAGAACGTCGGTCGAATGACAGCGGAGCCGGCGGCAGTGGTCGGGCTGCTGCTTCTGACGGGATCCAGTCGTCAGATGGTCGTCGCTCCCGGCGGTTGAGGCTTCTGCGTGTTCGTGAATGCGGAAGTGAGCGGTGGGTCGCACGAGGTGCCGGATCTCCTCACGACCATCAGTGAGCATCGAATGTGCTGCATCGCCTGGCGGAGCAGAAGCGGGCGGCGGTCCACGCCGTGCTCTCGGAGCTCGTCCGTTGCGCAACTCTGCTCCGAGCCCCTCAGGACGACCGCTCCGCGAGGCGAAGCAGGAGTGACGCGAGCGAGCGAGCGTACTGCTCGTAGCCCGCAGCGGCAGTGATCGCCGGCGTCGACCGGACTCTTGCTTTCCTGGATTTGCTAGCTGGATCTCTGCAAGCGCCCGACGGGGTCCAAGTGTCCCTCGCGCGAGAAAGCGAGCGTCTCGTCCCGATGCGCGCCGTCACGCTCGCAACTCGTCCATGGCGCTAGCGCCGGAGGACGCCGTCCACGCGGCTGCTTTGGCGGCAGTGCGAAAGCGCAGCGCGGTGCCGAGGCGCTTGCTGGTCGTTCGCTGAGTAAGCGACCGCGCGGCGGGGAGCGGCTCTCGCGCGTTGCGATCTTCTGGCCGACGCGCACGGCCGTCGCTTGGAACGCGATCGGCGGGAGTCGGTGGGGCGGGCGCATCGAGTTGATGGTGATCTCGAGCATCGTGAAGTAGCCGCCGGGCGCCAGCGCCGTGTCATCGCACACCCCATCTGCTTGGGGTTGCTCCTCACTGCGGGCGGCTCAGGAGCCGACGGACGCCGCGCCGTTCATCGAGGCGGTGAGCTGTCCGAGTGTTGCGCGTAGCTCTGTCCCCGTCGGTCATCGAGGCCCATGGCGCAGTTGAGCTCGCTGGGACGTTGTCGGCTTTGGCGCGCATCGCCTCGGCGGCTTCGTTAGGGCGATCTCGACCGACCGCTCGTCATCGGGCCGGCGTGCGTGCCGGAGCAGGCCTGCGGCTTCCAGGCGCTTGAGCAGCGGCGACAGCGTGTCGTAGTCGAGCTGGAGCGTTGCGGCGATGTCCTTGACCGTGGCAGGGGCCGTGCTTCCACAGCAGCCGCATGACCAGGTATTGCGGGTTGGTGAGCCCGAGCTCGTCGAGCAGCCCCTCGGTAGAGCCCCCGTGACCGCGCGCGAGGCGGTGTACAACGCGAGGCAGAGGTACTCCTCGATCTACCGCTAAAAGCGCGACGGCGCCGAAGGCGGCTTCCGCTTTGGGAGTTCTCCTCCGGGCTGTGCAGCTGGGAGCAGGGGCCGGCCCCGGCACAGATCCGCAAGCGCCTCGCCGAACGTCTGTTCAAGCGCGAGGTTCCCGGCCGAACGAGCCCCGTTGGTGAACAGCGTGATGCGCTGGGGGTACGGGACGCTATGGGTGCCCAATGCGGGATCGCGGGGAGATCACATTGTCACTCAGCGGAGCCTCGATTGGGATCGTCTTCGGCTCAATCGTTGGGGCCACCAGCTACGTCGTTCTCCCCTTGGTCAAGCTGTACAAGCCGATCTGGGAATACGATGGCAAGACGCTCGCCAAGGACCTCATTGCGTACCTCACCTTTGGGCTCGGCACCGGCGCCGCATTCCGACTTCTCTCCTCGGCAGCAGTGTGAGGCGGGGTGACGCGATGTCGGGCAGCGACGACGAGGACGAGCGTCCTGTTTTGAGCAAGGTGCGCGACGCAGCGAGCAGCTCGGTCCCCGCTGACGCGACGGAGCGAATGCTGGGCGCGGTGCCCGGTGTGTCGGCGCTGGGTCGCGGACCGGCCGACGGGGCCGAGTATGGCCGACAGGACTATCACCGTCCGGTGGCGGGCTGGGGAGAGGCGGTGAGCGTCGGAAGGGTGTTGGCGCGGAGGCGCGAGCCGGTCGACGGGCTGTGCGCGACCCGCGAGATGAACCACGAAAGCGGCGGCTTCGACTGCCCAGGATGCGCGTGGCCCGACGACACCAAGCGCCTGCGCCTGGACATCTGCGAGAACGGGATCAAGCGCGTCCACGGCGACGTCTTCGCCGCCCATACCGTCAGCGAGCTGTCGGAGTGGAGCGACTTCGCGCTCGAGGATCAGGGGCGGCTGACCGAGCCGATGGTCTACGCCGCGAGCGACCGGAGGTACGCGTCGGTCTCGTGGGCGGACGCGATCGAGCTCGTCGGCTATCCGGTGAGGGGACGGATTCGGTGCTGAGGCTGATGGGCCTGCCGAACGTCGCCCGGTTCCCGAGGACGACGGTGCAGCGACGCGAGGGGCGTTTCGAGCTCCTGTTCCACGGCGGCGAGCACAGCACGCGGATCGACGTCGAGTTTCGCTACCTCGGCCCGCTTGAGGATCCGGAGACGGTCGAGCTGAAGCTCCTCGCCCGGCTCCAGCAGCTCGGCTACCAGGTGGAGCGCCGGGCGCCCGAGGACGAGCCCAAGGGCTGACGCCCCGAGCTCGTCCCGAGCTTTCGACCACTACGCGGCCTGCGGGACCAGGCCGTGCGGGTCCAGCACGAACTTCTTGCTTGCTCCCTTGTCGAAGTCCTTGTAACCCTGTGGGGCCTCGTCCAGCGAGAGCACCGTCGCGTTGACCGCCTTCGCGATCTGAACGCGGTCGTTGAGGATCGCCTCCATCAGCTGCCGGTGATACCGCATGACCGGACATTGCCCAGTCGCGAACGAGTGGGACTTCGCCCACCCGAGACCTAGGCGGATCGACAGGCTGCCGACTTTCGCCGCCTCATCGACGCCACCCGGGTCGCCGGTCACGTAGAGGCCCGGGATGCCGAGCTTTCCGCCCGCCCGCGTGACCTCCATGATCGAGTTCAGTACCGTCGCCGGCGCCTCTTGGCCCGAGTCCTTGCCGTGGCCGCGGGCCTCGAAACCGACCGCGTCGACGGCTGCGTCGACCTCGGGGACGCCGAGGATCTGCTCGATCTGGTCGCCGAGCGAGGCGTCGTTGGTGAGATCGACGGTCTCGCAGCCGAAGCTCCTCGCCTGCTTCAGCCGCTCGGCGTTCATGTCCCCGACGATTACGACCGCGGCGCCGAGGAACTGAGCGGAGTGCGCCGCGGCGAGCCCGACTGGCCCCGCACCGGCGATGTAGACCTTCGAGCCTGAGGTCACGCCCGCGGTGTAGCAGCCGTGGTATCCGGTCGGGAAGATGTCCGACAGCATCGTCAGGTCGAGGATCTTCTCCATCGCCTGGTCTTTGTCGGGGAACTTGAGCAGGTTCCAGTCTGCGTACGGAACCAACACATACTCGGCCTGGCCGCCCACCCAGCCGCCCATATCGACATAGCCGTACGCC
Organism: Solirubrobacteraceae bacterium; assembly: GCA_036565205.1. Taxonomy (GTDB): domain Bacteria; phylum Actinomycetota; class Thermoleophilia; order Solirubrobacterales; family Solirubrobacteraceae; genus Palsa-465. The sequence goes on along the minus strand of DATCNP010000010.1, from coordinate 2,513 downwards.
GAGCCCGGGCGATCCGGGTTTACGTTCAGGCAGACGCCGGTGTGGCCTTCCTTGCAGTTGCGGCAGCGCCCGCAGGCGATGTTGAACGGAACAGAGACCAGGTCTCCCTTCTTGATGAACTCGACGTCGCGGCCGAGTTCGATCACCTCGCCGGTGATCTCGTGGCCGAGGATTAGCCCGGCCGGCGCGGTTGTGCGCCCGCGAACCATGTGCTGGTCCGAGCCGCAGATGTTCGTGGAGACAATCTTGAGGATCGCCCCGTGCTCGGCCTTCCGCCCGACGTTGGCCGGGTTGACGCCCGGGCCGTCCTTCAGCTCCAGCCCGGGGTAGTCGATCGTCTGGACCTCGACCTTTCCCGGCTCGATGTATGCGACTGCCTTATTGCCTGACATTCCCACTCCTTTGGCTCAGAGAACTCGTGTGTCGCGCGCTTATTCGCGTGCTCTCCCAATGTCGCCCCCGGCGCCCTGGAATCGCCCGGTTCGCGTGACGTCCTCCGGCGCGCCGACGGGCACATCCTCGCCGGGCGCCACGCGCCTGCCTTCGACTGTGCCGCCGCGTCCTGGGCAGCCTCGGCTGCGACCCCGACGCGCTCGGGGCGCGCCACGAAGTCGTAGAGCAGAGCGGCGAGCCCGGCGCCCACCAGTGGGCCGACCACGTAGACCGATAACTCATCCCGTGGCGGCGAGCCGAGGCCCGCGTAATCGAGCTTGCGCTTCCCGATCGTCAGAGCGGCGAGGACAGTCCCGGCGCCAAAAACAACGAGAAGCGCCGTCCCGATTGCCTCGGCCAGCAATCTAAGGCCCAAATCAGGTGCCATAGGGCGATCACGCTCCTCGAGGCGCGTTGGCGACCTCTCGAACTTCATCTATCGGTATAGCACGTATCGACACCGCTGAGCGGGCCCGTTTTTTTGGCAATTTTCAGGGCGAGCAGTTCGCGAATGGGTGGCCCTGACCTGAACCGTCCGACGCCCACAGCAGAATTAAGTGCGGCACGTCCGGTCCGCTGCCTCAAGGCCGAGGTTGGCTCTGTCGATTAAGAGACCACCGTGACGACACCGGCGAACAAGCGAGCCCTCGACGCGGCAGGGATGGAAGCCCGCATGGACGCGGTCAGGCTCAAGCAAATGCTCGGAGGGGCGCTCACCGAGCAGGAGCGGATGTGCCTCCAGATTGAGCAGAACGGCTTTGGCTGCGATAGCTGCTCGAGCCCGACCTACGCGGTCGACGCGCGGGCGCAGCCGCCCGCCCCTGACGAGAGCGGATCGGCGTAACGCGGAGCAGCTACTCACATCGTGCGACAAGCGCGTCGAGAGGGCCGTGCGCGTGCTGAGCCGGCGTAGGCGTCGCCTGGGTGAGGGGTTTCGACGCGTGCGCGGAGCCGGGTGGGCCAGGCCGAGTTTGCCGCAGCCCGGCAGTGGGCGCAATCGTCGACCAGACGCCGCTGGGGAGGGCGGGCGACCCGGCGACGTCGCGGGCGCAGCGGTGTACCTCACGCCCCGCGCCGCCTCACGCCCCGCGCCGCGCGCACTCACACCACCGTCTACTGCCAGGCGCCCCCTCGAGGGCGAGCAGCGCGCGCTTACGCTCGAGGCCGCCGCCGTAGCCGCCGAGCGCGCCGCCGCAGTCGACCACTCGGTGGCAGGGGACGATCATCGCCAGCGGGTTGTGACCGGTGGCGTCCCCGACCGCGCGGACGCCGGTCGGGACGTCCCAGGCTGCGCGCGAGCTGGCCGTAGCTGAGCGTCTGTCCGTATGGGATCCGGGCGATGCGGTTCCAGACGCGTGGTCGAAACTGGCTCCGTTGGCGCCGAGCGGCAGGTCGAAAACGGTCCGATGGCCGGCGAAGTACACCTCGAGCTGCTCGACAGCAGTCGCGAAGGGCGCCGAGACGGACGCCCAGCCGTCCTGGCGGGGCTGGCGGCCAGGCAGGTGGAGGGCTCGCAGGCCTTGCTCGTCGCCGACGAGCAGCAGCTCACCCATTGGGCTGCACCACGTTCGTCGGGACTTCGCGCAAGCGCGGCACTCTCCGCGTCTCGGATCAGGACACCGCTGACTTCCGAGAAGGTGGGGATGCGTGCGAGCGCCAGCGCGACACTGCTGCTTCGAGCCAAGACCGACAGCGCGCACGGCCCCACGGCAGACGCTCCTGGGACGATTTGCGAGCGTGACGGCGCGCATCGGGACGAGACGCTCGCTTTCTCGCGCGAGGGACACTTGGACCCCGTCGGGCGCTTGCAGAGATCCAGCTAGCAAATCCAGGAAAGCAAGAGTCTGGTCGGCGCCGGCGATCACTGCCGCTGCGGGCTACGAGCAGTACTCTCGCGCTCGCGTCACCTCCTGCTTCGCCTCGCGGAGCGGTCGTCCTGAGGGGCTCGGAGCAGAGTTGCGCAACGGACGAGCAGCACGCGTCCCAGCCCTCGGTCGGCAGGCTGCTCCTATCGCCCACCGAAGCGGCAGCGTGCGTCCACAGTGCCGCTCGTGAGGACGACCGACGACGCGACCATGCCG
>DATCNP010000009.1:0-3853 GCA_036565205.1 Solirubrobacteraceae bacterium | reverse complement strand
GATCGTCGTCGGCGCCGGTGTGATCGGGCTGACCTGCGCCTGGCGCGCTGCGCAGCGCGGCCTGCACGTGGTCGTTCTCGATCGCAGCACTCCTGCCGCGGGGGCCAGCGGTGTCGCCGCCGGGATGCTGGCCCCGATCGGCGAGTTGACATTCGGCGAGCAGAGGCTGCTGGAGCTGACGCTCGCTTCGGCCGAGCGCTACCCGGGCTTCGTCGCCGAGTTGGAAGAGCTGAGCGGCTCGGAGACCGGCTACGACTGCCGCGGTGCGCTGCACGTGGCGCTCGACCGTGACGAGTCCGCGCAGTTGCGCCGCCGCCACGAGCTTCAGCGTTCGCTCGGCCTCGAGGCGGATTGGCTCACACCGCGCCACTGCCGTGCCCTCGAGCCGGGGCTGGCACCGTCGATCGCGGCTGGCGTTCATGCGTCCAACGAAGGCGCCATAGATCCACGCGCCCTTTGCGCGGCGCTGCTCGCGGCGCTGGAGCGCGAGGGCGCCGAGGTGCGAAGCGGCGCCGCGGTCAACGAGGCGGTGATCGAGGGCGGGCGGATCGAGGGTGTCCGCACCGAGGCGGGCGAGGAGTTCATGGCGACCCACGTCGTGCTCGCCAACGGCTGCTGGGCAGGGGAGTCGGAGTGGCTGCCGCCGGATGCCCGTCCCCAGGTACGACCGGTCAAGGGCCAGATCCTCACATTGCGCGGATCGGCCGAGGAACCCGTCTGCGAGCGGATCGTCGCCTCCGAGCGGGTCTATGTGGTTCCGCGCGACGACGGACGCTTGATCGTCGGAGCGACGGTGGAGGACCGAGGCTTTGACACCACGGTGACCGCTGGCGGCGTGCACGAGCTGCTACGCGAGGCGTATCGGCTGCTGCCCGAGATCACGGAGCTGGAGCTGGTCGAGGCGACCGCCGGCCTGCGGCCTGGTACACCCGACAATCTGCCGTTGATCGGCCCTGGGGCCCTGGAGGGCCTGGTGCTCGCGACCGGCCACTTCCGCAACGGCATCCTGCTGGCGCCCCTGACCGCCGAGCGTGTCGCTGATGCCCTGGTCGGCGCCGAGGTGCCCGCATGAGGGTCGAGCTGAACGGCGAGCCGCGCGAGCTGGGCGATGGCGCGACGGTCGCCGACGCCGTGCTGGAGGCGGGTGGCGATCCCAAGGCGCGGGGGTTTGCGGTCGCGGTTGGGGGCGAGGTGGTGCCGCGCGGCGAGTGGGGCCGCCGGCTCAGCGAGGGCGAGAGCGTGGAGGTGCTGGCGGCGATCCAGGGTGGTGCGGACGACGGTTGGCGGATCGGCGACCGCGAGCTGACCTCTCGCCTGATCGTCGGCACCGGGGGTTTTCGCTCGCTCGACGACACCGAGCAGGCGATAGCCGCCTCGGGGGCCGAGATCGTCACCGTCGCACTGCGCCGCGTCGACCCGGAGGCCACGGGCTCGGTTTTGGAGGTCGTGCGACGGCTCGGCCTGTTCACTCTGCCCAACACGGCCGGTTGCTACACGGCTCGTGACGCGATTCGCACGGCGCATCTGGCCCGCGAGGCGTTCGACACCGACTGGATCAAGCTGGAGGTGATCGGTGACGATCGGACGCTGTTCCCCGACGCGGTCGAGCTGATCGACGCCGCCGAGACCCTGGTCGACGAGGGCTTCACCGTGCTGCCCTACACCAATGACGACCCGATCCTCGCCCGTCGCCTCGAGGAGGCCGGCTGCGCCGCGGTGATGCCACTCGGTTCGCCGATTGGCTCCGGGGCTGGGATCCGAAACCCGTACAACATCTCGATCATCGTCGAGGGGTCCAGCGTGCCGGTGATCCTCGACGCCGGCATCGGCACCGCCTCCGACGCGGCGCTGGCGATGGAGCTGGGCTGCGACGGCGTGCTGCTGGCGAGCTCGGTCGCCCGTGCCGAAGACCCGGTGACGATGGCGGTTGCGATGCGGCGCGCGGTCGAGGCCGGCTACGCGGCCCGCCAGGCCGGCCGCATCCCGCGCAAGTTGCACGCGCAGGCCTCGACCCCCGAGGAGGGCTTGGCGGAGTTGTCCTAGGGCGCTCAGGCAGTCTGCTGCTTGTCGACCTCGAAGCCCGTCTCTTCGGGTGGGCCCTGCAATCCGCCCTCTGCCCCTTGCAGCCCGGGGCCGAGCACGTCGTCGCGAAAACGCTCCCACGATCCCTTGTCTCCGTGAATCGCGACGATGACCCAACCGCCGTCGTCGGTTGCGCCCGCGATGTGCAGCGTCTGCCCCTCGGGCAACGACTCCCCGCCGTCGGGATGAACGGCCTTTAGCGAGTTCTCGTACTGCTCCTGCGTGCCGCTGGGGAAGTGATGGACGATCGCGTAAGCCATGCCCGGCCTTTCTTTCGTGGTTGGAAGGAGTTGACTCTATTCCCGCGCGCTGAACCAGACCTAAGCGCGGTTACTATCGCGGCGGGCCTCTAAGTCAACGGGTTAGACGTCCGGCCTTTTAAGCCGGCAGACTGGGTTCGAGTCCCAGGGGGCCCATCGAGTCGGTGGCCTAGTGCCGGAAGTGCCGGTGCTTGGTGAAGACCATCGCCACGCTGGCCTTCTCGCAGGCCTCGATCACCTCGGCGTCGCGTTTCGACCCGCCGGGCTGGATTACCGCCGTCGCCCCGGCGTCGATCGCCGCCTGCGGCCCGTCGGCGAAGGGGAAGAAGGCGTCGGAGGCGATCACCGAGCCCTTCAGCAGGGCATCCGCGTCGCCCTCCCGGGCTCCGCGACATTTGTCGATCGCAAGGCGTACCGAGTCGACGCGGCTCATCTGCCCGGCGCCGATTCCCAGCGTTGCCGCGTCCTTGGCGAGCACGATCGCATTCGACCGCACGTGGCGCACGACTGTCCAGGCGAACAGCAGGTCGTGCCACTGCTCGTCTGAGGGCTCGGTCTTGGTCACCACCTCCATCAGCTCGCGCGGCTCGGGATCGCCATCACGATCCTGGACCAGCAAGCCACCGCGCACCTTTCTGAAGTCGCGCTCCATCGGGTCAGGTGTACGCCGCTCCTCGTCGGCGAGGATGCGGATCGCTTCCTTCTCCTGCAGCGCGTCGAGCGCGGCCTGCTCGTATATCGGGGCGACCAGCACCTCGATGAAGTTCTCGTGTAGCCGCTCCCCCAGTTCCGCCTTGACCTCGCGGTTGAGCGCGACCACGCCACCGAAGGCCGACATCGGGTCGCAGGCCAGCGCCCGCTCATAGGCCTCCAGCGCGTCCTCGCCGATCGCCACTCCGCATGGGTTGTTGTGCTTGACGATCACGCAGGCTGACTCGTCGAAGTCGGCGAGCAGGCGCTGGGCCGAGTCGAGGTCGAGCACGTTGTTGAACGACAGCGCCCGCCCATGCAGCTTTGAGACCCGCGAGAGCACATGGGAGCGCGTCCCGACCTCGGTGTAAAGGGCGGCGCGCTGATGGGGGTTCTCGCCGTAGGAGAGGTCCATCAGCTTCTCGTAGGCGACCGCCATGTGCTCGGGGAAGTCCTCATAGGCGGCGCTGAACCAGTTGCTGATCGCGGCGTCGTAGCGCGCCATGTGGGCGAATGCCTCGTTGGCGAGCCAGTGACGGGTGCTGGCGCAGACTTCGCCCGCGGACGTCTCAAGTTCGTCCAGCACTGCGTCGTATGACTCCGGCTTGACCACGACCGCGACCCCGCGATGGTTCTTGGCTGCGGCGCGGATCATCGTTGGGCCGCCGACGTCGATGTTGTCGATCGCCACGTCGGGGTCGACGTCGCGACCGGAGATCACCTTCTCGAACGGATAGAGGTTGACGCAGACCAGGTCGATCGGCTCGATGCCCTCCTTCTCGAGCGTCGCCATGTGGTCGGGATCGTCGCGCCGGGCCAGC
>DATCNP010000008.1:0-3393 GCA_036565205.1 Solirubrobacteraceae bacterium | reverse complement strand
GACCTCGCCGGGGTACTGCGGGAAGGCGAGTGTCGGATAGGTGGCGCGCGCGACGAGCGGATAGAGCGTGCCGATCATGTAGAACATCGCGCTGTCGACCATCGCCCGCTGGGCCGGGTCCTTGGGGTAGAACTGGTCCAGATCGTGCTTGTTGCAGAGGTACTGCATGATCGCGCAGCTCTCCCAAAGCGAGCCATTCGGCAGGCCCTCCTCCTCGAGCAGCGGGGTGAGGTCGGCCGGGTCCTTCGCAAGGAAATCCGGGGTGCCCTTCTTCCCCCACACGTCCAGCTCTTCGAATTCGAGCCCGGCGGCTCGCACGAAGATTCGAACCGACAGGTTGTTGACGCTCGGCTTCAGGATGCTCAACGTATTTGCGGCCATCTGACTCTCCTTCTCGAACTCAGTGCTCGACCAGTTTCGATTTGTATTCGCTGCGCCGCAGGCTTCCCCACGGCACCAGCTCCACGTTTGTCTGCACGACCAGCGCGTTGCGCAGTCTGTCGCGTATCGCTTCCGCGAGCGCGGCATCGGCCGTCGCGCCTTGCGCAAGCTCGACGCTGACGGGAAGCGGCGGCTCCTGCTTGGGGCCCTGTACCTGCGGCTTGACCAGGATGTAGCCGCTGACCTCGGGAGCGAACCCGCTCACCACCTCGCGGACGGCGGAAGGGAAGACGTTGACCCCGCGGACGATCAGCATGTCGTCGGTTCGCCCGATGCAGCGCACGCGGGGGCTCGTGCGGCCGCACTCGCACTGGTCCGTGCGGACCTCGACGTGGTCGCGGGTGCGAAATCGCAGCAGCGGCGCCGCGCGATGCTGAAGATGCGTCAACACGAGCTCGCCGCTGGCACCGTTGTCGATCTCGACGGCGGCGCCGGTCTCGGGGTCGATCAGCTCGGCGTGGACGAAGCCCCGCGCACCGAGATGCATTCCGTCCTGCTGTTCGCATTCGCCCCACAGCGACACGCCGATGTCGCCGATGCCCATCGCCTCAAACACCCTCGCGCCCCAGCCCTCTTCGAGCTTCGCACGGAACGCGGGCTCGCCGCCCCCGGGCTCACCCGCGACGAGGACGCGCTCGACGCTCGATCCACGCAGATCGACGTCCCGCTCCGTGGCCCATTCGATGAGATGGGCCGCGTAGGACGGCGTCAGCACCGCGGCTTGCGGCCCAAGCAGGTCGACCGCCGCGATCAGACGCTCGGTGTTTCCGGTGCCGATCGGGATGTGACAGAGGCCGATGCGTTCGAAGGAGGCGAGCGCCGCACCGGCGACGAACGGCCCGGCGTTGTAGCTGGAGACGATGCGCTGGCCCGCGGCGATACCGGATGCCGCATAGCTCCGAGACGACCCGGTCACCCAGTTGTCGAGATCGCCCGCCGTCAGCGGGACGTAGCTGGGCGAGCCGGTCGTGCCGCTCGTGGAGTAGATCCGTACGAGCTCCGAGGGGGCCGCGCAGAGATGGGAGCCGATCGGATTGTCGGGCGTGGCCGTCGCCTTGATCTCGTGCTTGTCGGTGAGAGGCAGCTGGGCGATCTCCGCGAGCCCGCCCGCCGCCCGTTCGGAGTCGAACCCCGCCGCCGCCAGCTTTTCGCGATAGAAGGCCGAGCGCTCGAAGAGGTAGGCGAGCTGAGTCCGGTAGGACGCATCATCGACGGCAAGTTGCTGCGCCCACGGCCGGGCTTCGACCTCGGGCGCGAGCATCATCGGAGCCCGTCTTGCGGCGGCTCGTACTCGATCGCCTCCTCCGCTCTCGCCGCCATCAGGAAGCCGATCGGCTGCTCCTGCTCCTCGACCAGATGAGCGAGCAGGCCCGCCGTGCGCGCGAGTATCGGAACCGCTTTCACCGCCGCGGACGGGAAATCCAGGTCGAGCATCACCGCTGCGATCGGCATCGCGACGTTCATCGTCAGCGGCTTGCCCCAGGCCTTCGTCGCGCTATCGCGAAAGCAGCGCGCAAGCAGGACATGGGGCCCACTGACGCCGCGGGCGCCCGCGAGCTCGAGAACCCGTTCGGCCCGCGGGTCGAGCGGCCGATGAACCGGATGGCCGAACCCGGGCAGCTTGCCGCCGGAAGCGTGGATCGCAGTGGCCATCTCGTCGGCGACCGCCGCGGGCTCGGCACCGGAAGCGACCTTCTCCTGCGCGCTTTCGAGCAGCCGCGCGCACTCCTCGGAGCTGCCGAGTATGACCGGGCCGCAGCCGAGGATCCCCGCCGCGACCGCCCCTTGCAGCGATCCGGGGTCGGCGGCCAGCGTCATTCGCGCGGCGACGTTGGTGGGCATCATCCCGTGCTCGGCGATCGCGACCAGCAGAAGGTCGAGGAAGAAGCGCTGGTCGTCGGTGGGCTCGCTGCCGGTGAGCAACAGGTGGAAGTACTCGGTGAAGCTCAACTCGCCCATCAAGTCGCCACAGAGGTCGCGTCCCCGGACCTCGACCCGGTCAGGATAGGCCTGGCTGATGTGGCTGGCGGGGGTCCCGGCCTTACCGATCTGCATATACAGGGGTCGTCGTCGCCATCAACCGCTCTCCTCCGATGCGCAAGGGCAACTCGACAATACGCGAGCCGTGCTGCGGGTAGCCTCTGCGGCGGGAATGAGCGAGGTTGGAGAGGTGCTGTGGACGCCGCCCGCGGACGTGCGGGAAACGACGCAGCTCGGCCGCTTCCTCGATTTCGTCCGCGACACGCGCGGCAAGGACCTCTCCGACTACGACGAGCTCTGGCGCTGGTCGGTCTCTGACTTAGACGCCTTCTGGAGCTCGATTTGGGACTTCTTCGGGGTGCGGGCGCAGTCGCCTTACGAGCAGGTGCTGGCCTCACGGGAGATGCCGGGCGCCGAGTGGTTCACCGGGGCCCGCCTCAACTACGCCGAGCACATGCTCGGCACCGACGAGGACGTCGATCGAGTCGCAATCATCGCGCGCTCGCAGACTCGCGACCCATTCGAGCTCAGCTTCGGCGACCTGCGCGAGCAGGTGGCGGCCGCGCGGGCCGGCCTGCAGCGCCTCGGGGTCGGGCCGGGCGACCGCGTCGTCGCCTACCTGCCCAACGTCCCCGAGACCCTGGTCGCCTTTCTGGCGACGGCCAGCCTCGGCGCCGTGTGGGCCAGCTGCGCGCCCGAGTTCGGCCCGCGGGCGGTGATCGACCGCTTCGCGACCGTGGAGCCGAAGGTGATGCTCGCGATCGCCGGCTACCGCTACGGCGAGAAGCCGATCGACCGCCGCCCCGAGGTGGCCGAGGTTCGCGCCGCCCTGCCAACCCTGGAGCACGTCGTCCACGTCCCCTACGTCGGCGGCGAAGATGACGCGCTTCCGGAGGCGCTCGAGTGGGAGCAGCTGCTGGCCGAGTCCGGGCCGCTCGAGTTCGACCCGGTGCCCTTCGACCACCCGCTCTA
>DATCNP010000007.1:0-2090 GCA_036565205.1 Solirubrobacteraceae bacterium | reverse complement strand
ATGTCGCGCCGCTCGGCCAGCTCCTTGATCGGAACCGGGCGCTCGCCGGCGCGCGCAAGCTCGGCCATCGCGACGACGGCGTAGCGAGATTTGGACGTGACAGAGATCACGTTGTCTTTGTATCGCAGACGGCGGGTATCGCAAAGAGCGGGAGGGAATTCCAACTGGCCGAAAATTGGGGTCGTCCGCTGTCCCCGGCTCGGTTAGGATCGAGACTCGGTCGTGCCGCCGACCGTCGCCGATCGCACCCGAATCCTCGGAGACGAAGTTGTGAGCGAAGTACCGCGCTGCCTGGTCGTGGAACCCCAGCCGCTCGTCAGGCTTGGAATGCGACGGGTGCTCGATCCCGGCTACGAGATCGAGGAGCTGAGCAGCCGCGAGGAGGCGGTGGAGCTGGTCCGCAGCATTGGCGACTACGACGTCGTGGTCGTCGACATCCGCTCACGAGTTGGTGGCAGCACCGAGGAGCTGAGCGGATCCGATGCGATCCGCGAGCTGCGCAAGGCCGAGCCCGCGCTGGGGATCGTCGCCCACGGTGACCGCGCCGAGCGTCACCTGGCGACCCAGGCGCTGTCGGCCGGGGCGAGCGCCTACGTGAGCCGAGGCGCGGGCCCGGATGAGCTGCGCTCCGCGGTCGCCGCCGCCGTCGAACAGGAGCGCTTCGTCGATCCCGCCGTTCCGGGGCCGGGCAGCCGCGGCAGGCTGACCCGCCGTCAGCGCCAGATCCTGCAGCTGCTAGCGGACGGCGGATCGACAACAATCGCCGCCGAGGAGTTGCAGGTCAGCGAGGAGACGGTGCGAACCCACACCAAGAACCTCATCGCCCGTCTGGAAGCCCGCAACCGTGCGCATGCCGTGGCGATCGGACTCCGAGAGAGCCTGATCGAGTAGCTACCGACGCGGACCAGCGTTGGGCGCAATCTCCGGACGTCCGTATGGGAGACCGCATTGGGGCTACAACTACTGCTTCTCGCGCAGGGGGGTCAGTTGGGCACACTGTGTGGCCTGATGCAGACTTCCTATCTCGGCGACAAGCCGGTCGGCCGCATCGGCCTCGGCGCGATGCAGCTCGCCGGCCCCGGCGTGATGGGACCGCCGCGAGACCCCGACGCCGCGCGCGCTGTGCTTCGTCGCGCGATTGAGCTTGGCGTCGACCACATCGACACCTCGCAGTACTACGGCCCGGACACGGTCAACGACCTGATCCGCGAGACGCTGCATCCATACCCTGAGAACCTCAAGCTCGTCACCAAGGTCGGCGTCCGCCGCGATCAGGCTGGGGCCTGGCTTCCGGCCCTCTCTCCCGCCGAGCTGCGCGAGGGAGTGGAGGCCAACCTGCGCTCATTGGGTGTCGAGCGCATGGACCTGGTCAATCTGCGCGTCGCCAACGACGCCGGCGGACCGGACGTGCCGCTGCCCGAGCAGCTCGGGGCCCTGGAGGAACTTCGACAGGCGGGAAAGCTCGACCTGATCGGCGTCTCCAACGTGACTCTCGAGGGCGTGGGGGTCGCACTCGACGTGGTCGACCTCGCTGAAGTGCAGAACGCATACAGCATCCTCAACCGTGAGGGCGACCCGATCGTCGAGCTCTGCCGCGAACGCCAGATCGCCTTCGTGCCTTTCTTCCCGCTGGGTTCTGCGTTCGGCGGCGGTCCGAAGACGCTGGCCGAGGATTCAGCGATCGCCGAGGTGGCCGGCAAGCATGGCGCAACCCCCTCTCAGGTAGCGCTTGCTTGGCTATTGGCCCGCTACGACCGCATGCTGCTCATACCCGGCACGACCTCTGTCGGCCATCTCGAAGAAAACCTCGCGGCGGCCGACGTCGAGCTCACCGAGGGCGACCTGGTGACGCTGCAAGCAGTGGGGGACGTCGGCCGACCGCGGCCATGAACTTTTGAGCGATGAGCCGGGCACCCTGGGGGGCGGGTGTCATGAAGCCGGTTCCTGCCTCTCGCGCAAAGGAGGAGCGCCGCACGTCATGCGATCGGCTCCCCGGCCTCGTCCAAAGCGGCAGCGGAGTGCTAGAACGCGGGGCTCACCGAGCGGGCGCAGCCTTGGCGGCTTCGACCGACGGCCGGGTCCGCTCGCCG
>DATCNP010000006.1:0-14251 GCA_036565205.1 Solirubrobacteraceae bacterium | reverse complement strand
GGTGCCGAGCCAGGGCTTCAAGTCCGAGCCGCGAACGCTGACCCGCAGCGAGATCCGCGAGCTGATCGACGGTTACGCGACGGCCGCCCGGCACGCGGCGCAAGGCGGCGTCGACGGGCTCGAGGTCTCGATGTCCCATGGCTACCTGCCGGCTCAGTTCTTCTCGCCGGCGGTCAACCGCCGCAGTGACGAGTACGGCGGTCAGATCGAGGGCCGGATCCGCTTCGCGGTCGAGATCCTCGAGGCCACGCGCGCAGCCGCCGGCTCGGCGGTCGCCGTCGGCGCCCGACTCTCGGCCGACGAGCTCACGCCCGGCGGGCTCCACCTCGAGGCCTGCGCCGAGATCGCCCGGCGCCTCCAGGCAGCCGGCCTGGTCGACTTCATCTCGCTGGTGCTCGGCAACTCCGCCGAGCCCGCCGCATCGACCTGGATCGCCCCGCCGCCGCCCGTCCCCGCCGACGCGATCGCCGAGCCGGCGCGGCGGATCAGGGCTGCGCTGCCGTCGGCGACGCTCGTTGCGACCACGCGCGTACTGGCGCTCGACGCGGCCGACCGACTCGTTGCGGAGGGAACCGCAGACCTCGTCGGGATGACCCGGGCGCTGATAGCCGACCCGGAGCTGATCCTCAAGGCGACGGGCGGCCGATCGGCCGAGGTGATCGAATGCATCGGCTGCAATCAGTCCTGCATCGGCCACTATCACGCCGGCCTGCCGATCGGATGCGCGGTCAATCCGCGCACCGGACGCGAGCGCTCGCTGCAAAGCGGCAGGCGGCGCGACGGCCGGCGCGTGCTGGTGATCGGTGCCGGCCCGGCCGGACTTTCGGCCGCGCTCGAGGCAGCCGCAGCCGCGGCCTCCGTCACGATCGTCGAGCGGACCGAGGAGATCGGTGGGCAGCTTCGCCTGGCCGGCCGTGCGCCGGCGCACGCTGAAACGTGGGAGCGCTACCGCCGCTCGACGCTGGCGCGCCTCCAGGCCGCCGGGCTGACGGTCGAGCTCGGCGTAGCGGGCAACGCCGAGCTCGCGAACGAGTTTGACCAGGTGGTGCTCGCCACCGGGGCCCGTCCCCACATCCCGGCGTCACTCCCCTCAGACCACCCGACCGTGCCGGCGTGGGACGCGATCGCGGACCCGGCCGCCGTCGCCTCCCCCGCGCTCGTCGCTGACTGGGGCGGCGGCTGGGACGGTCTCGACGCCGCCGAGCGACTGGCCGGAGCCGGGATCGCGGTGACGATCGCCTGCGCCGGCCTGATCCCCGGGGAGACGCTTCACCAGTATCAGCGCAACCTCTACCTCGCGCGCCTGGACGAGCTCGGGGTCGAGATCCTCCACCACCTCGAGCTCGCCGCCGGGCCCAACCAGGAAGCGGTCCTGCGCCACCTGTTCTCCGGGCGCCTGCGCGCGCTGCCCGCGACCGCGACGCTCGTCCTAGCGCAGGGGCGCGTGCCGGCCGACGAGCTGTGGGCCGAGCTCGAAGCCCACCCGCGCGCGAGCCGTGTCGGCGACGTGCTCGGCCCGCGGACGATCGAGGAGGCCGTGCTCGAGGGAGCGCTGGCCTTCGCCGAAAAGCCCAGCTAGCTCTCGACCCGCTCCTCGGCGACGTCGCGGGCCACGAGCGCGGAGTACATGCCGCCGCGCGCAAGCAGCTCCTCGTGGGCGCCGCGCTCGACTATCCGCCCGGCGTCGAGCACGACGATCTGCTCGGCGTCGCGGACCGTCGAGAGCCGGTGCGCGATCGTGATCGTCGTGCGGCCCTGGGAGAGGCGCTCGAGCTCGGCCTGGACCGCGGCTTCGGTCTGCGTGTCGAGCGAGCTCGTCGCCTCGTCGAGCACGAGCACCGGTGGGTTGCGGAGGATCGTCCGCGCGATCGCCATCCGCTGCTTCTCGCCGCCCGAGAAGCGGTACCCACGCTCGCCGACGACCGTGTCGTAGCCCTCGGGAAGCGAGGCGATCAGATCGTGGATATGAGCCGTGCGCGCCGCAGCCTCGATCTCGGCGTCGGTTGCATCAGGACAGGCGAAGCGGAGGTTCTCGCGCACGCTGGCGTGGAACAGGTAGGTCTCCTGTGAGACGACTCCCACCGTCGCCGCGAGCGAGGCGAGCGAGGCGTCGCGCACGTCGACGCCGTCGATTGTGACGCGGCCCTCCTGGGGCTCGTAGAGCCGCGCGACCAGGTAGCCGAGCGTCGTCTTGCCTGAGCCTGTCTCCCCGACGATCGCCGTCCGCGTCCCCGCTGGGACATCGAGGTTGATGTCGCGCAGGGTCCAGGGCGCATCGCCTCCCCCGTAGCGGAACGAGACGTTCTCGAGGCGGACCTCGCCGAGGAGCTCCTTGGGCCGTAGCTCGACGGGATCGTCGGCCTCGACGATGTCCACGGGAAGGTCGAGGTACTCGAAGATGCGGTCGAACAGCGCCAGCGACGCCTGCATGTCGGCGCCCACGCCGAGCAGCGACTGGATCGGGAACAGCAGCCGTGTCTGCAGCGTCGAGAACGCGACCACGGTGCCGATCGAGATGTGGCCGATGAAGCTCTGGCCGGCCAGCCAGTAGACGATCGCCGGCTGGATCGCGAAGGTCATCTGGATCGTCGACATCACCCAGCGACCGGCCATCCGCGAGCGGACCTCGAGGTCGGCGATCCCCTTCGATTCGCCGGTGAAGCGGTGGGCGAGGTCGCCCCCTCGACCCATCGTCTTGCCGAGCATGATCCCCGACACCGAGAGCGACTCCGAGACCAGAGAGGACATGTCGGCGAGGCGGCGCTGCTGCTCGGTGGTGATCTTGCGCCGGACCTTGCCGACCCGCCGGGTCAGGTACACGAACAGCGGCACGAACACGAATGAGATCGCGGCCAGCCGCAAGCTGAGGATGCACAGGGCGACGGTGGCCGCGATCACGGTGGTCGCGTTCTGGGCGATCGTCGTGGCGGTCGTAGTGACCACGCTGTCGAGGCCGCCGATGTCGTTGGCGATCCGTGATTGGATCTCACCGGTCCGCGTGCGGGTGAAGAACGCCAGCGACATCCTCTGCAGGCGGCGGTAGACGGCGGAGCGCAGGTCGTGCATCACCCGCTGGCCGATGACGTTCGACATGTACGTCTGCCAGACGCTGAACACGCTGGTCGCGATGGCGATCGCGATCATCCCCGCCACCAGCTCGGTCAGCAGCGTCGTCCTGTGGTGGAAGATGCCCTTGTCGAGCACGGATCTGAGCAGGAACGGGGACACCATGCTGAGGCCGGCGGAGAAGACGATCAGTCCCAGCACCGCGGCCAGGCGCCCGCGGTAGGGCCGGAACAGGGCCAGGATCCGATGGCCGTCACGCTGGCGGGTGGGGTCCATCAGCGGCGGTGGCTTCTTGTCGGAGCCGCCACGCAGCGACCGCATGCCGCCGCGTGCGCCGGCGCCGTGGGAAGCCGCAAATCCTCGTCTGCCGGAGCTCATGTTCACATTCATGATGACAGCGCTCTGTTGCAGTCCGCAGATGACACTTCGTTCTGAGACGAAGTGTTGTCTCGGTAGACTGGTTGACATGCAGGGCGATGCCGACGTCGCGAAGATCGGAGCGCTGGTCGCGGATCCGGCCAGAGTGCGGATCCTGCTGGCACTCGGTGACGGCCGCGCGCTACCGGCGAGCGTGCTGGCCGACGAGGCCGGCGTCGCACCGTCCACGGCAAGCGCCCATCTCGCCAAGCTGCTGCACGGCCGTCTGCTGATCGCCGAGCGCCATGGCCGCCACCGGTACTTCCGCCTCGCCGGAGCCGAGGTCGGCGAGCTGCTCGAAGCGCTGGCCAGGTTCTCGCCGCCGGCCGAGGTCAAGTCACTTCGCCAGGGCACTCGCGCGCACGCAGTTCGCCAGGCCAGGACGTGCTACGACCATTTGGCGGGCCTCGTCGGCACGAGCTTGATGCAAGCGTTGCTCGAGCGCGGGCTGCTCGCGGGTGGTGACGGGGCGTTCGATGTCTCCAGCGCACGCGAGGATCGTCTCGCCTCGCCGGGATTCGACTACGACTACAGCCTGACCGAGCGCGGTTACTCGGAGCTCGAGGCGTTCGGGATCGACTTCGTCGCTCTCCGGGGCCGTCAGCGCCCTCTGATCCGCTACTGCGTCGATTGGTCAGAGCAGCGTCATCATCTGGCCGGCGCGCTCGGGGCGGCGCTGACCGATCGGATCTTCGCGCTCGGGTGGGCGAGCCGAGCGGCACGCGGTCGGGCGGTCAAGCTGAGCGCCGACGGCGAGCGCGGACTGCGGGAGACTTTCGGCCTGGCGCTAACGTAGCCGCGATGCTCACCCACCGGCTGGACGAGCGGCGTGAGCTGCGAATCGTCGAGCACTCCGACGCCGAGGAGCTTTATGAAATCGTCGCGGCCAACCGGGAGCACTTGGCGATCTGGATGCCGTGGGCCGCGGGACAGACGCTCGAGAGCACCGTCGCGTTCATCGACGCCAGCCGCAAGCAGCTCGCGGCCAACCAAGGCTTTCAGGCTGCGATCGTGCAGGACGGAGAGATCGTCGGGGTGATCGGATACCACCGCATCGACTGGCAGCACCGCTCCACCAGCCTCGGCTATTGGCTGGCCGAATCGGCTCAAGGCCGGGGCACGATCACCACCGCTACGCGGGCGCTCGTCGACCATGCGTTTGACCGCTGGCAGCTGAACCGGCTCGACATCCGGGCCGGCGTCGAGAACGTCCGTAGCCGCGCGGTTGCCGAGCGGCTCGGGTTCACCTTCGAGGGCGTCCTGCGCCAGGCCGAACGAGTCGGCGACCGGTATGTCGACCACGCCGTGTACGGGATGCTCGCGCGCGATTGGCGCGCCGGCTAGGCCCGGGCGCTCACTGCTCCACGAAGTACGACCCGCTCCCCTGACCGCTGGAGAAGTAGCGGCTCGTCACGGTCTTCTTGCGGGTGTAGAAGTCCACCGCGTCGGGTCCGTGCGCATGCAGGTCACCCAGGAACGAGTCCTTCCAACCCGAGAACGGGAAGAAGGCGACCGGTGCCGCAACGCCGATGTTGACGCCGATCATCCCCGCCTGCACCTCGTGGCGATAGCGCCTCACCGACGCCGCGGACTCGGTGAAGATCGAGGTCCCGTTCCCGAACCGGCTCGAGTTGACGATCTCGATCGCATGATCGAGCGTGGTTGCGCGGATCACGGTGAGCACGGGACCGAAGACCTCCTCCTGGGCGATCTTCATGTCCGAGGTCACCCCGTCGAGGATCGTCGGGCCGACGAACGACCCGTTCGGGTCGCCGTCCGTCTCACGCCCGTCTACAGAGAGCTTGGCTCCGTCCTGCTCCCCACGGTCGATCCAATCCCGAATCCGGTCTCGAGCGCCGGACGAGACGACCGGGCCGACGTCCGTCTCCTCCGCGATCCCATCCCCGACGCGCAATGCTCGAGTGGCCTCGACCAACGGGCCCATCAGCTGCTCGTGGGCGTCGCCGACCGTGACCACCACCGAACCGGCCATGCAGCGCTGACCGGCCGCGCCGAACGCAGAACCGATGATCCCCTTGACCGTCTCCTTGATCACGGCGTCGGGCATCACGACGATGTGGTTCTTCGCCCCGCCGAGCGCCTGCACGCGCTTGCCGGCCTTGGCCGCGCGCTCGTAGACGATCCTCGCCACAGGGGCCGAGCCGACGAACGAGACGGCATCGATCCCCGGGTGGTCGAGGATCCCCTCGACCACTTCACGCCCGCCGTTGACGAGGTTGACCACGCCGGGGGGCAGGTCGAGCGCGTCGAGCTCCTCGAAGGCGATCTGCTGGGTGATCGGGACCTGCTCGGAGGGCTTGAGCACGAACGCGTTGCCGCAGGCGATCGCGAACGGCAGGAACCAGAACGGCACCATGGCCGGGAAGTTGAACGGGACGATCGCCGCGCAGACGCCGACGGGCTGCCTGACCGTCTCGGCGTCGATGTTGCGCGAGACGTCCTCGAGGATGCGACCCTGCATCGTTGTCGGTATCGCGCAAGCGGCTTCCACCATCTCGATCATCCGCCCCACCTCAGCGCGTGAGTCGGCGATTGTCTTGCCCATCTCGAGCGTGACCGAGCGGGCGAGGTCCTCGCTGCGGGCAACGAGTCGCTCACGCAGCTCGAACAGCTTGCGCGCGCGGGCGATCGTCGAAACCGCGCGCCACGCCGGGAGCGCCTCCCGAGCCGCGCGGACCGCCGCGTCGAGGTCTGCGGCACCGGATAGCGGGACGCGCGCGAGCGTCTCGCCGGTGGCGGGATTGGTCACGTCGAGCGCGTCGGTCGCAGCGGTCGCGGGCGTCCACTGGCCTCCGAGGTAGTTCTCGAGCAGGCGGGTCTTGGTTGCGGTCATCGACGCTCCAGGCAGGTGGGCAAATCAACTCTGCCCCACGTTACCCCTCGGCGCCAACCCGTATGTACTCCGCGCTGTCGAATAACCTGCAGCGACGATGGGCACTTTTGCCGAATTGGATCAGCTCTCCTCCCGAGAGCTCCACGATCGCGCCTGGCACCACGCCGAGCGCCACCTCGACGCGAAGTTCTTCTGGAGCCTGCTCGAGCTGCTGCCCGCCGCGCTGGCCGGAGCCGGCGAGCCCGGCGAGGCCGACACCGACGTCCAGCGCAGCTCAGCGCTGCTCGTGGACGCGATCGATGAGGATCCGAAGCTGATCGACGCGCTGCGCCCCGTCTACATCGATTACCTGACCAAGCACCCTGAGGCCTGACCGCGGGCGCCCTACGCCGGCGCGCCGAGCCTGACCGGGAGGGTCTTGAGCTGGTTGATGAAGCCTGACTCGACGACGGTCGGACGGCCGGCCATCTCCATCGACGGATAGCGCGCGAGCGTCTCCTCGAACATGACCCGCAACTCGAGCCGGGCGAGTGCCGTGCCGAGGCAGAAGTGCCGGCCGCCGGCACCGAAGGCCTGGTGCTCGGGGTTGCGGCGCACGTCGAAGCGGTCAGGGTCCTCGTAGCGGCTCTCGTCGCGGTTGGAGGACACGTACCACATCACGACCTTGTCGCCTTCACGGATCTGCTGGCCGGCCAGCTCGGCGTCGCGCGTCGCCGTGCGCCGGAAGTGGGCAAACGCGGGAAACATGCGCAGGGACTCCTCCACGGCGCTGGGAACCAGTGAGGGATCGGCCAGCAGCAGCTCACGCTCCTCGGGGTGCTCCATCAGCGCCCGCATGCCGCTGCAGTAGGTCGCCTTGGTGCTGTCGTTACCGGCGGCGACGAGCAGGAAGAACCCCATCACGATCTCGTGCTCCTCGAGCTTTTGGCCGTCGATCTCGGC
Source organism: Solirubrobacteraceae bacterium (assembly GCA_036565205.1). Lineage (GTDB taxonomy): Bacteria > Actinomycetota > Thermoleophilia > Solirubrobacterales > Solirubrobacteraceae > Palsa-465. The sequence continues at coordinate 6,972 of DATCNP010000006.1, read as the reverse complement.
GTGCACGAGCACGCTGGTGAGATCGTCGGTCGGGCGCTCACGGCGCTCGTCGATCATCTTCGAGCAGCGGTGGAAGATCTCCGGAATCTCGTTCTCGATGATGCTCCTGATGCCGTCCGGGTTGAGGTCCGGGTCGCCCGCACCGAGCGCCGTATTCATCAGTCGCGCCCAGACCGCGTCGTCCTGGGCCGGGATCCCCATGAAGCTTCCGATCACTCGCGAGACGATCGGCTGCGCAACGTCGTTGACCAGATCGCACGTGTCCCGCCCCTCCAGGCGGTTCAGCACGTCGATCACGATGCCGCGGATCGCCGACTCGTGGGCAGCGATCCGGCGCGGCGTGAAGCCGGCCTGGAAGAGCATCTTCAGGCGGTCGTGCTTGGGCGGGTCCATGCCGATGAACATCGCCCGCATCAGCTCGATCGGGAACACGTCGCTGACCGCCGTCACGCCGCCGCGCTCGGAGGAGTACGTACGCCAATCGCGACTCACCGCGTGGATGTCGTCGGGCCGGGTGACCGACCAGTAGCCGTCCTCGTCCGGGTACTCGCTGACCCGGGCGGTCCAGTGCACCGGACATTCAGAGCGGAGACGGCTGAAGAGCTCGTGCGGCGGGCCGTCAAGCCAGTGCTCGCGGTCGGTCACGAGGACCTTGTCGAGGTCATCCCGAGTTGATGTCACCTGCTCCTCCTGACTCTGCCGACGGGCCAAGGCGGATGCTACTGGCTGGCCGGCCAGCCTGAAAAGACGGATCCGCCGGCGCGGGCGCCGGCGCCGGCTACCCGGCTTCCTGGGCTCGGACGAGCTCGCGATCGAGCGTCGGCGCGCGGCGCGGGCTGCCCAGCGCCGGGATGAACACGGCGGCGACCATGGCCACGATCAGGAACGCCGACTCGAGCGCGAACGATGAAGTGAACCCGGGGAGGGTCGGGTGTCCGTGGGCGGCATTGTTGGCAATGAACGTGGCGACGATCTGACCGCCGAGCGCGCCGCCGAGCGTGCGCATGACCGTGTTCATACCGGTCGCCACGCCGGTCTGCTCCGGCGGCACTGCCTCCACGATCAGGTTTCCGAGCGCCGAGAAGGCCAGCCCGATCCCGATCCCCAGCAGCGCGGCACTGATCAGCATGTCGTAGGGGTGGGCGTGGGCCACCGCGAGCCAGCCGAACGACACCGCGGTCACGCCACTGCCGACGATCACCGCCAGCTTGGAGCCGAACCGGCGCGCGACGCGACCCGCAACCGTCCCGAGCACGGTCATCAGCAGCGCGGCGGGCAACAGGTACAGACCGGCGGTCACGACCGAGGCGCCGAAGCCGAACCCGGTGCTCGTGGGCAGCTCGGCGAACTGCGGGAAGACCAGGAACGAGGCGTACATGCCGGCGCCGAGCAGAAAGGCGACCAGGTTGGTCGTCCAGACCCCGCGGATGCGCATCATCGTCATGTCGATCAGCGGCTCGTCGCTGCGGGCCTCGACCAGGACCCACGCCGCGGTTCCGAGCAGTCCGACTGCCAGCAGACCGAGTGTCTTCGGTGATCCCCAGCCCCAGGTGATCGTCTCGGAGATCGCGATCAGGACGCAGATGAAGCCGCCCGACATCAGCGCGGCGGCCAGCCAGTTGACCCGCCCGGGAGTCCGGACCGGCGACTCGGGGATGAACCTCCAGGTGCAGAACGCGGCGATCACCGTGACCACGAGCGGAATCCAGTACAGCCAGTGGAAGTTCAGGTGCTCGACGATCAGGCCGCCGATCACGATCCCGATCCCGCCGCCGACGCCGAGGATCGACGAGAGCAGCCCGATGCTGCCGGCCACACGCTCCTTGGGGAACTCGTCGCGGACGATCCCGAACGCGAGCGGGAAGATGCCGCCACCAGCTCCCTGGATCACCCGGCCGATGATCATCGGGATCAGCGAGCTGGAGAGCGCCGCGACCAGGATCCCGACGGCCAGCATCACGAGCGTCCCCAGCAGCAGCCGCTCCTTGCCGTACATGTCGCCGAGCCGGCCGATGATCGAGGTGCCGACTGAGGCCGAGAGCAGGTAGCCGGTCAGGAGCCAGGTCACGCCGGTCTCGTTGGTGTGCAGGCTGTGCTGGAGCGAGCTCAGCGCGGGGATCACCGCGGAGCTCAGCATCGCGTAGGCCAGGCCGGCCAGCGCGGTGACGGCGAGGATCAGATTGGGATGAACTCCGTGGTCCCTGTGGGGCTCAACCGGCACAGGCGTTACTCTAGCGGAATGACCATTCCGTACCCCGGGCCGGAGCCGGAGCCAGCCACCCGCAGCGAGTGCGAGTGGTGCGAGCTGGATGCCGCGGGGAAGCGTGAACGGGTGCTCGACGCCGCCGGTGAGCTGTTCGCGCGCCAGGGGCTCGACGCGTCGATGCCAGCCGTCGCGGCCGCGGCCGGTGCCGGCGTCGCGAGCGTCTATCGGCAGTTCCCGTCCAAGTACGAGCTGCTGGCCGCGCTCGTCGCGTCGCGGCTCGACCGGATCGCCGCCGCGGCGCGCGAGGCGAACGCCTCGGGCGGCGAGCGCTGGACGGCGCTGACCGAGATGCTGCACTCGCTCGTCGAGCGCCAGCCGGTCGACGACCTGCTCGGCGAGGCCCGGATGGTCGTCGCCGAGCATACGGACGTGATCAGCGCAACCGACCGGGCCACCGACGCGATCGAGGAGCTCCTCGAGGCCGCGCGCGCCGAAGGCCGGCTTCGCGCCGACGCCACGACGCTTGACCTGGAGCTGCTGTTCGCGGCCACGCGCGCGGCAAAGGAGGTCGCCCCGGCCTCTTGGCCACGAATGCTCGAGCTGCTGATCGACTCGCTCGACACCGCTGCGGATCAATAAGGTTCACGCCCGGTCAGAGACGAGGGGAGCGCGCGGGTGAAGATCCGAGCCGCGGTGCTGACGCAGTTCGGGGCGCCGCTGGAAGTGAGGGAAGTCGACCTCGCCGAGCCGAAGGCGGGCGAGGTGCTGGTTCGTCTTCAGGCCTGCGGCATCTGTCACACGGACATGTACACCGCCTCGGGCGTCGACCCGTCGGGCTACTCGCCCACCGTGCTCGGCCACGAGGGCGCAGGAATCGTCGAGCGCGTCGGTGACGGCGTCACGAGCGTCTCACCCGGCGACCTCGTGGTCACGCTGTTCTCTCCCCAGTGCCGGGAATGCGTGCACTGCCTGAGTCCGGACACCAACCTCTGCCTGGCGATCCGTGAGCAGCAGAACCAGGGGTATCTGCCGGACGGCACGACACGGCTCTCGCTGGACGGCGAGGCCCTGCGCCACTTCATGGGCACGAGCACGTTCGCGCAGTACACGGTGATGCCCGAGATCGCGCTGGCCAAGGTCTCACCCGGCGCTCCGCCAGACCGGGCGTGCCTGTTCGCCTGTGGCCTGTCGACGGGCCTGGGCGCCGCGATCAATACGGCCAAGGTGAAGCCCGGGTCGACCTGCGTGGTGTTCGGGGCCGGGATGGTGGGGCTCGGCGCCGTCGCCGGCTGCCGGCTCCAGGGCGCGGAGCGGATCATCTGCGTGGACCTGTCGGAGGGCCGGCTCGAGCTGGCCCGGGGCCAGGGGGCGACTGAAACGTGGATCGGCGGCCCGGAAACCGTCCAGAGGGTGCTCGACGAAACGGGCGGGTTCGGCGCCGACTACACCTTCGAGGCCACCGGGCTGGTGGCCGTGATGCGCCAGGCGGTCGAGTCGGCGCGAATGGGCTGGGGTCTGTGCACCGTGGCCGGCGTGGCCGGCAAGGGCGAGACATTGGACATTATTCCCCGGCTGCTGATCACCGGTCGCCGAGTCTGCGGCTCGTCGTTCGGTGGGGTCAAGGGGCGCGATCAGGTCCCCGAGCTGGTGCAGCTCTACCTCGACGGCCGGCTCGACGTCGATCCGTTCATCTCTCACCGGATCGAGCTCGACGAGATCAACACCGGGTTTGAGCTGATGGAGCGCCATGACGGAATCCGGAGCGTGATCACGTTCAGCTGAGCGGCAGGGTGGCCGCAGCTGCGCGGGAGTTCCGCGGCATCTGGCTGTGCTCGACAAGCACGCGGCAGTAGGCCCGGCTGTGATCGTCACCGGCCAGCTGGGCAGCACGGTGGGAACAGCAGCGCTCGTGAGCGAGTGGCAGACCGCGGAGGTCGCCTGAGTCGCGTTGGTCAAGCACGCTGCTCGTCGGCGACTGGAGCACAGGCGTCGTCTACCAGCTCTTGCGTCGCGCCGGTTAGGAACGAATTCGACCGGCTCCACTCGGGAGCCGGTCGAATTCATGCGGGCGCACCGTGCCCTCGCCGGACTACATGTGGGGGCAGTTCTTGCCGCTGTGGCCGCTGGGTGCGGCATTCGGGGCGGCGTGGCTGCTCCCGGTCGTCGATTGACTCGACGTGGTGCCGCTGGAGGACGTGCTCGTGGAGGCGGCGCTCGCGATTGCCGCTCCCCCTCCGGCCACCGCCGCGGTCACGGCGAGGGTCGTCAGGAACGGCTTGAGTCGATGGGACATTGGATTCACCTCCTTTTGCCGGTTGCCTTGGGGAACACGATCACCGCCGCACGTGTGAACGGCGTAGGAGGCAGATAAGAATTTCGAGCTCGGTGCGGGTGGCGGGCGCGTTGCGCAGCGGCCGGGTTGCACGCGGGCGCCGCCGCCATTACCTCAGGGGTAATCGACGCGGCGCCGCACCGGTGGGACCGTGGCGGCATGACAACCGACACCCTCTCACCCACGGTGGCGCCCGCGGTCGGGCGCATATCCCGGGCGCGCACCAGTCGCTGGGCGCCCCTCCCGGTCGTCCTTGCGGCGACCTTCATGGTCGTACTGGACTTCTTCATCGTCAATGTCGCGCTGCCGTCGATCCAGCGCGGCCTTCATGCCTCGAGCAGCTCGATCGAGTGGATCGTCGCCGGCTACGGACTGACCTCGGCGGTGCTGTTGATCCCCGCCGCCCAGCTCGGCGACCGGCTCGGACGCCGGCGCGTGTTCTCGTACGGACTTGCGCTGTTCACGCTCAGCTCCGCGGCCTGCGGCGTCGCCGGCGATCCGCTGACGCTGGTGCTCGCGCGGCTCGCACAGGGCGGCGGCGCGGCGCTGCTGATGCCAAACGTTCTGTCGCTGATCGGTGTCCTCTACGACGGACCCGATCGTGCCCGCGCGCTGTCGTTCTACGGCCTCGCGATGGGGCTCGCGGCGGTCAGCGGACAGCTGATCGGCGGCCTGCTGGTCCAGGTCGGCCTGTTCGGCCTCGGTTGGCGCAGCTGCTTTCTGATCAACCTCCCGGTCGGGGCGGTCGCACTCGCGCTCGCGCCAAGGCTCGTGCCGGAATCGCGCGGCCGCGGTGCCGGCACGATCGACTGGTCAGGGACCGCGCTGATCACGGCCGCGCTTACCGCGATCGTGCTGCCGCTCGTCGAGGGTCGCCAGCATGGCTGGCCGGCCTGGACCTGGGTCTCGCTCGCCACCGCCCCGGTATTGCTGGGCGGATTCATCGCCCAGCAGCGCAGAGTCTCGGCTCGCGGCGGATCGCCGCTGCTGGAGCCGGGCCTGTTCAAAGTGCGGACGTTCAGCGCCGGACTGCTGGCCCAGCTCGTGTTCTGGTCCGGGCAGGCATCGTTCTTCCTCGTGCTGGCGCTCTACCTCCAGGGCGGCCGCGGCCTCAGTGCCCTGGACGCCGGTCTCGTGTTCACGATCCTGGCCGGCTCCTACCTGGTGGCGTCGGGACGCGCTCCGGCGCTGGCCGTCAGCCACGGCCGCCGCGTGCTCGCCATCGGCGCCCTGATGCTCGCGGCGGGACACGCGACGCTGCTGGCGGCCGTCGCCAGCGTCGGCGTCGGTGGCTCGGTCGCGGCGTTGATTCCCGGCCTGCTGCTGATCGGAGCGGGGATGGGGCTCGGGATCACGCCACTGGCGACAATCGTCATGTCGGGTATGGCACCCGATGACGCCGGGGCCGTCGCTGGTGCGCTGGCGACGATGCAGAACGTGGGCAATGCCGTCGGCGTTGCCGTAATCGGCGTCGTCTTCTTCGGCTCGGTCCACGCCGGCTTCGCACACGCGTTCGAGCTCAGCCTGGGCGTCCTCGCAGTGACGCTCGTGAGCGTGGCCGGGCTCACGAGGCTCCTCCCGGCGACGGTACGCTCGTGAGCGTGACCGCCGAGAACCACGTCGGCACGTTGCTCCGTGACTGGCGCCGGCGTCGTCGTCTGAGCCAGCTCGACCTGGCACTCGACGCCGGCGTCTCGACCAGGCACCTCAGCTTCGTCGAGACCGGCCGATCGCGGCCGAGCCCGGACATGCTGGTCCACCTGGCCGACCAGCTGGAGGTGCCGCTGCGGGAGCGCAACCAGCTGCTACTCGCCGCGGGCTACGCGCCCAGGTACGGAGCACGCGACCTCGACGACCCGGAGATGGCCAGCGTCCGCGACGCGCTCGGGCGGGTGCTGGAGGGCCACGAGCCCTTCCCGGCGTTCGCAATCGACCGGAGCTGGAACCTGGTCGCGTCCAACGGCGCGCTCGGCCCGCTGCTCGAGGGCGTCGCGCCCGAGCTGCTGATGCCCCCGGTCAACGTCCTGCGGCTTGCGTTGCATCCCGATGGCCTCGCGCCGCGGGTCGCAAATCTCGGAGAGTGGCGAGGGCATCTGCTGCACCGGCTGGGGCGCGAGCTGGCGCTGACTGCGGATCCGGGCTTGGAGGAGCTCCGGCGGGAGCTGCTCTCCTACCCCGGCCCGAGCGACGAGCCCGCGCCGCGGTCGGACGAGATCATGGTCGAGCTGCGGCTGCGCAGCGACGAGGGCGAGCTGTCGTTCTTCAGCACGGTGACGACATTCGGGACCGCGGTCGACGTCACCCTCGCGGAGCTCTCGATCGAGGCGTTCTTCCCCGCCGACGCCGAGACGGCGCAGGTGCTGCAGGCGCGGGCCACCTGAGGGACGCGCGGCGGGCGCGGGCTGCGGCGGGTTAGGCGCGGCGGGCGGGTGGC
>DATCNP010000005.1:0-5918 GCA_036565205.1 Solirubrobacteraceae bacterium | reverse complement strand
ACCCCGGGGCGGTGACGTACGAGCGGACGAGATGAGCCGCTGCCTCGGCGGGCACATTGCCCGGCTTGGCGACGGCTCCCGCCAACATCAGTCGCCGGGCCGCTGTGCTCGACGCGAGCAGATCGACCAGAGGGAGACCCGCCCGGGCGAGCCGGCGGGCGATCCTCGCCCTGGGCATCAGCGGCTGTGGCCACAGGCCCGCGGGCGCGAGGCCAGTCACCGAGCGTGCACCACCGGCCAGGGCCAGCTCGAGTGCGACCCACCCTCCGAGTGAGTTGCCGGCGACATGCGGCCGCGAGACTCCGATCCGCGCCAGGAACTCAGCGAGCGCCCGCGCCAGAGCCCTCGGGGTCGGAAGTTCCGACAGCGGTCCTGACTCACCGAAGCCGGGTAGGTCAACCGCGATCACCTCACGATGCGCGCTCAGCGGCTCGAGCACAGGGTCCCATACGTGCCGGTCCGCGCCGAGCGGGTGCAGCAGCACGAGTATTGGCCCGGCGCCGAGCCTGTCGTATCCCAACTCCATCTGTTCAGCCTGACGTACGTCGGGGCTGTGCGTCCGGATCACCGCCGCGACGATCACTCGTGGAGTGTGAGCGAGTCTCCAATCAGCCAGAACATGGGGGGCCAGAGGCCGACGAACAGCGCTCGGCGCTCGGCGTTGCCGCGCTCATCCTGGTCAACGGTCTTGGCGCGAATCCACAGCCCGATGCAGAGTCCGATCGAGCCGATCTGCATATGTGATGAACGGACTCCGGCTCCGTGAAGGCGCTTGGTGAGCATCGGCGAGGACCCGGCGCCATCCGATCGCTCAGTTCCCCAACGGCGCCAACCGGGTTCCGGAGCTCGCCTGGAGCGGGCGCGGCGGTCTATAGCATCGGAATGGCTCGCGCGCAGACGTCGCGAGCCAACCGACGACATAGGACGTGTCCCAGCATGAGCATCCTTTCCACGCTGCGCATGTACGTGCGCAAGCCGTCCAAGCTGTCCGAGCCGACCGACATCTACGCCCACAGCGTCAAGCTGCTCGACGGCGGCGAACTTGACCTCGAGTCCCTCCGTGGCCGCCCGACGCTGATCGTCAACACGGCGAGCAAGTGCGGCTACACCCCGCAGTACGAAGGTCTGCAGGCGATCTACGAGCGCTACTCCGATCGCGGCCTCGAGGTTCTGGGCTCGCCGTCGGGCGACTTCGCCGGGCAGGAGTTCGATGACGCCGAGGAGATCGGCGCCTTCTGCCAGAAGAACTACGGCGTCAGCTTTCCGCTGACCGAGCGGATGTCGGTGCGCTCCGAGCCGACGCCGCTGTGGGACGACCTCGCCCGTCAGCCGGGCTCGGGGCCGCCGGTGTGGAACTTCACCAAGTACCTGGTCGGGGCCGACGGTCACCTGATCGCCCGCTGGCCGACGAAGGTGACGCCCGAGGACCCGCAGGTCACCGAGGCGATCGAGGCCGCGCTCGCCAAATAGCCCTCGCCGGGCGCGCTCGGCTCATGCTCCCGGGAGCGTGGGCGGGGCCGTCCGGTAGCTCGGGGGCGTCCGCGACAGGCGGATCGGATTGCGCGTCAGGTGGACCGATCCGCCGTCCTCGCGCGCGATCTCCACGGTCGGTTCGAGGCCGAGCGAGCTGGCGAACGCGAACGCGCCGCCGAGATCGTTGACGACGCCGGCCGGAACCCTGACCGCGGTCAGGAGCTGCGCCCACTCTGCCGCGGAGCGGGACAGCAACCGGCGCTCGAGCTCGCTGCGCAGCTGGCCGCGATTGCCGACCCGGTCCTCGTTGTGCGCGAAGCGGGGATCCTCGCAGAGTCCGGGATCGCCGAGCGTCTCAGACAGCGCCGTGAACTGCCGGTCGTTGCCGATCGCGATCACCAGCTCGCCCGACCTCGTGCCGAACAGCTCGTAGGGGGAGATGCTCGGGTGGGCGTTTCCCATTCGCTCGGGCACGACACCGGCGATCGTGTAACCCGAGCCCTGGTTGACGAGCGAGGCCAGCAGCGCCGAGAGCAGGTCGACTTCCACCAGCTGCCCCTCGCCGGTCGCGTCACGGTGGCGGAGCGCGGCCAGGATCCCGACGGTCGCGAACAGGCCGGCGAGGACGTCGACCAGCGCGACGCCGACCTTCTGCGGCTCCCCGTCGGGCGCGCCCGTGATGCTCATCAGCCCGCCCGTGGCCTGGATCAGCAGGTCGTATCCGGGCAGCTCGGCGCCGGCGCCACTCCCGAATCCGGTGACCGAGCAGTAGACGAGCTGTGGATTTGCCCGTGCGAGCTGTTGATAGCCGAGTCCGAGCCGCTCCATCACCCCCGGGCGGAAGTTCTCGACCACGACGTCCGCATCGAGCGCGAGCGCCAGCGCGTGGTCGCGCCCGGACTCCGTCCCCAGGTCGAGCGCGACGCTGCGCTTGTTGCGGTTGACGGCTTGGAAGTACGTGGCCTCGCCGCGGTCGTCGTAGGGCGGGGCCCAGCTGCGAGTCTCGTCACCGATGCCGGGCCGCTCGATCTTGGTCACGTCTGCGCCGAGGTCGCCGAGCATCATCGTCGCGAACGGGCCGGCCAGCACCCGCGAGAAGTCCAGCACGCGCAGCGGCCCCAGAGCGGAAGCATCTCTCTCAGCCATCATCTCCTGGATTACACCGCCTGAGCCAGCAGACCACGCCATAGCCCGATGACCCTCGCCGCGACGATCGTCGCCGGCCCCAGTTCGGCGCTCGCCTATGGGGCAGCTGGGGTGGCGGTGCTGATGCTTGTGCTGTGGGCGATCAGCATCCGGATCCGGGACGTCTCGATCATCGACCCGGCCTGGGGCCCGGCGTTCGTGATCGTCGCGCTGGCCGGCGCGCTGGCCGGCGACGGCTGCCCCGGGCGGCGCTGGCTCGTGTTGGCGATGACGGCGCTGTGGGGGCTGCGCCTCGGCGCATACCTGACCGCACGCAAGCTGCGCGAACCGCAGGAGGACAAGCGCTACGCGGCGATGCGGGAGCGAAGAGGCGATGCGTTCATCCCCCGGAGCCTGTGGGCGATCTTCGGGACCCAGGCGCTGCTGGTGCTGATCGTCTCGCTGCCGATCTCGGTCGCCGCCGGGCGACCGGACCGGCTCACGGCGGCGATCATCCCGGGCATCGTCGTGTGGGCGATCGGGCTCGCGTTCGAGGTGATCGGCGACGAGCAGCTACGGCGCTTCAAGGCCGATCCGGCCAACACGGGCAAGGTGATGGACCGCGGATTGTGGCGTTACACCCGCCACCCGAACTACTACGGCGACTTCTTGGTCTGGTGGGGCATCTGGCTCGTGTGTCTGCCGGCGAGCGGCACCTGGTGGACGTTGCTCGGTCCCTTGGTGATGACCATCCTGGTGACACGCGTCTCCGGCAAGGCGATGCTCGAGCGCGACATCGCCGAGCGACGTCCCCAGTACGCCGACTACATCGAGCGGACCTCGGGCTTCTTTCCGCGCCCGCCGAAGCGGAAGTAGGATCGGCGGCCACCGGTCCCGGGAGGTCGGCCGTCCGCCAGCGGGTTTCAGCCAGCGTGCGGCTCGAGCAGGTAGTGGCTGACGAGCCACCGGTTGCCACCCCGGTAGCCCCAGATCTGGTGCGTGGAGATCAGGAACAGTCGCCAGGTCGCCACCAGCCGGCGCGCCTCACGCTCGGTTCGCCCGCCGGCCCGGAGCAGCAGCTCAGCCCGCTGTCGGTCCGAGTCGAGCCGCCCGAGCCACGCCTGCAGCGTGCGCGCGTAGTGGGTGCCGGGCACGATCCACGACTCGACCACCCGCAGGTGCTCCTGGAAGCGCGGCAGCAGTTCGTGGCTCGGCATCACCCCGGCGGTGAAGAAGCGGGCCGAGGCCCACGTGTGCTCGAACAGGTAGGGGAGGGTGCGGTGGCTGAACACGTGCACGAACGCCTTGCCGCCCGGCTCGAGCCACCCGCTGACCCGCATCAGCAGCTCGCGCCACTTGCGCATGTGCTCGAACATCTCGATCGACATCACCCGGTCGAAGCGCCCCACCGGTTGAAAGTCGTTGACGTCGGCGGTGATGATCTCGAGGTTCCGCAGGCCACGCCGGTCGCGCTCGGACTCGATCCAAGCGCGCTGCCCGTTCGAGTTCGAGACGCCGGTGATGCTCGCCGCCGGGTAGCGCTCGGCCAGCCACAGCGACAGCGATCCCCAGCCACAGCCGAGGTCGAGTATCCGCATCCCGTCGGCGACGCCGGCCCGCTCACACGAGAGCGCGAGCATCGCCGCCTCGGCAGCATCGGGATATTCTCAGGCGTTGTGAGCGCCAGGTTCGTCCACACATGCATTCGCGTTCGCGAGCTCGACAGATCACTCGCGTTCTACGGGCTGCTCGGCTTCGAGCACCGAGGGCGGTTGAACTTCGAGTCCGCCTACAACGTCTACTTAGGTCTGCCGGGCGACGGCGACGTGCTCGAGCTGACCGTCAACGTCGGCCGCGAGGAGCGCTACGACCTTGGCGAGGGCTACAACCACATGGCGCTCGTGGTCGACGACCTCGACTCGCTGCTCGAGTCGCTCGCTTCCCACGGCGTCGAGCCCGAGAAGCCTCCGTACGGGGTCGGCGGGACCGAAAAACGCGAGGAGTACCGGATCTGCTTCGTTGCCGACCCCGACGGGTACCGGATCGAGCTGATCGACAAGGCGTTTCCGACTCCGCAGGACCCGCCCCATCCGTCGACCGGCGGCTGAACCGCAGTCAGGCGTAACGACGCTGCAAAAGCGCGCAAAGACCGCTCGGCGAAGCGGCCGCGATGCCCTAGACTTGGTCCTCGAATGCCGAATCCGTGGCTGGCCATCGACGTGGCCACCGCTCCGGCGCAGCGGGCGCGGGAGATGAGACGTGCGTGGGAGCGGTTCGTCGGCGAGGGCTGGGAGCGGTTCTCCGGGCGCGAGTCTCGGACGGTGCGCGAACCGATCGTCGCCTCGTGGCGCCGCTCCGCGGCCGCCGGCGTGGATCCGTCCGGGAGCCGGGTCGCGCCCGTGGTCGCCGACGCCGACGAGACCTCGGCGCGCTGGGAGATCCACCCGCTCGCGGTGATGGCGCCGCTGATCCGCTCGTGCCTGGGCGCGAGCGCCGACGAATCGCTCCACCTGATCGTCGTCAGCGACGCGAACGGGATCCTGCTCTGGGTCGAGGGAAACGCGAATGTGCGCATGCGGGCCGCGGACTCGATGAACTTCGCCGAGGGCACGCTGTGGAGCGAGGGCGGGGCCGGCACCAACGCGATCGGCACCGCGCTAGCGGCCGAGCACGCAGTGCAGGTGTTCGCCACCGAGCACTTCAACGAGGTCGTCCAGGAGTGGACCTGCGCCGCGGCGCCCGTCAAGGACCCGGACACGGGCCAGGTGATCGGCGTGATCGACCTGACCGGCGCGATGTCGACCGTCCATCCTCACAGCATGGCCGTCGCGACCGCTACCGCCCAGGCCGTCGAGGCCCAGCTGCGCTGTCAGATGCTCGACCACGACGGCCGGCTGCTGGCACGCTACGGCGACCAGTTATCGGCCGGGTCGGGGCCGCGCGCGCTGATCGCGCCGAGCGGTCGCGTGATCGCCAGTCAGCCGCTCGGATGGTTGCCCGTGGAGCGGCTGAAGCTCCCGCCCGGCGGCGGGGAGGTACCGATCGGCGGCGAGCGCACGCTGGTCGCCGAGGCGCTCGGGTGCGAGGAGGTGTACGTGCTGCGCACGGGGAGCGAGCCGGCGCGAACCGGTCGCCGGAGTTCGGCCCTCGGCCTCACGCTGCTCGGCCGCGACCGGGCGGTCGCCGAGCTGGCCGGTAGTCGGCAGCAGCTGCGCCTGCGCCACAGTGAGATCCTCACGCTGCTCTGCGCGAACCCGGGTGGCCTGACCAGCGAGGAGCTGAGCATGGGCGTGTACGGAACAGCGATGCGCGCGGCCGGC
>DATCNP010000004.1:0-3332 GCA_036565205.1 Solirubrobacteraceae bacterium | reverse complement strand
GACGCTGGTGATCGGCGACACACCGCGCGACATCGCGTGCGCCCGGGCCGACGGCCTGCGATGCGTCGCCGTCAGCACGGGCCCGTTCACGAGGCCAGAGCTGACCGATGCCGATGCCGTGGCGGGCGACGCCGGTGAGCTCCGCGGCGAGCTCGAGAGGGTTCTGGGCTAGGCCTTGGGAGTCGGGAACTGGGTGCGCATGGCCAGATCCCAGATCCAGTCTGGCGTCACCCGGCGCTGGTTGATCAGCAGGTGAGCGCTCAGCGTCACGGGGTAGCGCGCCCTGGGGCGACTCGACCCGAGAGCATTTGAGATCGTCTTGGCCACCGCCTCGGGTCCGCCCCCGAGCTTGACCAGCGGCCCCTCGTAGCCGTCCACGGTCCGCTTGGCCACCTGGCGGTTGAATTCCGCGTACGGCCCGTCGTCGCCGGCGCTCTCGACCGAGCCTGAGGCGACGTCTGCGAAGCCGGTCGTGATCAGTCCGGGCTCGATCAGGACCACGTCGACGCCGAAGCCCCGCACCTCGAAGCGCATCGCATCGCTGATCGCCTCGATCGCGTACTTGGTCGCGTGATACAGGCCCCCGCCGGGGAGCGTGAACCTTCCCCCCATCGAACCGATGTTCACGATCTTGCCCCAGCCCTGATCACGCATGCCGGGCAGCGTGAGCTGGCACATGCGCGTGAGCCCGAAGACATTGGTCTCGAACTGGCGGCGGACATCCTCGATCGGGATACTCTCGACGGCGCCGGACTGGCTGTAGCCGGCGTTGTTGATCAGCACGCCGACTGCGCCCTCGGCCTCGGTCACCGCGTCGACTGCAGCGCTCATCGACTCCTCGTCGGTCACGTCGAGCGCGAGTGTCGTGGCGCCCTGTTCGGCGAGGTCCGCGATCGCCTCGGGACGCCGGGCGGTGGCGTAGACCTTCCAGCCCTCCTCAACCAGCAGCTCCGCCGTGGCGTGGCCGATCCCCGAGGAGCAGCCGGTGATCAGGACGGCTTTGGAGGGCTCTGGCACGCCGGCGCAGTTTAGTGCCCCGAGTCGGAACTAGCCGCGCACGAGCTTCTTGTAGGTGATCCTGTGCGGCCGGTCGGCCTCCGCCCCGAGCTGCTCGCGGCGGAAGCTCTCGTAGGCCTCGAAGTTGCCCTCGAACCAGCGGATCTGGGAGTCGCCCTCGAAGGCCAGCACGTGCGTGGCGATCCGGTCCAGGAACCACCGGTCGTGGGAGACGACCACCGCACAGCCCGCGAAAGACAGGAGGGCTTCCTCGAGCGCCCGCAACGTGTCGACGTCCAGGTCGTTGGTCGGCTCGTCGAGCAGCAGCAGGTTCCCACCGCTCCGCAGCAGCTTGGCAAGGTGCAGGCGGTTGCGCTCTCCGCCGGAGAGCTTGGCGACCTTCGTCTGCTGGTCGGTCCCCTTGAAGTTGAACCCTGCGACATAGGCGCGGCTGTTGACGGTCCGCTCGCCGAGGGCGATCTGATCCTGACCGTCGGAGATCTCCTCCCAAACGGTCTTCTCGGGATCGAGCGCATCCCGCGACTGGTCGACATACGCCAGCTTGACCGTGTCGCCCAGCCGGAGCGTTCCCGCATCGGGGCTCTCCTGGCCAGTGATCATCCGCAGCAGCGTCGTCTTGCCGGCGCCGTTGGGCCCGATCACGCCGACGATCCCTCCCCGCGGCAGCTTGAACTCGAGGTCGTCGATCAGCAGCCGCTCCCCGTAGGCCTTCCGCAGCCCGTCGGCCTCGACCACCAGGTCGCCGAGCCGCGGCCCCGCCGGGATGTGGATCTGGACCTGGTCGAGCTTCACGTTGCGCTCCTCGGCGAGCAGCGCCTCATAGGCGTTGAGGCGGGCCTTTGGCTTGTTACGCCGCGCGCTGGCATTCATCCGGACCCACTCGAGCTCTCGATCGATCGTGCGCCGGCGGGCCGTGTCCTGACGCGCCTCCTGCTCGAGCCGGCTGCGCTTCTGCTCGAGCCAGCCCGAGTAGTTGCCCTGGTAGGGGATCCCCCGGCCGCGGTCAAGCTCGAGGATCCAGCCGGCGACGTTGTCGAGGAAGTACCGGTCGTGGGTGATCGCGACCACGGTTCCGCCGTAGTCGCGCAGGTACTGCTCGAGCCAGGCGACCGACTCGGCGTCGAGGTGGTTGGTCGGCTCGTCGAGCAGCAGCAGGTCAGGTTGACCGAGCAGCAGCCGGCACAGCGCCACGCGCCTGCGCTCCCCACCGGAGAGCTTCGACACCTCCGCGTCCGCAGGCGGGCATCGCAACGCGTCCATCGCGATCTCGACCGTCGTGTCGAGGTTCCAGGCATCGACGGCGTCGATTCGCTCCTGCACCCGTGCGAACTCGTCGGCCGTCTCGTCCGAGTAGTTCATCGACAGCTCGTTGAAGCGATCGAGCAGCGCGCGCGTCTCGGCAACGCCCTCCTCGACGTTGCCACGCACGTCCTTGGCCGGATCGAGATGGGGCTCCTGCTCGAGCAATCCCACGCTCGCGCCCGGAGCAAGTTGGGCCTGGCCGTCGAACTCGGTGTCGATGCCGGCCATGATCCGCAGCAGCGTCGACTTACCGGCGCCGTTGTATCCGAGCACGCCGATCTTGGCCCCGGGCATGAACGACAGCGAGATGTCGGTCAGCACCTCGCGGTCAGGCGGGTAGCGTCGAGCCAGCTTGTAGGTCGTGAATATGTACTGCGCCGACATCCATCCGAGAGTAGAACACCCTCGATGCTCCGCGCTCTCGCCATCGCCTTCGCGCTGATCGCCGTCGTGTGCCTGGTGCTCGCGACCGCCGGCATGGTCACCGGGCGCCAGAGCGCTCGGACCGGCACGCTGATCCGGCTAGCGGCGGTCGTCAGCTTCGCCGTCGCGGTCGCGCTTAACGTCGCTGCGCACTAGCCGGTCCCTGCTGTCGCACTAGTTCTCGGGCTGCCAGCCGCTCAGCGCCCACCCCCCTCCTCCGATCCTGACGACCGTCGCCAGCGCCACGTGCCACGCCGGGCGCAACCCCTGGTACGCCGTCGTCGCGGTGGCGGTCGTGACTTCGCGTGTGACGACCACGAACTCATCGCGCCGGCGTGGGAGCTCGGCCACCGCCTCGACCGTGCCGTGGTTCGCAATCCCGCCCCGCTGGAGCTCGTAGTCACGCGCCGCCTGCGCGGCCGCGAGCTGGGTCGCCGACCGGGCCTGCCCGACGCTTGCGGCGGCCAGCAACCGCATCCGGGCCACGATCGTCCTGGCGTCCCAGTTGATGTAGCCGCTGGCAAACCCCCGTACTGCGGCGACCGCGCTCCCCGAGGCGCCGGCGGCCCTCTCAGCCGCCGGCGCCGGGG
>DATCNP010000003.1:0-2688 GCA_036565205.1 Solirubrobacteraceae bacterium | reverse complement strand
GCCTGGCGGTGGCCTTCAAGGTGGAGTCGCACAACCACCCCAGCGCCGTCGAGCCGTTCCAGGGCGCCGCCACGGGGGTGGGCGGGATACTTCGCGATGTGTTCGCCGTCGGCGCCCGGCCGATCGCGGTGCTCGATTCGCTGCGCTTCGGCGAGCCGGAGACCTCGGAGCGCTCGCGCTACCTGCTCGACCGCGCGGTGGCCGGGATCGGCCACTACGGCAACTCGATCGGTGTCCCGACGGTCGGCGGCGAGATCTACTTCGAGGAGAGCTACGAGCAGAACTGCCTGATCAACGCGATGTGCCTCGGCCTGGCCTCGCACGAGCGCTTGATCCGCAGCGCCGCGGCCGGGCCCGGCAACGTGCTCGTGCTGCTCGGGGCGCTGACCGGCCGCGACGGAATCGGTGGCGCGTCGGTGCTGGCCAGCGCGGAGCTCGGCGAGGGCAACGAGGCCAAGCGGCCCTCGGTTCAGATCGGCGATCCGTTCGCTGAGAAGAAGCTGCTCGAATGCTGCCTCGAGCTTCTCGACAGGCAGCTGCTCGTCTCGCTCCAGGACCTCGGCGCAGCCGGCCTCACGTCATCCTCGGCCGAGATGGCCAGCAAGGGCGGGGTCGGGCTCGAGATCGACGCTGCCAAGGTGCCAGTACGCGAGCCGGGGATGGAGCCGTTCGAGATCATGGTCTCGGAGTCCCAGGAGCGGATGCTGTGTGTCGTCGAGCCCGGTCGCGTGGCCGACGTGATCGCCGTTTGCGAGCGCTGGGAGACACTCGCCACGCCGATCGGCACGGTCAACGACTCCGGCCGCCTGCGCGTGCTCGCCGGCGACGGTTTGGCCGCCGACCTCCCGGTCGAGATCCTGGTCGACGACTGCCCGCTCTACGACCTGCGGCCGATCGAGCCCGCGACCGCCGTATACGCCGCGCCGGTCGCCGTGCTGCGCGACGGGGAGTCACCGGCTCGCATCCTGCTCGCGCTGATCGGCTCGGCCAACATCGCCTCGCGCCGTCCGGTGTTCGAGCAGTACGACCCGATCGTGCAATCACGCACCGTCCGCCGGCCCGACGAGGCCGACGCCGCCGTGCTGGCGCTGCCGGGCGGCGGGGCGATCGCAGTCTCGATCGACGGCAATGGACGGCGGGTCGCATGCGACCCGCGGTTGGGCGCTGCCGAAGCGGTTTATGAGTGCGCGGCGAACCTTGCCTGCGTAGGCGCGACGCCACTCGGTGTCACGAACTGTCTCAATTTCGGCAATCCGGAAAAACCCCACGTGGCCTGGCAGCTGACCGAGGCGGTGGAAGGGATCGCCGGGGCCTGCGAGGCGCTCGGGGTGCCCGTCGTCGGCGGCAACGTCTCGCTCTACAACGAAGCGCCGACGGGTCCGATCTTCCCGACTCCGGTGATCGGCATGGTCGGCCTGCTGCCCGACCCGGAGCGGGCGGGGCGGCTCGGCTTCGCCGCCGAGGGCGACGCGATCGCCATCATCGGCTCCTTCGACCCGGAGCCGGCCGGTTCGGAGCTGGCCAAGCTGAGGGGGGAGGAGATCACCGGCCCGCTGCCTCTAATGGATGAGCAGGCTGTCCGTGATGCGCATCAGACGGTTCGGCTCATGGTCAACTCAGGAGCGCTCCACAATGCACACGACATAGCCGAGGGCGGCCTGGCGGTAGCGATCGCCGAGTGCTGCGTCGCCGGCGGGATCGGCGCGAAGGTGCGGCTGCCGGAGGGAACGGATCCGTTCGGCGAGGCGCCGGGCCGGGCTTTCGTCGTCTCGGGCGCCGAGGCGGATCTGGCCCGGTTCGAGATCATCGGACGTGTCGGCGGCGCGCGGCTCGAGCTCGAGGGTGTGCTGGTCCTCGCAGTTTCCGAGCTCAACGAGGCCCGCGAGCGTGGACTCGCCGGGTACCTCTAAATCACGTTGCTAGCCTCGGAGCAAGGCTTGCGCATGTCCACCGACCATCGCGACGGCCCCCGAGACGAGTGCGGCGTCTTCGGGATCTACGCACCCGAGCACGACGTGGCTCGGCTCGCGTACTTCGCCCTGTTCGCACTCCAGCACCGAGGTCAGGAGTCGGCCGGGATCGCCACCGCCTCGCGCGGCGGCAGCATCATGGCGATTCGCGACCAGGGCCTCGTCTCGCAGGTCTTCAACGAGCACACGCTGCGCTCGCTGCTCGGCGACATGGCACTCGGCCACGTCCGCTACTCGACCACCGGGTCCTCCGAGTGGGAGAACGCCCAGCCGATCGTCCGCGATGACCACCGTACGCTCGCGCTCGCGCACAACGGCAACCTGATCAACGCCGTTGAGCTGCACTCCGAGCTGCGGGGACGCGACGTTCCGTTCCGCTCGACCTCGGACTCGGAGATCATCGCAGCGATGCTGGCGACCCATCCGGCGGAGCGGATCGAGGACGCAGTCGTCGATGTGCTGCCGCGGCTCAAGGGCGCGTTCTCGACTGTCGTCATGACCGACGACGCGGTGGTCGCCTTCCGTGACCCCCACGGCATCCGCCCGCTCGCGCTTGGGACGATAGACGACCCGGCCGGGGGCAAGCCGTCGTGGTGTGTCGCGAGCGAGTCGTGCGCCTTCGACCTGATCGGCGCTCACTTCGTACGCGAGGTCCAGCCCGGCGAGGTGGTGACGCTGAACGAGCGGGGGATGAGCTCGACGCTCGTCGCCGGCACCG
>DATCNP010000002.1:0-10320 GCA_036565205.1 Solirubrobacteraceae bacterium | reverse complement strand
AGCCGCGACGGCGGTGACCGAGGCATCGAAGCGCGTGCCATCCTTGCGCACGTATTTCGCTTCGAACTCGTGCCCCTGCTCGCCGCGGATCAGCTTGCGCTGGCGTGCGATCTCCTGGGCTGCCTCCGGCGCCCAGAACGGGTATGGCACGCCCGCGCCGAGAAGCTCCTCGCGTGAGAATCCGGTCAGCTCGCACAGCGCCTGGTTGACCTCGAGGATCGCTCCGTCGCGGGTCAGCATGAATCCTTCGCGCATCGAGCCGGTGATCGCAGCGGCGTAGTCGCGCTCGCGGCGGGCGCTCCGTTCCGCCCGGCGCAGCTCGGTCACATCCTGGACGGTCCCGGCGTAGCAGCCGGGCCGATCTGGATCCCGGCGGCCGAGGGCGTGGAGGGTCAGCGTGATGCCCGTCCCGAGCACGACGCGGTAGTCGAGCTCGAACGAGCCTCGGCCGCCGAACATCTGCGCGTAGCCGGCGCCAACCTGCTCACGATCGTCGGGATGGAGGTAGGCGAAGAACTCCTCGCCGGTTGCCGGACCCTGGGCACGGTCACGGCCGAAGATCCGGTACATCTCGAGCGACCAGGTCGCCTTGTCGGTGGCAATCTCCCAGGA
This sequence comes from Solirubrobacteraceae bacterium, assembly GCA_036565205.1. Lineage (GTDB taxonomy): Bacteria > Actinomycetota > Thermoleophilia > Solirubrobacterales > Solirubrobacteraceae > Palsa-465. The sequence goes on along the minus strand of DATCNP010000002.1, from coordinate 9,708 downwards.
CCACGAACCGACGTGGGCGATGCGCTGTGCCTCGTCGAGAGCCAGCCGCTCCCGCTCGAACGCCTGCGCGGCCCCCTGCAGCTCGTGCTCGCGGGCGCTCAGGCCCCCGGCCATTTCGTTGAACGCCCGCCCGAGCTCTCGCAGCTCCGCGCGTCCTCCGATCGGTGCGCGAACGTCACGCTCGCCGGCGGCAAGCTGAGCGCAGGCCGCGATCATGCGCCGCAGTGGAAGCACGATTCGTCGCGCCACCAGCCCGATGAACAACAAGATCGCCAGCGCGATCACCAGGCCGGCGCCGGCACCGACCACGATCAGCTTCCGATCCGTGACGGCCGACCGCCGGTCGCGGCTGGCCTGGAGCCCCTGCTCGGATGCGTCGAAGCGAGCGAACCGCGCTCTCAACCCGTCGAGCAGCGTCTTGCCTCGCGCGGTGAACGCGATCAGTGCCTGGCCCCGGAGCGGATGGGGGCGGGCGACGAACGGGACCGTGTAGCCGTTGATATACGAGGTGACCGCGGATTGCAGCGCAGCTGCGCGTAGCTTCTGAGCGCGATCGTCGGCAAGTTGACGTAGCCGCGCCAGGTCGCCCGGAAGTGACGCCCGTGCCGCCGACCACGGGCCCAGGAAACGCCGCTGCCCAGTGGCCGAATATCCGCGCACGCCAGTCTCGAGGTCGACCACCTTGCTCTCGATCAGCTCGGAGGAGTTGAGGACCAGCCCCGAGTGTTCGCCGAGCCCGTCGGCGCGCTGGTGGTCGCGCACCGCGGCGGTGAAAGTCATGACCACGATTGCCACCAGGGCGATGATCACGGCGCCCGCGAACAGGACGCGCATCATCAAGCTGCCTGAACGTCCGGGACGCACACGCGCGGCATCGTTCTGGCCCTGCCTGGGCATCACAGGTATTTATCGGCAGCGGACCGCCCAAGCCCGAGCTTTTTCGACCGGCGCAGCGGACCCGTTCAGCCGCCGCGCTCGGCGCGCCTGACCGCGGCGGCGATCCCGTCACTGGCCACGAGCCCCTGGAAGGCGCGCACCAGAGGGCGGACGGCGGCCACGCCCAAGCGGCCCTGGACGCCGATCGGCTCGACCCGGGCCTCGGAGTGCAGCGCGGACCGGCCCGGGCCGGCGCTCGCCACCCAGTTGGCGAATACGACCCGCGCCGTCCCGGACTCAGACCAATTCAGGAACTCGTCGGGACCGCTGAGCCGTGGATAGTCGCGTCGCAGCGTCCAGATCCGCCCGACAAGCCCCGAGACGAGCGCCTGATCGGCTTCGGCCAGGACCATGAACGGCGGGTTGCGGAACAGCTCCTCGAAGCGCAGATCCGGCCTCGTTCCGGGGATCCGCCAGCGGATCAGCTGCCCCAGCCGGGTGGCGTCGGCAAGCGGGACCTCGCGGGCGGCGTCCCACAGGCGGCTCGGCTCGGCGCTGCTGTCCCGCCGGTGCGCGACGCGGATCGCCGGCTTGGCGATCCACCGATCGAGGTCGGGCTCGTCAGCGACCGCCGCCGGGGTCTCGCACATCGTGCGGTTTTATCGCACCGGGCGATGATTTCGCCGGTGATCAGGGGGACCGGCGTGCGCGGTCCGGTCCGAGCGCGAGCGCTCGGATCACTGGATGAGGGCGACAGAGCCGCTGAGCGACGTCGTTCCGGAGGTGTCCGAAGGGCCGTCGCCGTTGAATCCGCCGCCGCCGATGGTGACATCGTTGGCCTCCATGAAGGTGTTCACGGTGCCGCTACCGGCGGTGACCGAGATTCCTCCGTTGGGGGCGAACATGTCTCCGTTGAATGTGCTGCCGCCGGCAGAGAGGTTGATCGCCGTGCTGCTCGCCCCGGTGACGTAGAACAGGGGGTAGTTGGTCGTGACCGGGCTCGGTGCCGCCGCGTGGCCCGACGCCGTACAGCCGGCGGCCGAGTACCCAGCAACGGCGTAGCCGCAGGCGGTCAGGCTGCTACCGCCGCTGGTGATCGTGACGCTGCCCCCGACAAAACTGGCCTTGGCGCCGTTGGGAGTTAAGGCCATCGGGCCGTTCCACGTGCTCGGGGTAGACGCCGTGCCGCTGCCCACGTCGCAGTAGATGCTGCCCGTCGTCAGCGTGGTCACGCCCGATGCTGCTGGTCCGATGCTCCAGGACGTGGTCGTCGCGTTGCTCGCATTGCAATAGCTCGGAGTTCCGCCGGGCCCGGTGCAGGTGCTGGTGCAGGCCGGGAAGTCGGTCGAATAGTCGATCGGCCAGGTGTTGATGGTCGATGTCTCGTTCGTGGGACCGGAGGTGAAGGTGGCGCCGGACGCGGTGCTCGAACAGCCCGAGGCGCTGGGGCCGATGGTCGTCGCGCCGAACGTCCCGTTACCGGCTGTGTCGCTGAAGTTGCTGTTGGACAGGATCCCGCCGGTGAGGTTGATGTTTCCGGCGGTCACCGAAACGCCGTTGGCGCTGGTTCCGGGGCACGTGCTGTCCCTGGCGAAGATCGCGTAGCAGGTACTTCCCTTGGTCCCGCAGCTCGACGCCCCCGACCGCGACGCCACCGCGGTCGCACTCACGTTGGCCGAGCTGATGCCGAAGATGTTCCCGAAGAACGTCGGAACCGCCTTGCTGACCACGACCTTGATCTGGCTCGTGGTCGGGAAGGTGGGCGCGGGCACGGTCGCTCCGGGCATGTTCGCGGCCGCGTAGGTCTGGGCATCGGTGCTCGCGGTCGTCGTGGTCGGCAGATCGCGGGCTCCGGCGAGCGCCGCCGCGTCGGCGGCTGCCTGCGCTTGGCGCTGCTGCTGGTAGAGGACGCCGGAGTCGACCGCCAGCGAGGTCATCCCGAGGAAGACCACCATCATGACCGCCACCAGCGGCAGTACGCTGCCGCGTTCCCGGCAAAGGCGCCGAAGGACAGACCTGATCATGTAGCTGACCGTGCTCCGGACATTGGGACATGAATCGAGGCCATGGGTGCGGCGGGGCCTAGACCAACCGGTAGTCGCCTGGACGAAGGTTGAGAGGCGGCGGGAGCCGGCGCAACTACTGGAGCAAGGCGACGGAGCCCCGCCACCAGCGGGAGGACGCTGCCGCGTTCCCGGCGAAGGCGCCGAAGGGTTGAAATCATCTGGCTGTCGATCTGGCTAGCGGTCAGCAGGATCGTGCTGCTGATCGGGGCATCTCTAGATCGGTGGCGGCCAGAAACCCCTGGAAGCGGCGATCCGGTTAATCGACAGATTTACGTCCCCGGCGGCCCGCGTGACTACGGCCCAGGGCTTGCATCCAGGCCGTTCTGGGGCGCGGTCAGCCATCATCCCGCGGGTGATCCGCCACGTCCTCGCGCCGGTCGTTCCGAGCGCCGCCCGTGCGCTGCACCTTCAGCGCGAGTCACGCGGCAGCGGTGGCGTTTCGCTGACCTTCGACGACGGACCGCATCCGGAGGGAACGCCGGCGGTGCTCGATGTCCTCGCGCGCGCGGGCGCACGCGCAACGTTCTTCCTGGTCGGCGAGCAGGTCGAGCGCCGGCCGGGACTGGCCGCCGAGATCGCCGCGGCCGGCCACACCGTCGCGCTGCACGGCTACCGCCACCGCCTGCAGCTCCGGCTGAGCGAGTCGCAGGTCCGGGCCGACCTCGCCCGGGGGTCGGCGGCGATCGAGGCGGCGATCGGGCGGCCGCCGGTCTGGCATCGTCCTCCGTACGGGATCTACAGCCCGGTGGGACTACGCGCCACCCGGGAGGCGGGTCTGCGGCCGCTGCTGTGGTCGCGGTGGGGCAAGGACTGGCGAAAATTCACGACACCGAGCCGGATCGCCGCCCGCGCGCTCGCCGGGGCACTCCCCGGAGACGTGATTCTCCTGCACGATGCTGACTTCTACAGCGCCCAGAACTCGCACAAACGGACGGTCCAAGCCCTCGCACTGATCGTCTCAGAGCTCAAGGTGCGTAAACTCGATACCGTCCTGCCTGTCTGACACGCTTGCCAAGGCCGAAACGGTTGACAGGAACGCAAGCAAACGCGCGGGGACCAGACACCGCCGGCCGGCGAGTGACGTTGACCGCGCGTCAGGGCGCACTCATACATGACCAACGCTTCCGCTGACCCACAGAGTGTGCCGGACTATGCCCGGTTCGCGATCGGCTTCGATCATCGCGATCGTGCGCGCCTGCACGAGCTGATCGACGATGTGCTCGATTCCAACCGCTGGTCGGAGGCCGACATGGTCTCGCGGTTCGAGGGGGCGTGGGAGGCTTGGAACGCGCTCCCTGCCGTGGCGCTGGGTAGCTGGGCCGGCGGCGCACTCGCGGCGCTGCACTTCGCCTGCGTCCAGGGCGAGACCGTGCTCTGCCCGTCGAACACCTTCATGGCCACGCCGTTGGCGGCGATCCGCTCGGGCGCCGAGGTGCAGTTCGTCGACTGCAATCGCGAAGACCTGTGCATGTCGTTCGAGGACTTCGAGCGCAAGGCCGAGCGCCACAAGCCGCGAGCCGCGTTCCTGGTCCACATCGGCGGCCACATCGCCTTCGACACGCAGCGGATTGCCGACTACTGCGCCGCCCATGACATCTTCCTGATCGAGGACTGCGCCCACGCCCACGGGGCGAGCTGGAACGGCCGTACCGCCGGCGGCTACGGCGACGCCGGCGTCTACTCGCTGTATGCGACGAAGACGATCTCGACCGGCGAGGGCGGGGTGCTCGTCTCGCGCCGCCCCGAGGTGGTCGAGCATGCGCGCCAGTTCCGCAACTACGGCAAGCCGACCTACGAGGTCCCCGGCCTGAACTTCCGGATGAGCGAGTTCACGGCGGCGCTGGCGCTGGTCCAGATCGAGCGCATGCCCGAGATCGTGCGGTGGAAGAACGACGTCGCCCGGGCGGAGCTCGACCCGCTCTACCCGAGCCGGCTGGAACTGCCGGACGGCATGGTCTCGGGCCTCTACAAGTACATCGTCTTCGACCGGCTGGAGCGCTCGACCGGCCGCGTCTACGACGAGCCCTGCCACCGGATCATGGGCCACGAGGTCGAGCTTCCGAACAGCGACTGGGTGGCCCAGAACCACTCGTGTGTGCCGCTCTACTACCGGCCGGAAGCGGTGCGATGAGAGTCCTGGTCACCGGCGGCTCGGGGTTCATCGGCTCGCACGTCGTCGACAAGCTCCGCGCGCGCGGCCACGAGCCTGTGATCTACGACCTGCGCCCGTCCCCCTGGCACGAGCCCGGCTCGGTCGACACCGTGCTCGGATCGATCACCGATCGTGAGGCACTCGAGCGCGCGCTGCACAGCTGCGACGCCGTCGCCCATCTCGCCGCCGTGGCCGACGTCAACGACGTCCACGCCGAGCCCGAGGACGCCGAGCGGGTCAACGCCCGCGGCACCGTCACGGTGCTCGAGGCGGCACGCCGTGCCGGGGTCAAGCGGATCGTCTACGCCTCGACGATCTGGGTCTACTCCGACTGCGAGCCCGAGGCGGTCGACGAGGACACGCTGCTCCCGCCGCCAAGCCACCTGTACACGAGCACGAAGCTCGCCGGCGAGCTGTACTGCAAGGCCTACCAGGAGCTGTACGGGATCGACTACACGATCCTCCGGTTCGGCATCCCCTACGGTCCCCGAGCGCGCGAAGCCGCCGTGGTCCCGGCGTTCGTCAACAAGGCGCTCGCAGGTGAGCCGCTGACGCTCGCCGGAGACGGCAGTCAGAGCCGGAAGTTCGTCTACGTCGAGGATCTCGCCGAGGGGGTCGCGCTCGGTGTCGAGGAGATCGCGGTCAACCGCGTCTACAACCTGGCCTGCGACGAGACAGTCACGATCAAGCGGATCGCCGAGACGATCAAGGAGCTGATGGGCGACGTCGAGATCGTCCACACGCCCGCCCGCCCCGGCGATTTCGGGGGCAAGATCGTCTCCAGCAAGCGCGCTGAGTGGGAGCTCGGCTGGACGGCGGCGACGCCATTCTCCGAGGGGGTGCGCCGGTACATCGATTGGCGCCACGAGCAGGCCGCTGCGGCGGCTGAACGCCAGGAGGCAGCGGCCGTGATCCCGGCCGGAGAGCCCGACGCCGAGTCAAAGCCGCGCCAGATCCTGATCATCTCCGCCGACATCGGCGAGGGCCACGACCTTCCCGCCCGAGCGGTGGCGAGAGAGTTCCGCGACGAGGACCCCGACGCTCAGGTCGCGATCGTCAACGGCCTGCCGGCGATGGGCCCGATCCTGACCAAGGTCCTGCGCGAGAACTCGGCCTTCATGTTCCAGTGGCTGCCGTGGCTGTTCGACTTCCAGTACATGCTGTTCATGTACTTCGCCCCGACGCGCTGGCTGGCCCGGAGCCTGTTGACCGCGTTCGGCCGTCGCGGGCTGATGCGCCTGATCAGGGCCCACGATCCCGACCTGATCGTCTCGACCTACCCTGGCGTCACCGCCGTGCTCGGCGAGCTGCGCCGCAAGGGCCGGCTGAGCGTTCCCTGCTACTCATCGATCACCGACCTCGCCGGGCTCCAGTTCTGGGCCCATCCCGGTATCGACCTGCACTTCATCACCCATCCGGAGTCGGCCGAGGAGGTCGAGCGGATCGCCGGGCCGGGCAGCGTCCGCTGGGCCAAGCCGCCGACCTCGCCGGCGTTCCTGGCCGCGCGCTCGCGGGCCGACGCTCGGCGCTCGCTCGGGCTGCCCGCCGACGCCAAGGTGATCGGGGTCTCGGGCGGCGGCTGGGGGGTGGGCGATCTCGCCGGCGCCACGCGCGCCGCGCTCGAGGTCCCCGACGCGATCGTGCTCTGCCTCTGCGGTCGCAACGACAGGCTTCGGGCCAAGGTGGCCAAGCGCTTCGGCTCCGAGCCGCGGCTGCGGCTGATGGGCTTCACCGACCGCATGGGCGACGTGCTCGCCGCCGCCGACGTGCTCGTGCACTCGAGCGCCGGATTGACCGTGCTCGAGGCGATCATCCGCGGCTGCCCGGTCGTCTCCTACGGCTTCGGAGTCGGCCACGTCCGCGCTTCGAACACCGCACTCGAGCGCTTCAAGCTCGCCCAGGTCGCGCGCTCGGCGCGGGATCTGCCGCCCGCGATCGAGCGTGCGCTCGAGAGCCACCCCGAGCCTGACGGCTCGTTCGCCCGCCGGTCCTCGACGGCGTCGCTGATCCTCACCGACGAGCGCCGCGCCCGGACGATGCCGGTGTGGAAGGTGCGGACCGCGCGCGCGGCGACGACCGTCGCGGCGGTTGCCGCAGTCGCTGCCTGGACGCTGACCACGGGGATGTCCTACAAGCTGGTCTCGGACTTCGTGCCGATGCGCCCGGTGACCGCGGTCACTACGGCCCGGCCTGAAGTCGGGATCTTGATCGACGCCCCCGGCCAGGCGATCCCGGCACTTGCCAGCACTTTGTTCCTGGAAGGGGTCCACGCCTCGTTCGCGGTCGACCGAGTCTCCTCGCCGCTGGAGACGACGGTTGGCGCCTATGGCGACCAGGCGGTGCCCAGGCTTCCCAAGGGCGGTCTGGTGCGCTGGATTGGGACGCGCGACGAGCTCCGCGACCTGAGGACCACGATCGGGCACCGCCACCACTTCCTCTACTCGTCGAGCGGGCCGAGCGTCGGGCAGTGGCTTGTCGCACACGGCGCCGGCGGACGGCTCGTCGCCGGGGCGGTGAAGCTGCACAGCCAGAACGACAAGGTCGGACGGCTACGCCCCGGCGAAGTGATCGAGGTCAACGTCTCGAGCCCGGTCCAGCTCCAGTCCCTGATGGCGAAGTTGCTCCCGCAGCTGCGCGCCGATCACCTCGCCGCGGTCTCGGTCGGCCGGCTGATGCGCGACGCCGGCCTGCCGGCCTAGGATTCCGTCGCCGGGCCCGGGTGGGGGGGTGCTGAGCCTCGATGACATTCGGGCCGCAGCGGCTCGACTGCGAGGAGTCGCGCACCGAACGCCGGTTCTGAGCTCACGATCGCTCGACGAGCTGCTCGAAGCGCAGCTGTTCGTAAAGGCCGAGGGCCTACAGCGGATCGGTGCGTTCAAGTTCCGCGGGGCTTACAACGCGGTCTCGACACTCGACCCGGCCGCGCTCGAGCGCGGGGTCTGCGCCGCCTCCTCGGGGAACCATGCTCAGGCGCTCGCGCTCTCTGCCCGGCTGTGCGGAACGCGGGCGGTGATCCTGATGCCGCTCGATGCGCCGGAGCAGAAGCGCGCCGCCGCCGAGGGGTACGGCGCCGAGGTGATCTCCTATGACCGCTACAGCGATGACCGCGAGGGGATGACACGCGAGCTCGCGGCCGAGCGAGGGCTAACGATCGTTCACCCTTACGACAACCCGTTCGTGATGGCCGGCGCCGGCACCGTTGGGCTCGAGCTCGTGACCGACGTGCCCGACCTCGACGCGGTGCTGGTGCCGGTCGGCGGCGGGGGACTGATCTCCGGGTGTGCGACCGCGATCAAGGCGCTCTCGCCGCGGACTCGGGTGATAGGCGTCGAGCCGCAGGCCAGCGATGACGTGACCCGATCGCTCGCCGCGGGTGTTCGACAGGAGGTCGAGGTGGGCCGGACGATCGCCGACGGCCAGCAGCTCTCGACCCCTGGCGATCTCACCTGGCCGGTGATCTCAGCGCTGGTCGACGAGGCAGTCGCCGTCAGCGACGAGCAGATCGTCGCGGCGATGCGGCTGCTGTTCGAGCGGATGAAGGTGGTAGCCGAGCCGAGCGGAGCCTGCGCGCTGGCCGCGCTGCTGGCGGGTGTCGTGCGCAGCAAGGGCCAGCGGGTCGGGGTTGTGCTCTCGGGCGCGAACGTCGATGCGCGCCGGTTCGCAGAACTCCTGGGCTAGCGCCGGGCCCAGTCCTCACGCGGGTTGTGCAGCGGCGTCAGCGTTGGCTCGATCTGGTCTCGCAGATGCTCGAACTGCGGCGTCAGCGAGAGCTTCTCCCCAAGGTGCTCCAGCGGCTCGTCGACCGTGAACCCCGGCCCGATAGTGGCGATCTCGAACAGCACGCCCGATGGCTCACGGAAGTAGATCGAGCGGAAGTAGTGGCGGTCGATCACTGGCGTCGGGTGCGCGCCGGAGCGGGCGAGCGTCTGCTGCCAGGCCTCCTGCTCCTCGGGCTGTGATGCCCAGGCGACGTGATGGACCGTCCCAGCGCCCTGCAGGCCCCGGGCCTCGGGGGGAATGTCATAGCTGATGTAGCCGCCGCGCCGCTCGCCGCGCGCCTCCCAGGCTGAGGTCGTGCCCGGGTCGGGGAGCGGGCCCTCGCCGCGCTGCGTGAAACCAAGGACCTCCTCGAGCAGCGGATGGCTGCGCTCGGGATCGTCCGCATAGGCCCGCACGGCGTGGAAGCCCTGGAGGGCGAGCTCGGCCGGGATCTCGGGATGCTCGGCGATCAGCGGCTCGTCGTCGGTCTCGACGACCCTGAGCTCGTGACGGAGGCCCTCGAAGTCGGCAAGGACGAGCGCGTCGTCGGTTCGCGCCGGGTCATAACCAGCCCCGGCCAGGCGCTCGGCCCAGAAGTCGAGCGCGGCCGGACTGCCGACGCGCCAGACGATCGTGTGGACCATCCCGGCGCCGGCCCGACCGCGTGGCAGGCCGGGGTACTCGAAGAAGGTGATGTCCGAACCAGGCTCGCCGCGCTCGTCGGCGTAGAACAAGTGGTAGACCGAGGTTTGGTCCTGGTTGACGGACTTCTTGACCAGACGAAGACCGAGCACGCCGGCGTAGAAATCGACGTTCCGCTGCGCCTCGGCGGTGATTGCCGTGATGTGGTGGATG
>DATCNP010000001.1:0-8805 GCA_036565205.1 Solirubrobacteraceae bacterium | reverse complement strand
CTCGAGCACGAGCCAGCGCTCACGGCGTCCTACGCGCACGTGGTCGCGCTGGACCCCCCGGCAGCGGGCGCTGCGCGGGAGCAGCTGGTTGCGGGTTCGGGGTTCACCCACCTGGCCTGGGGCCAGGCTGAGCTACGCTTTGCTGAGCAGATGCACGAGCTGGAGTACGGTCTCCGCGATTCACTCGCCTCCCTCTACCGCGGCCTCAGGCAGCGGGAGCGGGTGTCCGGCGAGGAGCTCGAGCGCCTGCTTCGCGGGAACGGTCCCTACGGTCGACCGGCACGTTTGGCCGGCAGGCTCGTAAAGGTTCTCGCGGAGCTCGGGCTCGTCAGCCTCGACCGGGATCTGCTCGCCCTCGCGATCGCGGGTCGGGCGCCAACAGAGCTCCACCACTCGCCTTCGTACAGGGCTTATGCCAAGCGGTACGAGGATGGAACGAGATTCCTGAGCAACGCAAATCATCGACCAAGCGCCTGAGACGGAGCTCCGCCCGGGCCAAGGCCGACACCGAGAAGGGCTCCGCGACCGCGCTCGAGTCGAGCGATGGCCGTAGCGGTGGCCACGCCGTGCTCGCCGGACCGCGACCGCCCGTCGATCTGCTCAGCGATCGGAGCCCGCGCGCGAAGATCGAGCGCGCCGAGCTCTCGGGTGCCGAGCGCCGGCTGCTGGGCGACCTGTTCGCGGTCGTCGAGGAGCACGCTGACCACGCGGCGGTCGCGATCGACCGCGAGCGCGTCGAGGAGGCGTTCGTCTTTGCCTGCGTTCACCACGCCGACCAGCGCCGCAAGTCGGGCGAGGATTTCATCACCCACCCGGTTGGCGTGGCGCGGATCTGCGCCGGGATGCGACTCGACACCGAGACTCTGTGCGCGGCGCTGCTGCACGACACGGTCGAGGACACGAGCGCGTCGCTCGAGGAGGTCTCGGAGGCCTTCGGCGAGGAGATCTCCGGACTCGTCGACGGGGTCACCAAGCTGACCGGGCTCACCTTCCAGTCGCGCGATGAGGCCCAGGCCGAGAACTACCGCAAGATGATGGTCGCGATGGCGACGGACATCCGCGTCATCCTGATCAAGCTCGCCGACCGCCTGCACAACATGCGCACGATCAGCGGGCTGGCGAAGCAGAAGCAGATCGACAAGGCGCGGGAGACGCTCGACATCTACGCGCCGATCGCCCACCGGCTCGGCATCCATGCGATCAAATGGGAGCTGGAGGACCTCGCCTTCCAGACGCTCCACCCCCGCAAGTACAGCGACATCAAGGACCTGGTCGCTCAGCAACGAGTCGAGCGCGAGCAGTACGTCAACGAGGCCGGCGAGATCGTCGCGCAGTCGCTTGCGCAGGTGGGGATCAACGCCCAGATCGCGGGGCGCGCCAAGCACTTCTACTCGATCTATTCGAAGATGACCAAGAAGGGTCGCGAGTTCAACGAGATCTACGACCTGACCGCGATGCGCGTGGTCGTCGACTCGGTCAAGGACACCTACGGCGCGGTGGGCGTGATCCACTCGCTATGGAAGCCGCTGCCGGGACGGTTCAAGGACTTCATCGCGATGCCGAAGTTCAACATGTACCAGTCGCTGCACACGACGGTGATCGGACCCGAGGGCCGGCCGCTGGAGATCCAGATCCGGACGGGGGAGATGCACGACCTGGCCGAGTTCGGAATCGCGGCGCACTGGATGTACAAGGACCGGGCCGGATCGAACGCGGCCACCGGCTCGCGCGACCCCGACGGCAAGCTGAAGTGGCTGCGCTCGCTGTTGGACTGGCAGCAGGATCTCTCCGACCCCGGCGAGTTCATGGAGTCGCTGAAGGTCGACCTGTTCGAGGACGAGGTGTTCGTGTTCACGCCCAAGGGCGAGGTCAAGTCGCTGGCAGCCGGCGCCACCCCGCTTGACTTCGCCTACGAGATCCACACCGACGTCGGCCACCGGTGCGTCGGGGCCAAGGTCAACGGCAAGATCGTGCCGCTCTCCTACGCCTTGCGTTCCGGGGACATCGTCGAGGTCCTGACCTCCAAGCGCGAGCGGGGGCCCTCACGCGACTGGCTCGCGGTGGTGAAGACGACGCGGGCACGCAACAAGATCAAGGCCTGGTTCAAGGCCGAGTCGCGACGGGACACCGAGCACACCGGCCGCGAGCTGCTCCAGGAGCACCTGAAGAAGCAGGGGCTTCCGGCGCAGAAGCTGGTCGGGTCACCGCTGCTCGCCGACGTGATCCGCGAGATGGGCTTCCGCAAGGCAGACGACTTCTACATCGCGCTCGGTGCCGCCAAGATCTCCCCCAAGGTCGTCGTCAACAAGGTGATGCAGCACCTGAAGCAGGGCGAGACCGCCGAGACCGAGCCGACGGCGACCAACGATCTGCTCAAGACGCGTCGCGGCCGGGCGAGGCCGACCGAGTCCTCCTCCCGGTATGGCATCAGCGTCCAGGGGATCGATGAGGTGATGCTGCGCCTGGCCAAGTGCTGCCGGCCGGTTCCGGGCGACGCGATCGTGGGCTATATCTCCCTCGGACGCGGGATCACGATCCACCGCGAGGATTGCCCGAACGTGACCGTGCTGAGGAAAGACCCCGACCGCTTCACCGATGTGGCCTGGGACGGCGACGCCGACACCTCGTTCCGGGTCGAGATCGAAGTCGACGGCTGGGATCGCCACCGGCTCCTCGAGGACATGTCGCGAACATTCGCCGAGGCCGGGATCAACATCCTCGACGCCCACTGCGCGGTCAACCATCCGATGGTCAAGAACCGGTTCGTGGTCGAGGTGGGGGACACCCGCACACTGGACCAGGCCATCAGCCGCCTGCGCAACATCGACGCCGTCTTCGATGCCTATCGCGTCACCCCGGGCGCTGGCTAGCGCGCCGGCCCTGGCTAGCGCGCCTGGCCGTCGGCGCCGCCTCGGCTCGGGCTCTCGCCGGGCTCTGGGCGACCGCCGGCGCGGGTCGATCGGGTTGGCGGTGGTCGGGCCCCTGATCGCCGTGGGCCGGGCGTTGGCCGCGGGCCGGGCGTTGGCCGTGGGGAGGCGGTTGCCGGGCCGGGGCGCGGACGCGGGACGGCGGTGGCAGGGGACGGGGTTGCGCGGCTGCCCGTCGGGGGCGAGACCGTCATCAGCCGGACGGCGGCCCTGGGCAGCTTGGTGATGATCACGGCCTCGCCGGTCCGCAGCGACTTGATCTGGTTCGGGTGCACGACGAAGCGCTCGACCTCGCGGCGTGTGCCGCGCCGCGCGTTGGCGCCGAACCGGCCGCCGATCTGCTCGGTCTCCTCCCAGACGGTCTTGGTGCCGGCCATCTCGGCGATCAGCTTCGCCGAGGCGGGCACGTCCTGGCGGTGGGCGATCTTGACCGCTGTGTTGCCAACCACCTGGTCGCGCATGCCCCGTCCGGCGCGGTCGAGGTCGGCCAGCTCCTGGGTTACGAGCAGGACGCTCATTCCGGCCTCTCGACCGCGGGCCAGCAGTCCGACGACGTTCTCGGTGCCGAGGGCCGAGAACTCATCGATCCCGATCGTGGCCTGGATGGACGCCCCGTCCGACGAGCGCTCAAGCCGATCGCCCGCCGCTGCGATCAGATCCTGAATCGCCAGCGTGCCCAACTGAGAAGCCAGCTTCCCGTAGGTGCTCGAATTGAGGCTGAAGAGGACAACCTCGTGATGCTCCAGCGCCGAGCGCAGGTCGATCGTCTCAGCTCGCTCGGACCCCGATTCGAGCAACGGCCCGACGTTTGACTCGGTGAGCAGGGCCAGGCGTGTGGCAAAGCCGCGGATTGCGCTGTGCTGGTCGGGCGTCAGGCCGGCGAGGTAATCCTGTACCTGCGCGGCGCGCTCGCGCGGTAGCCGCCGCAGAGCCCCCGAGAGCCGACGCGGATCCATGTGCGCGACGACCTCGCCGAGGTCGGCCGCTGCATCTGGATGCGCAGCCTGCAGGACCTGCAGCACCGTCTGGACGTAGCGCTCGGCCGCCCTCTGGTAGTGGGGCTCGGTGAAGCGCTCGCTCGCGATCAGCTTGTCCTTCAGCTGGGTCGCGTTGCCATGCGCGAGCGGGTTCCAGCGAGTCTGGCCGTCCGGCGAGAACAGCTTGAACGGCCGACCTGCGGCCGCGGACGCCGCGGCGAGCTCGCCTGCGAACGCTTGCGAGCCCTTCAGGTCGATCACAACCACCGGCCGGCCGCGCCTGATCTGGTCGGTGAGCATCCGCAGCAGCGTCGTCGACTTGCCTGAGCCGCTGGCCCCGAGGATCAGGCCATGAGCTGCCAGTTGGGAGTCCTCGAGCCAGACCGGATTCCCCTCGGTATCGGTGCCGAGCCCAACGCCGCCGGCCGCGGCCGGGCTCGCCGCCGCCCGCGCGCGTCTGAAGGCTGCCTCGCGGACCACGGCCAAGGCCCCGCTGATGGCCGCGGCCGCCAGCAGGGCGACTCCGGCCCAGAAGGTGGGGAGGAGGAGCAGCACCGCAAACGCCGCGATCGTCCAACGAGGAGGGCGGCGCCCGGATGTGTGGGGGGCTGGGTTCACCGCCGCAGCTCCGCCTCGCGTACCGTTTTGCGCCGCGCCGGCGTCTCCCGCGCGCGGACGCGGTTCGCGCCGGCCTCCGGAGCTCCGTCGGCGCGAAACCCGCTGATGCGGACGCGCCGGACCTGGATCAGCTCGCTCGCGCCAAGGGCCCGCGCCGAGGCCTCGATCCTGCGCCCGATGCGGAGATCCTCGACGAGGTACAGCGCCGCATCGATTCGGGCGTCGCTGGCATATCCGGCGAGGATCCGTTCACGGCGGCCGATGCCCTTGGGCGTCAGCTCGAGCTCGACCGCGGTCCGGCGCCCGCCCGGGTCTACGAGCAGAAGATCGGGATAGTGCAGGCTCTCGCGCCCTTTTGGGCCGACGCCACCGAGCCGCACGCCCAGCGGTCGCTTGCGTCCGTCGGCGGTCATGTCGCCGGAGCGCAGCGCCCGCTCGGAGACGACCTCCCGGATCGGCCCGAACGCCCCCCGGCGGGCGCCCAGCCACAGCCAGGCGACGCCGACGTCGTGCTTGTACTCGCGCAGGTCGGTGCGCGGCTGCGGAAGGCTGCTGCCGGCGAGGTCCAATCCGGCGCGGGTGATCTGGTAGCAACGCGGCTGCCCATGAAAACGCGGTCCCTGCCTGATCAGCCGCACCCTCTCGAGGGCTCGCAGCCGCGCATCCGCGACGTTGCGAGAGCCCAGCAGCGATTGCACGTGGCAGTCGAGCACCAGCCGGTGCTGGGCGATGAACCCGAGCAGCTCCCGATCGCGGGCGGCGACCGTCGGCGCCGCGCGCTTCGCGTCCCGCCGCCGGTCCGAGAGTCCGTCCACAGAGCTAAGGAGGGCGGACCGAGGCGGTTTTCACCCCCCGACGGGGTATGAGTTCTAGTGTGGGTGCGGCAGCGAGCGCGTGTCCACGACCTCGAAGTCGCGGCCGGCGAGGCGATCGAGCCGGTGCAGCGCGTCGTCGTTCCAGCGCGGGTTCGGCGCCCCCGAGATGAACCAGGGGGAGCCGTTGTCGGCGAGGATCAGCCCGTAGCGCTTCAGCGCCAGCGCCACGATGCGCGCCTGGTGGGGCAGCCGCGAGATGTCGACCTTCGCCTTCAGACGCACCCGCAGGCCCATCGGCGGCAGGTTCGGCCCGCTGCACGTCGAGGCCTCGTGGCGCGCGGGGTACACGTACGCACGAGCTGTGCACGGCGCCGTGAAGCGCAACGCGTGGCCGATCACGCCGCGCGCGACTTCGTCATACCGCGCGAGGCCGGGGAGGATCGGAAGGCCGGCGGCGTCGGCGGAGGTGAAGCCGGCGGGACGAAGGTGGTTGGAGCGCAGGTCGAAGATCGCGCCCGATCCGGCGGTCCAATGCATGCCGCCCGCGTGCGGGACCGCGTCGAACAGCTCGTAGTCGGTGCAGGTGCTCTTGTCGACGACGATCACGTGGCGGTCGCCTGTCGCGTGCGGGCCGCCCTCGATCGGGACGTTGCGCGGGAGGGGGTAGCGATGACCGTCGGATTCCGATGCAAACGTGAAGCTGACCGGCATACGTGGCGTCCGCTTCGAGACGACCTCGTAGGGGATGCCATTCGGGGCCCCGTTGAACACGGTCCCAAAATCGGGGTGAACGGGGGCGGCGAGGCCGATGCTCGCGATCAGCCGCGCCGAGTTCCTGGCCACCGGCAGCCGGTCAACCCGCTGGTTCCACGGGTTATTCGCGGGGAACACGGGGCACGCCGGCGCCCCCGGGAGCGGATGGGCGTGCACAAGCGTCGGCAGGATGGCAGCTGCGCCGCACACCATCAGGAGCGAGAGTCGCCGCACGAGGCGGGATCTTAGGCCAGCCACTCCCGAGACTGCTCACGAATTTTCGAATCGCGACACTACGCGACGACCAGTATCCCCCGTGGCGTGACGCTGAACTCGACCTCGTGCACCTCGCCGATGTAGTCGCCATCGACCTGCAGCGGCAGCGGCCGCTCGTCCGCCGTCTTCACCCTCAGGTTCGTGACCTCTGAGAACGGGCGCACGCGGCGGTGTTTGGCCAGGCGCGCGCGGCGTGAGAGGGCGCGCCAGGTGATCGTCGGAATGTCGATCAGGCTCGCGCGGCGGAGGATCACCCCGGAGAGATCGCCGCTGTCCAGCGCCGCACCTTCGCCCATGTGCACGGGACGGCTACCGAAGTAGGTGTACGGCGCGGCGTTCTGGACGATCGTCGTGACCGCCTGGACCCGCTCTGGACCCAGCTCGACCTCCATCCTGGGCGGCCGTATGAGGTAGCGGCGGTTGAAGACCCTGACGCCTGTCCAGGCGTAGTACCACTCGCCGGCGCGCGCTTTGAGCCGGGGGTGGGCGTCGACGCGCTCGACGACGCTCGCATCCAGTCCCACCCCGGCCGAGAACAGGAAGTGGCGCTCGCCGGCGTGGCCGAGGTCGACTCGGCGCGGATGCCAGTTGTCGGCGATCCTGAGCAGGTGCTCGGTCGCATCGACGACGTCGATCGGAATCCCGAGAAGCCGGCAGTAGACGTTCGTCCGGCCACCCGGCAGACAGCTCAGAGCGGTATCGGATCCGGCCAGGCCATTGGCGGCCTCGTTCACCGTGCCGTCGCCGCCGAACGCGACGACGACGTCATAGCCCTCTCGTGCAGCCTGGCGGCAGAGCTCGGTCGCGTGGTCGCGAGCCTCGGTGTCGACGGCGTCGACCTGGTAGCTGCCGCGCAGGGCGTAGACGACCAGGTTCTTGAGGCGGTCGGAGACGGTCGTGGCGTAAGGGTTGACGATCACCAGCATGCGCTTGCTCGGCGCCGTCGCCCCGACCAGTCCGAGCGTCGCCTCGAGCCGCTCGAGCGGGTCTGCGGAAGGGGCGGGCATCAGAGACCTGTGAACACCGTCAAGTCGGCGACGTTACGTGCCGCACGAGCGGGCTCGTGGACGGCTGCGCGCCAGCCCTCTTCAAATTCGTTGCAGCGGCCGATATAGTGCTCGGTACATAGCAGTACGCATCCAGAGGGGTGGAGGGAATGGCCCTACGAAACCCCGGCAACCTCCCGCAAGGGAACGGTGCCAATTCCATCAGGCTCCAACTACAAGGCCTGGGAGATGTGGATATGGCGGTTTCCCGAACCTCCGACCACAGACCCCGGCGGAGGTTTTTCACATATGCCGCCAGAGTCACTTCGTTGCAAGGAATGTAAGACCACCTACCCGCTCGACGCGCGGTACGTCTGCGAGCAGTGCTTCGGACCGCTCGAAGTCGCCTACGCTACCCGCGCCGACAGCGATCCGGCCGCGTTGCGGCGGCGGATCCAGGCCGGACCTCACTCGCTGTGGCGCTACGGGGACTTCCTTCCCGTCCAGACGCCGCCGCGGGGGACGCTTCACGCCGGCTGGACGCCGCTGATCAGGGCTGACAGGCTGGCCGAACGTCTTGGCCTGAAGGAGGTCTGGATCAAGAACGACGCCGCGAATCCGACGCACTCGTTCAAGGATCGGGTCGTATCGGTGGCGATGGCGCGCGCTCGCGAGCTCGGCTATCGCACCGTGGCCTGCGCCTCGACCGGCAACCTGGCCAACGCGGTGGCCGCCCACGCCGCCGCGGCCGGCCTCGAGTCCTACGTGTTCATCCCGGCCGACCTCGAGGAGCAGAAGGTGATCGCGACCGGCGTCTACGGGACCAACCTGGTCGCCGTCCAGGGAAACTACGACGACGTCAACCGCCTGTGCACCGAGCTATCGGGCGAGCGCGACTGGGCGTTCGTGAACATCAACATGCGCCCGTATTACGCCGAGGGCTCCAAGACGCTGGCGTTCGAGACCGCTGAGCAGCTTGGTTTCGAGCTCCCGGATCGCGTCGTGGCGCCGATCGCCTCGGGATCGCTGTTCACGAAGATCGCCCGCGGCTTCGAGGAGTGGCTCGAGGTCGGCCTGCTCGAAGGCGAGCTCCCGACCTTCAATGGCGCACAGGCCGACGGATGCTCGCCGGTGGCGAGCGCGTTCGAGGCCGGGCAGGACTTCTGCCGGCCGGTCAAGCCCGACACGATTGCCAAATCGCTGGCGATCGGAAACCCCGCCGACGGGCCTTACGCGCTTGACCTTGCGCGCAGCACCGGCGGCTCGATCGATTCGGTGAGCGACGATGAGATCCGCGCCGGAATCAGCTTGCTCGCGCAGACGACGGGCATCTTCACTGAGACGGCTGGCGGCGTGACGACCGCGGTGCTGGCGAAGCTCGCCGAGCGGGGCGAGATCGACCCGGACGAGCGGGTCGTCGCCTACATCACCGGCGAGGGCCTGAAGACGCTCG